>NZ_QJSX01000003.1 GCF_003217515.1 Deinococcus yavapaiensis KR-236 | reverse complement strand
TTCGAGTTGCGCTTTTTCGAGGTGCAGCACCGCGTGCCGACGCTGGCAGTGCGGGTGGAGGGCGGCGGCAAGGTGCTGGCGTACAGTGCGGACAGTGTGCCGTGCGACGCGCTCGTGGCGTGCGCGCGCGAAGCGGATCTGTTCGTATGCGACGCCCTGGTCGCGGAGTCCGACGGGAAGGACGCGGCGCGTCGGGCGGCGGCCCTGATGCACCCGACGGCGAGGGAAGCGGGTGAGATGGCGAGGGCGGCAGGGGCGAAGTCTTTGGCGCTGGTGCATCTGGCCCGCTTTGCCACGCGTGACCGTGTGCTCGCCGAGGGGCAGGCCGCGTTCGAAGGCCAGACGGCGGTTCCGGATGATGGGACAGTACTCCCGGTCTAAGGTGACAAATTAAAGCTTTCGAAGGCCAGACGGCGGTTCCGGATGATGGGACAGTCCTTCCGGTGTAAGGTGACAAATTAAAGCTGACGTGCCATTAGAGGGTGCCAAGAAGGGGATCGTAACGAGGTGTGGTCATTCTGATCAGTCCACACTGAGGGATGACGCGCCGTGCCTACCCCAGCGACCTCGACGACGACACGTACCACTTCGTGCTTCCGTACCTGCTCCTCACTCCTGAGCATGCCGCCCAGCGCAAACACCCGTTGCGTGACGTCCTCAACGCCCTCTTCTGGATGACTCGCACAGGAGCGCAATGGGATTACCTTCCGCATGACTTCCCGCCACCCGAAGTCGTGCGGCAACAAGCGGCCCGATGGTTCGAAGCAGCCTGCTTCGAGAACATGCTGCACGACCTGCGCATCCTGTCACGAGTTCAGCAAGCTCGAGGCGCCGAACCCACCGCGGTGATCATTGACAGCCGTACCCTGCAAAGTACCCCCGAGAGCGGTGCACGTGCCGGGTACGACGGCGCGAAGAAACGCAAGGGGACCAAGGTGCACATCGTGGTGGACACCCTCGGTCACCTACTGGCCTTGATGACCACGCCAGCGAACGAGCAGGACCGCGCTCAAGTGCACGAGTTGTGCGTGCAGGTGCAGGAAGTGACGGGCGTCAAGGTGGAAGTAGCCTTCGTGGATCAGGGGTACACCGGGCAGCAGACAGCGTTGGACGCCGCGAACGGTGGAGTGGAACTGCTGGTGGTGAAGCGACCGGAAGCCAGCAAGGGCTTCATTTTGGTACCTCGTCGTTGGGTGGTCGAACGGTCTTTCGGCTGGTTGTCGAGGTTCAGGCGGTTGGGACGGGATTTGGAGCGGTTGTCTTCGACCTTGCTTGGCTTTCACACCGTGGCGTTTTGCCTTCTGTTGGCGAACAAACTCTTTGCCTGAACTTCAAACCCCTCCTTGGCACCCTCTAGGGCTACTCGAGGGACGTGAAAACTTGATCATGGCCCACAAGTGACGGATTATTGATAATGGCTCGTCAGCTTTGGTCTGTCACCCAGCTCAAGGGCTCTGTTCGCACCGGACGCCTCTTGTTCTGCAGACATCGCTGACAAACCTTTCCTGACACACCAATAACTGCAAAAGTAAGATAAATGATGTCGCACGGCAACTCCGGATGCAGTCGTGCAGGCACTTGCGCGCTGATGACGAGGGCAATCGGACTACGAGCGGAGGGCGGTTGTTACACCTCCCTCCCCACACTCGCACCCGGTCAAGCCGCGTCTTCTATTTTGGTTCCGTGTTTCTTCAAACAGGCATGCATCCTGTTGAGCGCGCGCTGCATGATGCCTTTCGTTGCCTCGAGATCCCTAACTCTCCTCGCGCCTTTGTCATTCAACCGTTTTTCCTCCTCGATCTCGATTTCCAAAGCATTCAGTTGGGCCTCGAGGTTCGTGATGTACTCCTTGGCTGCAGCGTTGCCAAGGAGATCCCGTTGAAGTAGGAGGCTGAAGGTGGTCACGAGCTTCGCCAGTTCGATCAGGGCGCCCGACGGACCCAAGTGTCGAAGCACCTTCAAAATCGTCATTCCCCCTGCCCATGCCACCGCTCCCGTCACGGCCGAGGCAGTCGAGACCAACCAAAGCCCCCCGGTCATGCCCATCCCACCCAACGCCATGCTGCCCCCTCCGAGAAAGGCTAGCCCGCTTGTGACGGCCGCCGCTCCGGACATTCCCGCACCAACGAGCCCGACCAGCACCGGGCCATAGAAGATTCCCAGTGCCGCCATGATCGCCATGCCACCCACGTAAAGAAGTGGAATCCAATTGGGTCCGGCAAGGGCCTTCAAGGCCTCGTTCCTCTCGGCGATGGCTCTTTGTGCGTCTCCACCAAGGAGCGTGAGGGGGGGCGCGACGTCTCGCAGGGCATCCTCGAATACCTTCTGGGAGAACGACAGTTCGTACGGGGAAAACGGATTGCTGAAGGCGAGGTCCACCATCAACCGGAGAGCCTCCGCTGGGGTGAGCTTCGAGCTCAGCTCCCGCAGGCGTTTCTGCACTCGGTAGATATCGGCGGGCTCCGACAGTTCGGCGAGGGCCTCGCGCTTCAACTTCAAGACCGCTTCCATCTTCTGCTTCTGCCCCTTGTCCTTTTCTCGGGCCGCGATTTCGTGCGCGAGGAGGTACAGGGCGAGGATGTAACGGAGGGCGTCATCATTCCGGTTGGGCAAGTTCGACTGTTGCATGCAGTTCGCCTTTCGTGAACGAGGATGTTCATTGCTTCGAGCGCTTACTTGCTGCGGCGGCGCAAGTACGCCTCGGAATCCGCCTTCTTGCGCGCCTTCTCGTACTGCCGGTTGCCCAACGCGTCATGCAGATCCTGGATGGCTGCTTGTTCTCGATCTCGCAAGGCTGGGTCCATGAAGTACGCTGTGATGCCGACCATCGCGCCCATCGTGCTCGACGCGCCCGCGTAGTCACCACGGTCGATTTGCGTCACGGCGAGCGCGCGTTGCCGCGCGAGTTCAAGGTGCGTCACGCGATCCCGAACGTCCGGATCCTCGGGTTGCGCACGTGCGACGTCGGCGGGCAAAACGGGCAACTCCAGCGTCGCGCGCCGCGTCGTCCTCACGCCAGTTTCCGGGTCCGTCCAGGCCAATCGCACGGTCAACGGCTGGACGACGTTCGCCTGCATCCCGGCTTCCGATGGAACGTGCAAACGAACCACGGTGTCGACGCTGCCTCCAGCAAGGAGGTTCGGGAGCATGAAGCGTCCTGTCGGGGTTTTCGGCAGGTCGTTGAGAACATCGACGACCGTCACGTCTTGTGCGCTGTTCGGTTCGAAGCCGAGGCTGACGAGGCGGCCACGCGAGGAGGTGAGTTCGCCCAGCTCCAAGCGCAGGACGGGCTCGAGTTGGTCGAGGTGTTCGACGAAGTGGTAGTTGCCGTCCCCGGCGGTGCTGATGGCGGCGAGCAGTGTCTCGTCGTAGTAATCGCCGATGCCGATGGTGCTCGTGCTGACACCTCGTTCGTTCAAGCCACGCATGGCGGGCGCGATGTCTTCGGCCGTTCGTAGGCCGACGTTCGCGTGTCCGTCGCTGAGGAGGATCACGCGGTTGATGACGCCGTCCTGCTGGTGCAGGGCGACTTGCTGCGCGCCCTCGAGCCACCCGGCGTAGAGTGCAGTGCTTCCCCGCGTGCGGATTGCATCGATGGCCGCGCAGATGCGGTCCGGCTCGTCGACGAACGTGCTTGGAACGGTGAGTTCGACGGTGCTGTCGAACGCGACGACGGCGACGCGGTCGTTCGGCCCGAGTTCCCGCACGAAAGCCTTGGCGGCCTCCCGGGCCGTGTGCATGGGCGTGCCGGCCATGCTGCCGCTCCGGTCGATGACGAGGGCGACATTCAAAGGAGGCCGTTCGATGACCCGTTCCACCGGTGCTGTGGAAATGCGGACGAGCACCTCAAGGGTGACGTCCTCCCCGGACGGGATGGAAGGGCGGAGCGGCTTGAAGGTGATGATCGGTTCGTTCATACGGCCTCCTTGGCGGGTCACTTGCGTTTGTGTTGGGCGAGCAGATCCATGATCAGCTTCGCGATGCGTTCGCGTTCAGCGGGCGTTTTCGGCGATTGGTAGTCGTCTCGAAGGTGCACTTCGAAGCCGGGTTCCAGCTCAACGTGAGTCCAGCGGTGACGTTGGACGGACTCGTCATGGGTGGATTTGGACTTGTTGGCTAGAGCGGCGGCCTTCAAACGGGCTGTTGTTGGGACGGCAAGAGCGCCCACCACGCTGTTCAGACCAACAGCCCCAGCTATCAAGGCGAACCGGCGGTCGTGGTTGGGAGAACTGCCGCCCTGGTGGGTTTTCGGGTCAGGGGTGACGTTGAGCTTCCAGCCGCTTTGCAGAATCATTTCGAGCTCCAGGTCGGATCGGTTGCGCAGCACGTCGCCTGCCGAGCCGGCGGACAATCCGCCAGTCATCAACTTGCGAAGGGTGAGAAGCTGGAGGAGGTGACGTCGGGTATAGCGGGCCTCCCGACCTTCCTTCTGGGGAGGGTCGATCAGGTTTTCGCTCGTGTAGTGCCGGACGAGGCGTGGGTTCACGAGATCGGTGACGCGGGCGTCACGATCGATGTCTGGCATGAAGCGAGGAAGAAGTTGATTGGCTGTGTTGACGAGGTCGTCGAGACTGCCGTAGAAGTCAGGGAAAGAGGTGGGTTCTGACACGCACCATAGTGACAGCGATCATTGAAAATGTCAATAAGTACCTTGGTCTTTTATTCTGATGTACGAGAACAAGCGTAAGTAACGTTGTTTGCCCTCAACCGGTCTCGGATGGAACGCTAGAGGTCCGCTGCTACCCTGCTGTGATGGACTTCCCAGCTCTCCAGTAACGCCTCCTCGAATTTGCACACGAGCGACAATGGAAGGCGTACCACGCGCCGAAGAACCTCGTCATGGCGCTTTTGGTGGAGGTGGCCAAGTTGATGGAGCACTTTCAATGGCTGACCGAAGAGCAATCCCACCAGCCTGAAGCGGCGGGTGCCTCCCTGGAAGCGCTCAAGGAGGAAGTCATGGACGTCCTGATCTACTTCGTGCAGCTCTCCAAGAAGTTGAACATCGACTTGGAGGAGCTGGGACGGTAATGGTTCGAGGCGTAATCATTGCGCATCTGTGATTTCTTCTGGGCACAGCGTAAAAAGATAACGACCCTTCGCAAGCTACTCCCTTTGGACGATACGGCCCAAAAGTTGCTACGCATTGAGTGACATATTTAGCAACATTTTTAGCTTCGTAGGCTTAATTCAATCGAGCAATAGGCCTTCGAAAGCTGCGCCGCATCCAGACTCCCCGAAGGCATATTTTTTAAGCTACGTCGAAAAGTCATTTCAGCATATCTTTCATCGTGAAAATCTGCGTCGTGCAATAAGTCATAAATGTCGCTATAACTAATACCGATACTCGATCTGCTTGAATTAAAGCCGTCACATAGGGCATCAAGAATGTAATTAGCGGATATTTCTACCGCCTCTTCAAATAGATCATCTATAGATTCATCGTCAAAATCAGAATCTTTACGAACATAGTACCAGTATATGCCCAAGTGGGCCTTACTAGGTTCACTGCTTGACAAAAGCTTCTTCCCCTCTAGATCCGTAAGACTTTCTGCGCTTTTTACTTCTAATTTGCCATTTTCCTGTGGGGCTACTCCTACATCTATCGCAGAAATTGATGCAATAGCGGATAAGAATGCATCTCTCAGCTTTCTTTTATTTCCATATTTATGAGCGTAGTGATCTACTATCGCCTTTACTGATCCCGGATCATTCAAATCTACATTGTATAAAACCATAAATACCCAATCGCTGTCAGGGCATCTTACGTCATCCAAACCATCTAGAATCTCTCTCATTAACTTTGCAATGGAATCTGCTGACTTTCTCACTGCTTCCTGGTACGCAAATGAAAGCTCAATACCAGCATCAACAACTTTGACATGATTTTTAAACCAAAGCAGCGCCCCGTTAGAAGTAGCGAGATCGTCACTCCTTAGGGCGTTAATAAGCTGTTGCGACGTGGCGCAGTTGTCCTTCTTAGAGTTTTTTCCCATGGCTTCACCTAAACCTTACTGATTTACAAGAACGAGGACATTCTCCAGCGTTTGCGAGGTCAGAATTTTATCCTTAATAGTATAAATCCACAGCCCTTTTTACTGTACAATCCTATTTGCAGCAGGAAGGCTTAGATGAGTGCGACTATAACATAATCGCATTAATACTACAGCCGCAATATTAGATTTCAGGCAGCCCTATTTCTCGAGAACGACTAGGTAGTTTTTAGGGCAACTTCTAATTCTTTGACTTTGTGTAACAGTTGCTGCGGTATTCAAGTTCGTCAAAGCACAATCGACCATTCTTCAACGTCATTGTTGTAGCTACCGGATTATCAATACCGAAGCCAACCATGCGGTACATCAATAACACTCGTTTACTTGAAATTGCTTCATATTCTCCTATAGGCATCGAAAGTCCACCGGACACGACGAGCAACCTCCCCTTCGACAAGAATTCAAACGTGTTCTGGGGTACCTGAGGATTCACCCACTTACCCGTAAAAGGCGATGACGCAGCACTCGCCATACTCAGCACGGCCAAGACAGTAGGAATCAGTAGCTTGAAGGCTTTCATAACCCCACCTTACGTTGCGCACAAGATGTTGTGGGCGCAAATGCCAGCTCCTCGGACCTTAGGCCTTTGCTGGATAAAATCTGCGACATCGACACTACGTCCATCGCTCTAAAAAATGTGCGTGATCACGGCGTGTACATTGTCGAACGCGCATCTATTGATGACCATGGGGATGGTTCGGAGGTTCTACCTTCGTTACACAAGGACGGGCACGCTGCCTCCCGCTCCACTTCGACCGATGCTATTGATAACCGCGAAAGTCACATGGGTGGCGCGAAAGTCCAGCGGTCCTTGTGAAAGCGCGGGGAGAGGGTGTCTTCCCACGCGACTTCAACCGATGCCAATAATAGGAGCCATCGCCTCCAACGAGGGCTTCAAGGTACAGCTCGGTTTACGACTTCAGAGTTACAAGAGAACGAGGAGTGTCGGTTGTCCATCGACGACGTTCACTTGCAAGTTCGACTCGCTCTCAGAGCGGTTTTTAGCTCCAACAGGTCGCACGCGTATGATTTAGCCCTCAACGCATAATTTGTCGCTCTAGGTGCAGGAAAAACTCGTGTGTAGTCGTTGTTGGACCATAAGTCACGTCCTCCCCACAGCTTCTACCCTGAAGGCGTGAGCGAGAGCTTCATAACGAGCCAACCATCTGCCAATTGGCCCGCCGTCTGCTCACAAGGATACAGCCCACGTTCAGGATTGAGCTGTCGACAACACGACCCAGGCGGGACACGCGACTGGCAGGCGCACCCCACCGCATTTCAGCCGTGGCCCAGCGCATTCAGCCTACCTGCTCGATGCGCTCCTACGATGGAGAAGGAGTACGAGATGGACGAAGTCAGAGAGTTGCTGCTGGTCGGTCAAGCCGCACGAGAAGCAGGCGTCAGCGAGCAGACGATGCGGCGCTGGGTGGACGCAGGTCTCGTGAAGGCCGCTCGCCTTCACCACGTGCGCGTCGTGGATCAACGCGATCTGCGACGATTCCTTCGTGATCGCTCGGAGGCACGCGCATGACGCTCGCGCCCTTCTCCCACCTGATGGTTCTGGATCGAGCGGCGTATGAAGTCAAAGAGCTTCCCGCAGTTCTGCGGTTGGGGAAGAACGCCGTGTACGAACTGCTGCGTTCCGGTCAACTCCGCTCGATTCGGTACGGCAAGAAGTACATCATTCCACGAGAAGCCATCGTGGAATTCCTCAACGGGCGTAAGGCGTGACTCGCGCCTCTCGCCGCCGATGGCAAACCCTCGAGCAGTATCTCCTGTCCGAAATCGCTCGAGGGCGGAAGACCGAAGCCGCGTGGAAGTTACTGACGGACTTGCGACGCATGGGTTACCGAGGCGTTCAGGCATGACGCGCATTCGTGACGCGGTCGAGCAGATCAGCTTGCCTGACTTGATCGAGGACGTGTGCGGCCCGCAACTTGCCTCCGGATGGAGCGTAGAACGAGGCGGCGTGATTCGCGATCCGCGTCCAGGTCACGAGGAGCGTCATCCGAGTTTCAGTGTCTTCCGATCCAAGCATGGATGCTGGCGCTGGAAGCGCTTTGGTGGGGACGACGCGGGCGGGGACGCGTACGACTTCCTCCTGCAATGCGGCTACTCGCCTGCCGAAGCTCGGCGAGAATTGGAAACGCGAGCGAACTTGCCAGGGGCGAGCACGCCCCTCCAGCGAATCGTCAAGCCGCCTTCAATCCACGCCCTGCCCACAGGAGGAGGAAACTTCTCGCCTCTATCCGAGGACGAGCGCCACCGCCTCACGCGTCTGGTCTCGCCGCTTGACGAGAACGACCCAGGCGCCCGCGAACTCGCACGTCGAGGGTTGTGGGGAGAGAGCGCCCTCGACGCTGGGAAGCTCACGCGGCCCTTCCGCACTCGGGCGGGGAAGGTTCTCGCGCATCGAGGCGCGCTCGCGCTGACGGTAGGCGGCCCGGACGGACGTCCATGGGGATTGAAGGTCCGCAATGCCGGCACCGCCGAGGAATTGCGGACGCGGAGCCTGGAGCGTTACGTGTACCGCCTCAAAGGGCACGGCTCGCCCGCGTGGTGCTCCCCCAGGTACGGTCAAGGAAGCGCGTTGCTGCTCGTGGAAGGCGAGCTCAACGCGGTCGCCGCCCACCGAGCCTTACGAGCAGCCGCGCAGTTCGACGTGCAAGGCTTGGCGGGCGCGAGCGCTTGGCCGCACGTCTCGGGGCTCGCGTCGCGGGTCGTGTACCTCTACACCGACGACGACCGAGCGGGGCGGGACGCCCAGGAGCGCCTGGCTCGACTCGCGTACCAAGAGGGTGCTTCGGACGTCCGGAGTCTCCCCTTCCTACCCGTCGGGCGAGACTTTTGCGACCTCCTCGGAAAGGACGGGGTGTCCGTTTTGCGAGCGTGGCTGTTGGAAGCGATCGACGCGTCGGCATCCAGGCAGCCCGGTTCAGAGAGGCACCCCGAGACTGCCTCGAAACGAGCGGCGCCCAGCGGGCAAGACTGGGGTTTGAGGCAGTGGGGCAAACCCGCGCGAGACTGGAGCGTGCGTTCCTGGGAGGCGTTCGACCGTGACGCTTGACCACTTCCGGGACGTGGATCTTCACGCGCCTCTCCAACGGATCGAGTTCCTCGACGAGGACTTGTTCCCCATGCGCAACGTCAGTTTGGTCGCCGCGCGGGAAGGCGTGGGAAAGACGACCCTGCTCACACACCTTCTTTGGCAGGTGACGCGTCCGCCCGGCATCGGTCGCTTCATGGGGCGCGCGGTGCGGCACGGGGGCGTGCTGTACATCAACACCGACGCCCCGGACGACGGTGAGTCGCGCGGCGTGCGCTATTGGCTGGAGCAGCACCGTAACGCCTTTCCCGACGGTCGCATGGAACTCGTTCGTGTGTTGGAGCCGAACGAGCACGGCTTGCTTCAGAACAGTTTCGACGAACTGATTCCCTTCGTGCTGGAACGCGACATCATCGCGGTCGTGCTCGACTCGTTCATGGCAAGCTTCCCGGGGGTGAATCCGAACAAGCAAAGCGCCGTCATGGGACCGATGGTGGCGCTTCGTGAATTGGCGACGGCGACGGGAGCGGCCGTGATCGTGACCGATCACCTGCCGAAAGCCCAAGCGGGCGAGCGGGACGGTGCGCGGGGTGTGACGGGCAGCGTCGCCAAGATGGCACAGGTTCGCGCCGTGCACATCTTGACGGTCGAGGACGCGAGCGTCGAAGGGCATGACGTCTTGCGCTGGCAAGTTCAAAAGGCGAGTTACGCGCCTTCCCGCTACGCCTTCGGGGTGGAAGTCGTCCGCGAAGGCGGGGGCGACGTCGACATTCTCAGCATCGAACTTCACGACTTGCCAGATGGCAAGTCCTCAACGCGAACGTCCCTCGCGTCTATGGCAGTGATGCGGCACGTGGAGCGGAGCGCTGGGCATTGGGTGCGTTACGGTGACTTGGTGAAGGTCGCGATGCAGGCGGGCGCCCTGAAGGAGCGGGCCGCGAAAGACGCGGTGAGATCGGCCGTTCAAACCCTCCTCGTGGAGGGGAAGGTCGAAGAGTCGACGCTGAGCGAACGAGGCGCTCCGAAAGCATACCGTGTCACATCAGCATTGCCCGAGTGCCTCGAATTGCTGGAGTCCGTGTAGGACGAGCTGGAATTCGAGGCAAGCGCTCTTGCCCGACTTCCCTGTTTCGCGTGTGGCACCGGAGGGGTGGGACGACCCCTCCGGTTTGAGTCGGGTCCGCGCAAGTTCGAGTGCATCGGCGAAAGGAGCGACATGGCGCCTGCGGCAGGAGGAATCAGGCGCGTTTCCACCCTCGCGCTCGTTCGCCGTCGACGCAGCATGAACCCGCACGGAGACGAAAGAATGGTGAAGTCGGAAAAAATACACGCGGCACGATTCATCCGAGTGTGGCCGCCTTGGTCCCCCCTACCCCGGTGCTTCTTGTGTTGTTTGCGCATGTGCGCGTTGGCTTGAAGCCAGGGTTCTGATCATGACGATGCCTAGTACTTCTGCTAGAGAAAGGAGTATGGTGAAGCATGGGGAAGCTCGTGTGGAAGCTCGGGAACGTGTTGAAGGCGAACGGTCTGACGGCACGGCAAGTCGAAGTCGAAGCCATCAAGCGCGGGCATCGGCTGGGAGAGAACACGATCTACCGAGTCAATCGAGGTGACGGACCGAAGCGCTTCGATCGCGCCACCCTTGAAGCGTTGATCGACGCCCTCCGCACCTTGACGGGCAAACCCCTCGGAATGAACGACTTGCTGGAGTACCGCGAGGAGTAACACATGACAGACCAGGCAGACAGGAAGAGGCGGGAACGTGAACGCGGCAACGGCTTGGGCAGCGTCCGCAAGTTACCGAGCGGCAAGTGGCAGTGGTCGCTCACCGTCGGGTTCGACGAGCGAGGCAAGCAACGCCGCAAGTCAGGCACGGCCCCCAACGAAACGGCCGCCAAGAAAGCACTTGCCACTGCGATGGCCGCACAAGCCAAGGGTCTGCTGGCCTCTCCCGACCGCATCACCCTCGGGGAATGGCTGGGTCGCTGGCTCGAAGGACGCAAACCGCACGTCAGCGAAACCACGTACGAGTTGTACGCCACGCGCCTCCGCTTGTACGTCCCCGAGAACTTGAAGATGCTGCGCTTGCAAACCGTCAAGCGCACGCACCTCAGGGACCTCGAGACCTTCCTGGCGAGCAAGAACCTCGCGGCGAGCGGCCGAGCGAAAGTCTTCGAGCACTTGCGGGCCGCCTTCGACGAGGCCATCGAGCAGGAACTCCTCGCCGTCAATCCCGCCCGCGGCATTCGCGTGAAGGCGACTGAAGCCGAGAAAAGCGTGAAGAGCGAACGGCGTAAAGCCCTCACGGACGACGAGCTGGACCGCTTTCTGACCGCCGCCGAAGACGACGCCTTGTACCCGCTGTTCTACACCCTCTTCAGCCTCGGCTTGCGGCGAGGTGAAGCGCTCGGCTTGCGTTGGCAGGACGTCAACTTCCACACGGGCGCGATCCGCGTGGAACAGCAAGTGAAGCTCCTTCGCAATAAGCCCGTCATCGGTCCCTTAAAGACTGCCGGCTCCCGCCGGACCTTGTACGGCAGCGCCGACCTCCTCGACGTCCTTGGCGAGCGCCAAGCGAAACAGCAACACGACCGCGCGGCACTCGGTGAAGCGTGGCAGGAGTGCGGTCTGATCTTCACGACGGCGCTCGGCACCCTCATGCACCCACGCAACGTCAATCGAAGCATCGACCGCCTCTGCAAGCGAGCGGGCATTCGCCACTTCGGTTCGCACGCGGGGCGATACACGAACATCACCCACCGGTTGCGCGGCGGAGAAAAACTCGAAGTCGTGTCGGCCATTGCAGGTCACGCTCGCCCGTCCATCACCAGCGATTTGTACCGGGACGTGATGGAAGACGAGAAGCGCCTGTCCGTGTACAGCCTTAAGAATCAACGGCAACAATCCCGCTGAGGCGTTGAACGCACCGAATACAAGTCAAGTCGGCCTGTTGCCGTACTTGGCTCCGATCTGGCGGCGCGCCTTTCACGGGTGAACCAAGCCATAGTGAAGCCTCCTGAAAGCAAACATGCCGATGCTGCTCACGCTCGGGAGTGGGCACCCACATTTGCTGTTGGCGACGCTTATATGAGTGTTAACCTGAATGCAATTTCAATCACGGCAAGCACTCAGGCCATTCACGGGGAACCCCAGTATGTACGCGCACACACCTCGCCCAGGTGAGTCCACCTTCCACAAGCTCACAGAGCACGTAGCGGAAGTCTGCCGCTTGGCCGAATCCTTCGCCGACCGGTTCGACGCACGACAGCACGCTCGAGCGCTTGCCATTTTGCATGATGCCGGGAAGCTCAACCCTGCCTTCCAACGTTACCTTCAAGCGCTGTTCGAAGATCGAGACCCTGACGTTCATCCTTCGCACGCCCGGTACGGTGCGCTGCTCGCCGCCGAACTTAACGCTCAGCACCTCGTGAACGCCTTGCGCGGTCATCACAGCGGCTTGATCAACAAGAGCGCCCTGAACAGCTTCCTGACAGCTGTCCAGCAGGATCCCGCGTATCAAGACATCCGGCAAGCCACTCTGGCCTTGTGGCCCGAACTGCAAACCTTGGCACTCTCGTACCCGCTTCCCAAAGCGCCCACGAACACCCCACAGGGCCGAAGCGCCGAGTTACTCCGCCGCGAACTATGGCAGCGCATGCTCTTCAGCACTTTGGTCGATGCCGACTACCTCGACACGGAAGCGCACTTCCAACCCCACCGCGCTCAACAACGCGACGTCACTCTCCAACCCAACCTCTCCGACCTCCTGACCGTCCTGCAACGCGATCAGGACGCGTTGCAACGCGACGCCGTCGACTCCCCGGTGAACGCCACGCGCAAGGAAATCTACGAGCGATGCCAAGCGAGCGCCCGTTCCGACCGCGGCGTCTTTCGGCTCACCACCCCGACAGGTGGTGGAAAGACACGCAGTGGGCTTGCCTTCGCTCTCGAACATGCCGTGCAGCAAGAGTTGAAGCGCGTCATCATCGCGGTGCCGTACACCTCCATCACAACGCAAACGGCAGAAGTGTACCGGGGCTTGTTCGGTCCTACCAGCGTCGTCGAGCATCACTCCGCCTCACCGGCCGAAACTCCGTTCAGTCGACTTCGCCTTGCGAGCGAAAACTGGGATGCGCCGCTTATCGTCACGACAACCGTGCAACTCCTCGAGAGTTTGCATACCGCTCGGCCAGGCCGAGCACGAAAGCTTCACAACATCGCCAAGAGCGTCATCGTGATCGACGAAGTGCAAACGCTGCCCGTCGCCCTCACCCAACCGACGGTCACCATGCTGCAAGCCCTCGTGGACGACTACCAATGCAGCGTCGTCTTGTGTACCGCCACTCAGCCCGCGCTCGAAGGCACCTCGCCGTACCTCGCCGGCTTTCGATCCGTCACGGACATCGTGCCCGTCAAGGAGGCCGAGCGGCACTTTGAGTTGCTGCGACGCGTCACGTACCACTACCATCCGAACCCCCGCTCATGGCGGGACCTCGCCGATGAAGTGCTGTCCGAACGTCAAGCATTGGCCGTCCTGAACACACGGCGTGACGCCATCGCTCTTCACGACGCGCTGCAAGATCCGGACGCACTCCACCTCAGCACCTTGCAATGCGGAGCTCACCGAGCGGACGTCCTACGGACAGTTCGAGCACGCCTGGATCCTCGCCTCCCCTTTCCGGCAAGGGCACCTTGCCGCCTCACCAGCACCCAAGTCATCGAAGCTGGCGTGGACGTCGACTTCCCGTTCGTGATGCGAGCCCTCGGTCCCCTCGACCGCATCATTCAATCCGGAGGGCGCTGCAACCGCGAAGGCCGTCTCCACTCACCCGGCCGCGTCAGCATCGTGATTCCCGACGAAGGAACGCTGCCTCCCACCGGCGGGTACGGCCTGCTCACGAGGCACGCGCAACGCCACCTGGAACGCGGAGCGAATTTGAACGACCGGGAAACGGCGCCCCGATACTTCGCTGACGTGTACCGCTCGATCGATACCGACGCGAATTGTGTGCTGCAAGCGCGATTGGATCACGCGTTCGCGGACACCGAGGAACGGTACCGCTTGATTCCCGAGGACACCACGAGCGTGTACGTTCCGTACCGAGCGGATATTCACGCGCGTCTCGCCGAACTCGAACGCCATCCCTCTCGCAGGTTGCTTCGGACGCTCGCGCCTTACGCCATCTCCCTCCGAGAAGGCGAGTACCGCAAAGCACAAGCCGCTGGGCTCATCGAGGAACTGCCCTCGGGCCTCGCCGTCTGGATCGGCCCGTATCATCCCGTCTTCGGCGCTCGAGCGCTCCTCGACCTCTAGGAGGACCATGAATCTCGTTCACGTGAAAGTCTGGGGTCCCCTGGCGTGTTTCACTCGCCCCGAATTGAAGGTGGAACGCGTCACGTATGACGTGATGACTCCGTCGGCCGCCCACAACCTTCTCAAAGCCATCTTCTGGAAGCCCGAGTTCGACTACCAAATCACGGAAATTCACGTTCTCAACCCGATCGAGTACGTCAGCATCACCCGCAACGAAATCAAAGACCGGCAGACGCCACGGCAGTCGTACATCGCCGCGAGCGAACGGCGCACACAACGCACGACCCTCGCGCTCAAGGACGTAGCGTACGTCATCAAAGCTCGGATTCACCTTGAATCCCACGCGACCGCGCCCGTGCAGAAGTACACGGGGATGTTCATGGATCGCGTGGAACGTGGCCGCAACTTCCACAGTCCATACCTCGGTCTGCGCGAGTTCCACGCATACTTCACTCGACCCACCGGCAGCGAACGCCCCATTGACGTCACCCGCGACCTAGGGATGATGCTGCTGCGACTCAATTACCAAGAAGACGAGCGGGGACCGTTTACCTTCACGCGTCACGGAAGTGATGGCGCGCGAACAGTGAAAGGCCGTGCCGTACCCGAGTACTTCGGAGCGCACCTCGACAACGGAATCCTCCGCGTACCGGGGCATGACCATGTTCGCTGAACTCCTCGAGTACTACGCGCGGAACGTGGCCGGACAAGACGTGGCTGGCTACCAGCTCGGGCGTCCTGACATCATCGCGCACATCGAAAACGACGAACTTCGCCTTCCCCTGATCGCAGCCGACGAGACGATTCGACCCGTGCTCTTCCCCAAGTTGGCAGCGTCAAGGACAAACCGATCCGTAGCCGCCTTAGCCTGTGATACCGCCGAGTACTCGCTGGGCATTCCACGGGATGCGAAGTCCCCGGACCGGCACCGAGCGTTCCTCGAAAGCCTCGAGCAAGCCGTGCGGGACACGAACCACCCCGCGTTGACCAGTCTCCTCACGGCCCTTCGAAAATTGGAGACGCCGCCGGAACTCCCACAGGGTAGGAAGGCGCAGCAGATGCTGGTGTTCCTGGTTGATGGAAACCACGTGCATGACGACCCCGCGTTGCAAGCGTACTGGCAGCAGACCTTGCAAACGAACGCGCGTCAATTGCCGGACGCCGTGACCGGACAAAACGCCCCCTTCACGCAACGACTTCCAGCGACAACCAAAATACGAGGCGTCCCAGGTGCTCGAGGGAACGGCAAGCGTGAGTCGCCCTTGCTGGCCAGTGCGAACGAGAAAGCTTTCGACTCGTATGGCCTCGAGAACTCCTTCGGAACTGGCTTGAGCACTGTCACGGCCGAACGCCTCGCGAAAGCCATTCAAGGTCTCCTCGACGACACCAAACACCGCGTCTACCTTCGGAATGCGTCCTTCGTTTACTGGACGAACGAGGCCGACGAGCTCTCCCTCGAGGAAGACTTGTTCGCCCCATCCCCGGAGCATGCCCGCCAACTCCTCGCCGCGCCCATCTCCGGGCACCACCCGCCCACCCTGGACGCGGCGGTCTTCCAAGGGCTCTTGTTGGCCAGCAACACGGGTCGCTTGATCGTACGAGGCCGAGTGCAAGAGCATCTTCCCGTGATTCAAGCTCGTGTGCGAACCTTCCTCCGCCGGACAACCGTGCCGTACGCGGGCACCACGATCACGTACGGAATCCGCGGCATGCTCGAGTCCGCCACGCACCAGCCTTCACCTGCCACGGGAAGAAAGTCGTCGCAAGGAAAAGAAATCAAAGGAAGCAAGCTTCCACCACATATGGACGAAGACTTGCTGTCCCACGTCCTGCAAAACACCTTGCTTTCTGCGAGCCTTCCAATCTTCATCTCGACTCGCGCGAAAACTCCGAAGCACATCACGCCGGGCCTCGCGGCCCTCGCTCAACTCACCTTGTTCGCGACCCACGTTCTTTCAGAAGGAGACGCCATGACCGAACCTCCATCCCCTGCGGATCTCGCGTACCGAACAGGGCAACTGCTCGCAGTCGCCGAGTACGCGCAACGGCGAGCCCTCGGCAAGGTAGGCACCACCGTCGCGGACCGCATGTTCGGACTGGCCGCGCAAAACCCAGCGCAAGCCATCGGTTTGATCGTGACGGCCACGCGTCCCCACCTCGCTAAACTGCGCCGCACTTCGCCTGGGCTCGCTTATACCCTGTCACGACGGATTGCCGAGCTTACCGCCGAGTTGACGCCGGACAACGTACCGAGTGCGCTTTCACCAGAGCAGAAGACGGCTTTCGTCCTCGGGTACTACAAGGAAACTCATTCCTCAGGAGGAATCAAATGACCCTGACTTCCAGCTCCACGTTGCCGTTCGAGGACGCCCTTCGTCCTGGTAGCCCACTTCTCGATCCTGGCAAGCGGCACGACTTCGTCCTCGTCTTCCAAGTAAAGGACGGCAATCCGAACGGTGACCCTGATGCCGCCAACCGCCCTCGCATGGACGCGCGGACTGGGTTGGGGCGCGTCACGGATGCCAGTGTCAAGCGGAAGGTGCGGGACTTCGTCAAGCTCGTCAAACAGGATGCCGACAGGTACAGGATTTTCATCGAAAGGGACGCCCCTCTCAACGCGACGCTCCGACGGAATTACGAAGCCAACGGTCTCATGGCCACGCAAGAAGCCGATCAAGTCGTCACCGACGCTCAATTGAACGCACTGACCGAGCTCGTCGAGGAGCTTCCACCTGCATTTAGCCTCGACGAGGACACCCGGAAGCTCACGTATGACGGCTCGCTGGACTCAGAGGAATTGAAGGCATTGTGGTCTGATTTAAAGGGGAAGGCGACGCGTGACACGCTCGACTTGTTGAAGAACCTCGTCAAGCGGGTCGGGAAGAGCAGCAAGAACCGCGAGAGCGAGGAGAAAGCGCGCGAGCACATGCTGCAGCAGTACTTCGACGTACGGATGTTCGGGGCCACCATGGACACGGGAAGTCACAAGGCCGGCAAGGTCAAAGGCGCCCTACAAATCCACATGGGGAACAGTGTTCATCCGATTGAAGCCGTATCCGACAGTTTGGCGCGCGTAGTGGTGACGAAAGAAGAAGACGCTCATAAGCGCACCACGTTCGGGGAACGCTGGAGCGTTCCCTACGGGGCCTACGTCGTAACCGGTCAGTATTCACCTCATAGTGACGCCGCGCCGTTCGTCACAGAGGATGACCTGTCCCTCTTTTGGACCGCCCTCGTGCGAATGTACGACAACCACCGCTCGCACTCGACGGGCACCACAAGTACCCTTCGCGTCGTTGTCTTTACACACGACGACCCACTCGGGAACGCCCCCTCCTTCCTCTTGCACGAAAGTGTTCGAGTCGAAGCGCGAACCGAAACGCCACGAAGCAGAAGGGACATTGAAATTCGTCATCCAGAACCGGGAGCATGGCGGCGCGGCATTACAGTCACCGTGTTTGATCCGGCAAGCTAGTCGCGCGAACCGAGCGTGACGAGCACTTACGGGAAGGTTCGCGCA
Source organism: Deinococcus yavapaiensis KR-236 (assembly GCF_003217515.1). Taxonomy (NCBI): domain Bacteria; kingdom Thermotogati; phylum Deinococcota; class Deinococci; order Deinococcales; family Deinococcaceae; genus Deinococcus; species Deinococcus yavapaiensis. Next base: position 334,118 of record NZ_QJSX01000003.1, on the reverse strand, counting down.
GTGCTAGATGTGCGCCAGCACGAGTATCATGACAACGAGTCCGGTTTATTGACCTCTCACAGGGAAGGTTCGCGAAAAACACTACGAATACTGTCTGCACAACGAAGTTTTTCGTTGACCCCCTTGCATCCCCCTTCGAGGGGGATGAGCATTGAAACACATCCTCGCCACGCTCGAACACGTCATCCAAAGCCTTGCATCCCCCTTCGAGGGGGATGAGCATTGAAACCGTTCGAGGAGCCGTCCGAGGAATCGTACGAGCGGCCTTGCATCCCCCTTCGAGGGGGATGAGCATTGAAACTTGCAGCAGCGTGTCGACGTACGACAACGCGGAGACTTGCATCCCCCTTCGAGGGGGATGAGCATTGAAACTTCGTGGTGAGGAGGTTCAAAGCGCGATGCACGGCGCTTGCATCCCCCTTCGAGGGGGATGAGCATTGAAACGGGAGCTTATCGAGGATCACGCCGAGCGCCGTCTGCTTGCATCCCCCTTCGAGGGGGATGAGCATTGAAACATTACGCGTCCAGATTGTCTTAAGTTTCCCGCTCGCCTTGCATCCCCCTTCGAGGGGGATGAGCATTGAAACGATGTCCACGCCGCTCGGCACGAGGCCCTCGCTCACTTGCATCCCCCTTCGAGGGGGATGAGCATTGAAACTTCGACGAGCAAGGGTACGACGGGGCGTCGGTGGACTTGCATCCCCCTTCGAGGGGGATGAGCATTGAAACACGCGACCCAAGTGCACCCACATGCCGCGACGCCGCTTGCATCCCCCTTCGAGGGGGATGAGCATTGAAACAAGCACTTCGCCATCGCGTGCGGGCTGGGCTTCCTTGCATCCCCCTTCGAGGGGATGAGCATTGAAACAAGCGCAGGAACGCTGCGTCCGCGACCCGCTCCCCCTTGCATCCCCCTTCGAGGGGGATGAGCATTGAAACAACCACATGGAAGAAGTGTGGGGACCAACCCCGGCCTTGCATCCCCCTTCGAGGGGGATGAGCATTGAAACCACGGCGAGCAGGGTCTGCTGCGCGGCGAGGCGTTCTTGCATCCCCCTTCGAGGGGGATGAGCATTGAAACAAGCACTTCGCCATCGCGTGCGGGCTGGGCTTCCTTGCATCCCCCTTCGAGGGGATGAGCATTGAAACAAGCGCAGGAACGCTGCGTCCGCGACCCGCTCCCCCTTGCATCCCCCTTCGAGGGGGATGAGCATTGAAACGGCTTCAATTACAACAAGATTTTCCCCGTCAAGACCTTGCATCCCCCTTCGAGGGGGGATGAGCATTGAAACCTCGGCGCCGCGCAAAGTATCGCCGGCATCAAAGACTTGCATCCCCCTTCGAGGGAGATGAGCATTGAAACGTCATGGGTTACCTCGAAGGTCATCCGACCGTTGTACTTGCATCCCCTTCGAGGGGGATGAGCATTGAAACTGCTGGATGCGCTCGTCGAGGCTCATGTTGCTGCTTGCATCCCCCTCGAAGGGGGATGAGCATTGAAACAAGACGAACAAACGCACACTTCCATCACGCTGCTCTCTTGCATCCCTCTCGAAGGGGGATGAGCATTGAAACGAACCGAACACCGAAGAGGAAGCGCCCGAGTTATTGATAACCGCAGAAGTTACGCGGGCGGCAGGAGACTGAGGCTGCTGTTATCGCGGAGCAAGTATGCGGTCGGCTCCCGCTTCACTTCAACCGATGTCAATAGCTTCCACTCGCCTTCTCGTGCGCCGCTTGGATGACTGAGCCCCTTCTCAGACGGTCTCTTGGATTTCTACCCCGCTTACAGTGCGGAGCAACCACAAGTCAAATGTGCAGCTCGTTTTTCCGTTTCATGCCACGCTTTTCCCAGCATGTCATCGGTGAACCTGTTCGTTCTCGGCCCACCAGTCGTGCAAGCGCACCCCCCTATTCACGTTACGTCCCGTAAAGCGCTCGCGCTGCTAATCATCCTCGCTCTTGACGGACCTCGGTCACGAGAAGAACTCGCGCACTTGCTGTGGCCCCGCTCGCGCTCCCTCGCTTTGCAAAGTTTACGTGCCAGCCTCATCAAGCTCCGCGGCGCATTGGGAGAGCACGCGCACCTCCTTCACGTCGACCGTGAACACGTCGCCCTCCAAGGCACGTACTTTGAGGTTGACGCGCATCAACTGGACGCCGCCGACGAGCACGAGTTGCTGACGTTGTGGCGAGGGCCCTTTCTCCACGGGTTACGCGTCCACGACAGCGTCGAATGGGACGACTGGGTGAACGACTGGAACGCACGCCTCTTGTCACGCTTTCGATCGCGCGTCGAGGAACTCACCCGTCACCTTCTCCGTCAAGAGCGCTTCGAGGACGCGATTCGCCTCGCTCGGCATAACGTGGACCTCGACCCGTTGTCCGAACCCAACATGGCGTTGCTCCTCAACGTGCTCGTTCACGTGGGTCGCGTCAACGATGCCCAGCAAGCCGCCGTTGCGTTCACCGAACGCTTCACCCAAGAACTCAGCGTGCCGCCCACCTTGCCTCCCCTTCCGGAACTCCCATCCCCTACCTTTTCCGCGAGGACGCGCAGCAACTTGGAGTTCGAGCGTACGAACTTCATCGGCCGCGACGCAGAGCGAGCAACTGTGCGCGCCGCGTTGCAGCACGCGCGCCTCGTGACGCTGCACGGCCCGGGCGGGCTCGGCAAAACCCGCCTTGCGCGCACAGTCGGTCACGTCCTCGCGGACGAAGGCTCGTTCGAGTTCGTCGCGTTCGTTCCCGTGGAAACCCTGCAGAGTGCCGTCGACCTTCCAGTCCGGATGGCTGCCGCCCTCGGCCGCACCGTGATGAGCGTTGACAACGGTCTCGAGGAGCTTGCCAGCGTTATCGGGCACGCCCATGTGCTCTTAATCCTCGACAATTTCGAGCATCTCACGAGTGAAGCGTGGATCATCGACGATCTGCTCGGTCGTTGCCCACACGTGCGCGTCCTCGTGACGTCCCGCGAGCGCTTAAGCCTCAAAGCGGAAACGGTCGTGCCGCTGCTCTCCCTGGCCGTACCGAACGAGTTCACGCCTCTCGACGTGGTTCAACAAGCGGACGCGGTGCGTCTCTTCGTGGACCGCGCGAAAAGCGCGCGCTTCGACTTCACGCCTTCCGAGGAATCGTGGACGCTCGTGCGACGCGCATGCGAACTCGTCGAAGGCTTGCCGCTTGGCATTGAACTCGCCGCTGCGTGGACGAGCACGTGGCCGCTCGCGTTCATCGTGCAGGAACTGGAACGCGACCCGTTGTCGCTCTCCCACCCCTTGCGGGACGCGCCCAGTCGACACGGAAGCCTCCGGACGTCCTTCGACGTGTCATGGCGCTTCCTACAAGAAGAGGAACGTCGTGTGCTCGCGCGCTTGTCCGTCTTCCACGGCGGCTTCTCGTTGGAGGCCGCCCGTCAAGTGGCAGAGGCCACGCCAGAAGTGCTCGCGCAACTCACAAGCAAAGCCCTCGTGAATTTCGACGGCGCGCAGCGGTACGCATTTCACCCGCTCGTGCGCGAGTACGCGCGGGCGCACCTCGACGAGCAACTGGAGGAGCGCGACGTCGTCCTCGCCGCGCACGCCTCGTACTTTCTCGGCGCGCTGCGCAATGAGCGCATGTCGATCGGTGGGGCGGCCTCACCGGAGTTGCTGACGTTCGTGCGGACCGAGGAAGCGAACTTGCTCGCGCTCCTGACCTACTTGCAGGAAGCGCGGCAGTATGCGGCGCTCGCAGCGCTCGCCGAGCCGCTACTGTGGCACTTCCCGGCGTCGACCGGACCGAACGGCTTCACGTTCGCGTTGCGGCTCGCGCAGCGCCTACTCGACGCGCTGCCCGAAGACGAAGCGGACGCAAAATCGGCGCGGTTGGCTGTCATGTCAAGTTACGCGTGGCTGCTGCTGTTCGTAGGAAGCTTGAAGGCATCCGTCTGTATGTACGAAGACGCCGTGCGTTTGGCAAGAACGCTTGGTAACGACGAGGCGTTACAACGCGCGCTTGATGGTCTCGGGCAGGCGTTGTACCGATCGGGGCGGTCCGAAGAAGCGGCCGTGGCGTTGGAGGACGCAGTTCGCCTCGCACAAAGGCAGGAGGATCCGTACCGCTTGTTTCGCGCGTTGAACAACTTGATGATGGCCGCCGGGATGTCCGATGACTTTGAACGCGCGGCGTCCGCCGCCTCGCACGCGGAAGCGTTGCGAACGAACGATGACGTTGCCGACGGCATGGACGTCGTATGGTTCCTGACGAACGAGGGCGCCGTGCACTTGCTGCAAGGGCGCTACGAGTCCGCGCTGTCGTTATGGCAAGAAGGCCTCGACGTGGCAGCGGACACGGGCATGACCGGTCAACGCACGATTATGCACGCCTTGCGCGCGTGGGCGTTCTTGGAACGTGGCTTGCGCTTCGAACGAGCGCAAGACTTGAGCGACGCGGCCGACGCGGCGCGTGAAGCGGAGGTCGTGGCGCGTCACACGGGGGAGCCATTCGCGCTCAATTTGACCATCATGGTGCTGGCACGCTTGCAACTGCACGCGGGTGATGCGGATGGAGCGCTTCAAAACATGCGCGAGGCGCTGCTCGGGTGTTGGCGCAGCGAGAACATTATGCTGCTGGTATGGCTACTGCCTTACTTGGCGGAAGCACTTGACGCGCGTGGCGATGCGACGGCTGTTGATCTGGCCACATTTCTTAGCAAATCACCGCTCGCGAAACAGCATGTCAAGGAGCGAACACGAACGGTACTTGAACGCACCTATCGACACGTGAACTCTTCGAAGGAGCAGCGTGACACTTCCATAATGACGCTTGAGGAAATCGTTACGCATTGCCTGGCTTGAGGCAAGACGGGAAACTGCTAGCGCATGGCATGTCCATTTCGAAGAACTTGGGCGCAACGATCAACAGTCCTTGCTCTAAAGCAGCTGGGTGTAAGGTCGAGCCCGAGCGACGGCGCTGCTTCTATCAAGTAGGAGCTGCAGCAGTAATGCCTCCTGTAGTCCTACGTCAATTTATGAGTGCGCCAGATATGTCTGCATGCTCATAAATTGACGGTCCTTTGACGGCTTCAATGAAAACATAAGCACAGTTCGATAGGAAGCTCGTGCCGCACGGAAGGGGTCGAACAACTCGGGCAGCTTTTCCGTTGAACGAAGGTCGTTTCTCTCTGCCTTCGCATCGTAGGCATCCCTTTTATAGACGTACAGCAGAACATCGTGTACGGCTTGGTGAGCAAACGGGCATGAGCGTTCGCGGTGCCGGCGCACTTTCCGAGTGATGGGAGAGCATCCCTGGTCGACCGCACGACGACTCGAACGATACACAGGAGGTGTCAACATGACCATTGACGAAGGAACGCAAGACCGCGCGCTGAGTGGAAGTGTCGCGTCTTACCGCCGCACGACGGGACGTGATCTGTTGGAGCGCTGGACCGAGCATTACGAGTGGCTTGAAGCTCGCTCGGACTTCGGTGTGGAGCCGTACTCGAAGTACACGGCCAGCCGAATCGCGCCGATCACCGAGGCTTACAACCGACGCGGTGACCTGCTTGGTGGAGGGCCAGCCATCAACTTCGCGTCTCAAGATTACTTGAGCTTGTCCGCGCATCCTCACGTGCTCGAAGCAGCGAAGACTGCCGTCGATTTGTACGGCGTGCACAGCGCGGGGTCCGCCGCGTTGATGGGGGGAACGCACCTCACGCAAATACTTGAGCGCCGTCTTGCACAGCATTTGAGGGTTACGGACTGCACGGTTTTCCCGACTGGCTGGGGCGCCGGATACGGCGTCGTTCGGACGCTCGTGTCGCCGCAAGATCACGTGGTGATGGACGCGATCGCACACGCGTGTTTGCAGGAAGGCGCGCGCGCAGCAACGAAGAATGTGCACTTGTTCTCGAACAACAGTTTCGAGGAAGCTGCGAGAGTGCTGGAACACGTTCGATCGCAGCATCCGGACGCTGGTATCCTGTTGGTGACGGAAGGCGTGTTCAGCATGGACAGCACCGTACCGAACGTGAAAGCGTTTCAAGCGCTCGCACGGCAGCACGGCGCGACTTTGGTCGTCGACGTCGCCCACGACCTCGGCTGCCTAGGAACGCATGGTGGCGGTGTGTTGGAGTTGCAAGACATGCTCGGCGAGGTGGACGTTGTGATGGGCAGCTTCTCGAAAACCTTCGCATCGAACGGCGGCTTCGTCGCAACGAATCACAAGGCCCTCAAGCTGGCGTTGCGGTACAACTGCGGACCGTTGACCTTCACAAACGCGCTGTCACCCGTTCAAGCGGCGTGTGTGCTTGCAGCGCTCGACGTGGTGCAAAGCGATGAAGGCCACGAGCGTCGTGAGCGCTTGATGCACAACAGTCTGCACTTGAGGGAGGCGTTGACCTCATCTGGCTTCGAAGTGATGGGTGAACCTAGCGCGATCGTGCCGGTTGTCTTGGGTTCACCAGCGCAAGCCCGCCTGATGACCCGAGAAGTGGTGAGCCTAGGCTTCCTCGTGAATCTCGTGGAGTACCCTGCCGTTGCAAAGAACGCCTCGCGATGGCGTCTTCAAGTGATGGCAGATCACGAGCAGCAACACGTCGACGCGCTCGTAAAAGCGCTTGGGACCGTACGTGCTGCTTTGCATGAGCAGAGGGCAACATCCTCCGCTTGAACTCGCTGTATTACATATAAGTGTTGCCAAAGCGCGTACTCAACGCAACGCTCGGCACGCTTCAGGCTGTCGGAAACATACGGCAGTACGAGATTCCAGCCGATGCGTTGACGCCTCTTGTCGACCCGCTGCATCGAGAAGGCCCGCGAACGAGATGCTCCATGGCTTTAGAGGGTGTTTGAAAAGGCTGTGCTGGACGATGTAAAAGCACCGTACCATCGTTTATGACACGCTACCCTAGCGACCTCACGGACGCCGAGTGGGTCATCCTCGCACCCCTCCTTCCCCTCCCAGAACACCCCGGACGACCACGTAAGTGGTCCTTGCGCCTCATCCTTGACGGCATCTTCTATTCCTTGCGCACCGGTTGCGCCTGGCGGTACTTACCTGACCACTACCCGCCCTGGCAAACCGTTTTCTACTACTTCCGTGTCTGGCGCATCTCCGGGCTGTGGGAAGCGCTCAACGCGCAACTTCGCGAGCAAGTTCGAGAAGCGGCAGGTCGGCTTGCACAGCCCTCGGCTTGTATCCTCGACAGCCAAACCGTAAAAACCACCGAGCAAGGCGGCGTGCGAGGCTACGACGGCGGGAAGAAAATCAAGGGCCGTAAGCGCCACATGCTTGTCGACACGCAAGGGCTGCTCTTGAAGGTCAAGATCCTGGCGGCCAACGTCACGGACCGACTTGGCGGTGAACTCTTACTTCCGCTCGCCAAGCCGCTCTTCGTCCGGTTGTCACATCTATTCGTGGATGGTGGGTACAAGGGCAAGTGGGTCGAGTGGGTCAAGCAAACGCTGCACTGGACCGTAGAGGTGGTGCAGCGCTCGGATGCCAATATCCGCGCATATTGGTTGCCAGAAGGGCAGGAATTGACGCTCGAGCAGATCAAGACCTTCCGGGGCTTTCGAGACTTCAAGGTCATTCCGAGACGATGGGTGGTGGAGCGGACCTTCGCCTGGACTTCGAGAAATCGCCGATTGGCGAAGGACTACGAGCGCTTACCGGAAACAGGCGAGGCATTGATGTACGCGGCAATGGTCCGCTTGATGCTTGCTCGACTCGCAAACGAGAGAAATGCGTCCTGAACGCATTCAAACACCCTCTTATTGATAACGGTGGAAGTTAGGCGGGCGCATGCTGGAAGAAGGCAGGCACGAGGTTTCGACGACGCACCAACGCGAAGCCCTGCGTCCACCGCCGCTTGAGGTCCTGCAAGTCCTTCGCCACGAAGTTCGCCAGCACGTTCCGCTTGACGTACGCCCACAGCAACTCCACCGGGTTCAGCTCTGGGGCATACGGCGGCAAGTACACCACCCGAAGACGAGGCTGCGCCACCACGAATGCTTGCACCACCTTCGCTCGATGAATGCCCGCACGGTCCAAGATCACCGTGATCGGCCCTGGCACGAAGAACAGCAGATGCTCCAAGAACGCCACGACTTGCACGGCTCGAATCGCATGCGGGTACGTGTTCTGAAACACGCGCCCATCCGACGTGATCGCCCCGATGATGGACAGGCTGTGCCACTTGAGGTGCGTCTTGATGATCGGCGTCTTGCCTCTCGGTGCCCACGTGCTCTTGAGGCTGCTGCCCGTCTCGTCGACGAAGACGAGCGTGCCGCCCTCAAGAGCGACTTTTTTTGATCTCCGGCAGCGTTTCTTTTGCGAAGGTCTCGATCTGCTCGTCGTCGCGTTCGATCGCACGCTTGGTAGGTTTCTGCGGGGTCAGACCCAAGGCGCGCATCTTGGGTCGAAGGCCGTCGACGTGGTACTTGACGCCGAACAGACGCTCGACGACGACGCACACGCGTTTCATCGTCCACTGCTCGGCCGGGAAGCCGTGATGCGCGCAGCCCAAGGCGAGCGCGTCGAGCAATTGTTGTTCTTGCTCGGGGGTGAGTCGCGGAGGACGGCCGCTGGACACGGTGCGCTTGAGGGCGTCGGGACCGCCGTGGTTGTATTTCATGGACCACTTCTCGACGGTGTGACGGTGCACGCCGAGTTCAGCAGCGATTTCAGGTAGGGGGCGTCGGGCTTCGAGCATGGGAACGGCGGCCAGGCGGCGTTCTTCGAGTTGCGGTCGGGTCAAGCGTCGAGGGCGCCACATCGCCTCTCTAACTTACAACGTTGCCAATAGCTTGCATCCCCCTTCGAGGGGGATGCACATTGATGCTGACTTGGCTCGCCCTCCATTGAACTAACAAGTCCAAGTAAGCAGAACAAATCGAGAAAGAGGGGAGCAACTGGAAAGCATGCAATTTAAGGAGGTTTAAACAGCTATAGCGCATGCGTAGCGCATGGAGGCACGACGCAAGCTGGATTGCCTGTACCAATAGAAGAAAAGCCCGTCTAGGACGGGCTTTGCTTGGTAGACTCGAGCGGATTTGAACCGCTGACCCCTACCGTGTCAAGGTAGTGCTCTACCCCTGAGCTACGAGTCTGTGGGGGTACTGCTTGGAGGCGCCGACCGGATTCGAACCGGTGCATAAAGGTTTTGCAGACCTTCGCCTTACCACTTGGCTACGGCGCCGAACTCAGTCGCTTGGAGGTCTGCCTCCCAGCGGAAGTGATAGTAGCACGGGCTCTGAAGTCTGTCAAAGGTCACGAAATCACACGTAGACTGAGCCCATGAGAAAGCGGTGGTGGGTCCTCGGGGGCTTGATGGTCCTCGCGGGCGGGGTATTCGTAGCGTCGGCACTCAACGCGGGAGGCAGCGTGCGCGCCAACGAGTTCGCACGGCGCGGCAAGGTATGGAACATCGCCCATCAGGGGGGCGAAGGGTTGTGGCCGAGCAACACCATGCTGGCTTTCTCGAACGCCGTCAGCTTGGGTGCCGACATGCTGGAGACGGACATTCACGCGACGAAGGACGGCGTCCTCGTCACCATTCACGACGCCTCGGTGAACCGCACGACGAACGGGCGCGGTCTCGTGAAGGACATGACGCTCGCGCAACTCAAGGCGCTCGACGCGGGCTATCAGTGGACGAGCGACGGTGGGAAGACTTTTCCGTTTCGCGGCAAGGGCGTGACGGTCGCGACGCTCGACGAGCTCTTCACGGCTTTTCCGAACATGCCGATGACCGTCGAGATCAAGCAGGACGACCCGCCCATCGCGGCGAAGTTGTGCGAGACCTTGAAGCAACATCGCATGACGGACAAGGTCATCGTCGCGTCGTTCAAGGACAGCGCTTTGAAGGAATTCCGTGCCGCCTGCCCGGACGTCCTCACGAGCATGACGGAAAGCGAGGTGCGTCCGATCGTCTTCCTCAGTCTCGTGAACTTGGCGGGTCTCGCGCGGCCCGCCGGGGAGTCGTTGCAAGTTCCCGTCTCGGCGGGCGGCATCCCGGTCGTGACGAAGCGCCTCGTACGCGAAGCGATTCGCAAGAACGTCTCGGTGCAAGTGTGGACGATCAACGACGAGGTCGAGATGCGGCGTCTCGTCGGCCTCGGAGTGAACGGCATCATGACGGACCGCCCGGACGTTCTCAAACGTGTGCTTCAGAGCTCCACACCTCCTCGCTGAGTGTCAAGATGGCGCATGAGCGAAACGACGCTTCACGTCATCGACAACACCGAAGGTAAACGCTACGAGGCCGCCTTGCCCCAAGGCACTGCCTACATCGAGTATCGCCCGGTCGGAAACGCCCTCATGCTGACGCACACGGAAGTGCCCGAGGCGATGGAAGGGCAGGGGGTGGGCAGCACCCTCGTGAAGTTCGCCCTCGACGACATTCGAGAGCGAAGCATGATGGTCATTCCGATGTGTCCGTTCGTGGCTGCTTACATGCAGCGCCACCTCGAGTACGCGGATCTCGTGCATCCACAGCAGCGCGGCCTGTTCGGCTTGCACTGAGTTTCGTGGGCGCGAAGGGCGGAGCGACCTCCCGCCCTTCGCGGTGTTTCGAGGTGGATGAGCGGGTGCTTCTCGCGCTCGACGAGGTTCCACGTGCTTGCGAACATGCCCCGTCCATCGATCGAACGCCGAGGAAGGGCGGCAAGCTGGGCAGGAACTCGTGGCGACATTTCAAAACGCCGATGCCGGTGGATTCGAGCATCGTGTGGCGGTCGAGGGCGTGCGCGAGATTAGCGTCGTTCAGCGGCTCCGTCATCCTCGACACGTGCCGAACGAAGGCGCGCGGCTCTATAGGACAACGCGAGCTCCTCCCTATATCTACAAAACGAAGAATAGAGCGTCTGGGACATACTGTTCGGGATGCCCGCCGCCTCGCCGTCCTCGCGATGATCCAAGCGCGAAGCGTCGTGCTCTACACCCACAAGAACCATGTGGTGCTCCCCGGCACTCGAACGGTGCGGGACCAAGCACAAAAAGCACGGGGACAGGGAAAGCAGCTACTTTCGCCTCGGCCTCGACGCTCCTCGGGGCCTCCTTACAGCATCTCCTGGCGAGCGCTCGCGGCGCTGATGCCCTCTGCAGGAGGGCAGAGAGGAGCGTGCGTCGTTTCGACGGGATGCCTACGGGAGGGAAATCGAGACGCTGACCTTGTGTGATGGTGCGCCCACTCGTAGCGGCTATAGATCACCTGCCGACCAAACGGGATTGACTTCGTTCTGTCACAGGCGTACTTTACATATATGTTAATTAACAAGGAGTTGAAGTGCCGAGGCCCGACCCGCTGAGCGAAACCTTCGCCGCCCTCGCCGACCCGACGCGGCGCGCCATCCTCGCCCGCCTCCGACTCGGCCAAGCCACCGTGACCGAACTCGCCGAGCCCTTCGACTTCAGCCTTCCCGCCATTTCGCGCCACCTCAAGGTCTTGGAACAGGCCGGGCTCATCACGCGGGGCCGCGACGCTCAGTGGCGCCCATGCCGCCTCGCCGCCGACCCCCTGCGCGAGGCCGCCGAGTGGATGGAGCCTTACCGCCGCTTCTGGAACGACCGCTTCGACGGCCTCGACGACCGCTTGCTCGCCATACGAGACAACCCGCAGGACACCGAATTCTAACGGCACTCGAAACACAGGAGACCTCATGTTCGACGGACTGACGATCACCCGCACATTCAACGCTTCCCGCGAGCGCGTCTACGCGATGTGGACGACGCCCGAGGACTTCGCCGCCTGGTTCGGCACCGAGGCCGTGGAGGTGCCGCTCGACTCGGTTTCGATGGACGTCCGCGTCGGCGGAACGTGGCGCGCCACCATGCGACTTCCCGGCGGTCACGAAATCCAGTGGGGCGGAAAGTACACCGAAGTGGATCCTCCTGGCCGCCTCGCGTTCACCTTGACCGACGACCCGACCACACCTGAAATCGAGCCGGTGGTCGTGGTGCTTCGAGAGGTGGCGGGGGGCACCGAGATGACCTTCACCCAGCCGCGCCACGGCTTCAGCGACGAGCACCTCGAACGGACGCGAGAGGGATACAACAGCTTTTTCGACGCCCTGGAGAAGCGGCTCTCCGCCGTGGCGTAGATTCCTTCGGTAAGACGCCTCACACCGCGAAAAACTCGAGCCCGTGGTTTGACGAGCTCAAGAACGCCCGGATGACCGCGTTCCTCGGTATCCTGGAAGTCCACGGGCGAAGCACCCTCGCGCGACTGTGCGATCATCCTTCGAGCGACCTCTTATGACGACGTCCATATCCGACGCTTACCGCCTCCAGCCCCAAGGTGCCTCGTTCACGCTCAGTCGAGGCGGACGATTCGTGCTGAGCTGCGACGCCGAGGGGCGAATGCTGACGTGGTTCGAGGACGGCACGCTCTACAAGCGCTCGCTCGACTCGCGCGTCCTCGCGCGGCGAGCGGCGCACGGGCGGCGCGAGCGGTGGGCGCTCGACGATCACGAGGCGGCGGACATGTTCGAACGGGTTCGAACCTTCGTGGCGCGAGCCCTCGACGAGCCTCTTCAAAAAACGCTCCTCGAGCGGACGGTGGCGTGGACGCCCGACCGCCTCCTCGCCGAACGAGCCAAGTTCGCCCGCGCGTACGCGCCCGTCGGCATCCTCCCGCCCGACCAGTACTTCAGCGTCGTTCTGCAAGCCACCTTGGGCTGCTCGTGGAACAAGTGCACCTTCTGCACCTTCTACGAGGGACGCCCGTTCACCGTGAAGACGCAAGGCGCGTTCGAAGTGCACCTCACCGATGTGCGCGACTTCCTCGGCGAAGGCGCGACCTTGCGAAGAAGCCTCTTCCTCGCCGACGGCAACGCCCTGATGGTCGCCAACGCCAAGCTCCTGCCGATGATGAACGCCGCGAAGCGCACGTTTCCGAATCGAGACTTCTACGGCTTCGTGGACGTGTTCACGGGACAGCGCAAAACCGTGGAGCAGTGGGCAGAGTTGAGAGAGGCGGGCTTGAGGCGAGTGTACCTCGGCTTGGAGACGGGCCACGATCCCCTGCTGGCGTGGGTGAACAAGCCCGGCGGGCGAGCCGAGTCGGTCGAGCTCGTGACGACGTTGAAGGCGGCGGGCCTGAACGTCGCGCCCATCGTGATGCTGGGCGTCGGTGGAAGGACGTTCGCCGAGGCGCACGTGCGCGACACCCTCGCCCTCCTCGAAGCGTTGCCGCTCGCGCCCGGCGACCTCGTGTACCTCTCCCCCTTCGTGCAGCACGACGGCGGTGAGTACGCGCGACGTGCCGACGCGGACGGCCTCGAGCCGTTGAGCGAACCGGAGAGCGAGCTTCAGTTCGACGTGTTGCGAGACGCCGTGAAGCGCGCCCATCCTTTCGTGCGGGCGGCGCGTTACGACATTCGAGAATTCTTGTACTGAATCAAGCCCTACGTCACGAAGAACGCCGCAGCCGCGATGCGCCCAGCCACGTCATGAGGGACGCGGCGAGCGTCGCGGCGAACGCGAGGACGAACGACGTCCCGAGCGGCGACACGCGGGCGATGAACGCGCCGACGAGCCCCGCCGCGATCGCCGTCATGAGCACCTCGATGTTCGCGAGTTGACCCGACAAGCGGCCCGCCTGCTGCTCGTTCACGCTGCCGAGCGCGAACAAGCTGTTCGCGTTGTAGCCCACGCCCATCGAAAAGCCGCTCAATGCCCACCCCGCGTACGCCGTCCAAAGCGGCGTCACGCCGAACACCGCGAGCGCCGTGAAGGCGAGACCGACCGTGACGCCCGCCATCCCCAACCGGACGCGCCCGATCCGCGACGCTTCCACGGCGCTCGCGTCGAGACGCGACTGCACGAACGACCCCGCGCTCCACGTGACGCCTCCGACGCTGAGCAGCCATCCCGCTTGCGTCAGCGTCAGGCCGCGCAGTTCGTTGAGCGCGAGCGGAAGGAAGCTGCTCGCCCCCAGCACCGCGAACGCTGCGAAGCCGCGCGTCACGAGCGCCGCCGGAAGGCCGGGCAGCAAGCGCCACATGCCGCGCGGAAAGAGGACGCGAACCGACCAGACCACGCCGCCGCCGCCGAGCAACATCAAGACCGCGCCCAGCCCGTCTGCACGGCGAAAGCCCTCGATGAGCGCCCCGGCGGACGCAGCGAGCACGAAGGCGAACCGCAAGCCCGCCGACGCTCGTGACGTCGGCACGGTCGGGCGTTCCTCTCGCAGCGGAAGGACGCACAAAGGCGCGACGAGCAGCACGAGCGGCGCGAGGCCCCAGAACACCGCCCGCCACGACCAAGCGTCCGCCACGAGACTCGCGAGAAGCGGTCCGACGAGCGCGGGCAGCAGCCACGCGCTCGACACGGCGGCGAGCATCGACGCGCGCGCCTCCTCGGGGTAACGCGCGCGAATCACCGCGAACGGCAAGGCGCCCAATCCACCCGCCCCGAGACCTTGCACGAAGCGGCTCAAGACGAACACCGTCATGCTCGGCGCCGCCCCCGCGACGCTCAGCCCGACCGCGAACACCCCGATGCCGAGCGCGGCGGACACGGCGACGCCTCGCCGATCGGTCACGAACCCGGCGAGGACCGCGCCGAACAAGCTCGCGAGCAGAAACGCGCTCGACGCCCAGCCGTACAATTCGAGGCCGCGCAGGTCGGCAGCGACACGCGGCAGCACGGTCGAGACGGCCATGGATTCGAACGCGACGGCGAGAATGACGAGCAGCAATCCGGCGGTGAGGGTTCGGGGCGGACGAGCCTGAGGGCGGGACGAAGACGAGGGCGCGTCGATCACGCGGATCATGCTGCCACGTTTTCGCGCGCCCGTTCGGTCAGGCGCTTCAGGTCAGCGGGTGAAGCGGCGTGACGAGCGCGCCGACACCGAGCAGGCCCATCGCGACGTTCGCGGCGCGCTTCGTGTCCATGTCCTGAAGCGAAGGTATCTTCTCGCGGCTCGCCCGTGGTGCGTAACAGTGCAGTCGCACCAAGAAGGGCACGATTTCGGGCCGGGACGGGTGGAGGTGTCGCTCGAGGCGAGCCGAGCGTTCAATCGATCCACCAATCCTCGCCGTACATCGCCGCGCCGACCTTGCGGGCCACGCCTTGCGAGGCGACGTTCGACCACGACGTGCTGTAGAGCGGCGTTCGCCCGCCTTCACGCACGGCCCTCGCCCACAAGGCGACGGCGGCGCTCGCGTTTCCTCGGCCGCGCGCCGCCTCCACCGTCTCCACGCCCGCTTCCGCCGCGTCCGGCGCGAAGCGGGCGCAGTAGCACAAGGACACGGCCACGCCGCCCTCGAGAGCCGCGACGACCGGACCGAAGCGAAAGCCCGCCCGGGAGTGGCGACGCCTCGGAAAGTGCGCTTCGAGCAGGTGCGCATTGTCGTCGTTCACGAGCACCGCCTCGCCGAGCAACGGCGGATCTTCGGGAATCCAGTACGCGGGCCCACGTTCCTCGGCCGTGACGGGCGCGTGCGACGACAACACCGCGCGCACGGCGGTCGCGCGCACGGGCGTCCTCGTGAAGTCCGACGTGGCGGGCTCGGCGAGGCACAACTCGTCGAGTGTCCGCACCAAGTCGTCGGGAACGTCGTGACGAACACGCCACACGTTGCCTTCGCTCGTGCGCCCCATGAAAAAGCGTGGCGCGGGGTCGCGCTCGCCCGCGAGGTAGCCGGGCTCGGCGACCGTTCGGAGTCGACCGTCGGCGTCCACGTCGAACAAGACCGGAAGTTGTCGCTGCATGAGGTGCAGGGCGTTCATGTCGTGCGTCACCTCCTCTGAAGCCAACCTACAGGACGTACGTGCTCGCCGCGTGTGTCGAATGACGTAGTTCGCTCGACCCCTCGATTCCCTCCCCGCGGGGTGCGCCTCTCGCGGTCGCGGACGGAAATCGAGTCATGTCGGAACTCGCGCTTCCTTCGAAGGCTTCACGGAGGCGCTCGACGGTTGAGCGACCGCCCATTTGCACGAAGGCGGCGTGCCCGACCGAGTTCGCGAGTGCCTCGCGCGCTCTTGCAGTCCGAGGCGATTTCGATTGTCGGCTTCCCGAACACGGCATGACGCGCTGGGGAAGCCAGGGTGAACGCGGGGTTATACCGCGTCATCACATTCGCTTCGCCGAATCTCGGTCACGAACCGACGACGAATCCGCGCTGCTTGTCCCAGGTGAGGATGGGCACCGATTCGTTCTGTCGCAGCGAGCCTGCCGTCTCGCCTCGAATCAGCCAGCGCACGGTCGTCTCGAGAGTGCCCAACTCGTCGGTATCCCATGGGCCGCGCGTGTACACCTCGGCCACGAGGAAGTCGCCGTGTCCTCGTCGAAGCTCGACGCCGTCCGTTCGAAGCCGCTCGCTCATGAAGTAGTCCATGGGGCCCATGCACCCCAGGTAATCGTGCAGGCCTCGGTGCCGCGTCACGTACCACGTTCCTCCCGGCGTGAAGCCCGCGAGAATCCGCCCATGGCTCGGCACGATCTCGTTCACTTCGAAGCCAGCGTACACGGTGCGGATCTTCTCGAGGTCGTGGCGTCGTTGTTCCGCCGAGTCCGTCGGGCGTGGCGGAAAGAAGCAAACAGGCGGGCTGGCGGGCTGCACATCGTGACGTGCCAAGTGTGCCTGGACGTGCTCGAAAGCCTGTTCTCGCGCCGTCTCGATGTGGGCGAGGGTCACTCGGTGAGGCAAGAAGACGAAGGGAGCCGACGAATGGCGCTCCACAGTCACTTGGTATGCCTGCTCGTGCCAAGGGTACGCGAGGCGACGTTCCAAGACGCGAAGTCGGGCGTTCAAGTCGTCCAAGTCGTGCCGAAGTTGCTGAAGTTGCTCGCCGTGCAAGCGGCGCACGCACTCTTCCGTGGGTGCGTACGTGAATTCACGCAAGGCGTCCAAAGGCAGCTGTGCTTGGCGCAGTCGGTGGAGACTTCGGGCGAACGGCAGCTGGTCGGCCGTGTAGTAGCGGTAGCCGGTCTTGTCGTCCACGGCGGTGGGTTTCAAGATGCCTTGCGCGTCGTAGAAGCGCAACGTCGTCGCGCTCATGCGGCTCAGAAGTGCGAATCGGCCGATGCTGTAGAGCGCTCCCGCCGTTTCCTTGCTTCCCATGCGATCCTCCATGCTGTCGGTTCGGCGCGGTCAGCCTTCGAGCAGGCCGCGGACTGGCGCTACCATGCGTCGTCGAGAAGTTGCTCTGCGTTTCGTCGATCGTACACCCGACCCGTGACCTTGATCCAGGAAGCGACGGGTCGGCGGGCGTTGAGATCGTCGAGCACTTTGAACGCCGCCGGCCCGAGATTAGGAGTTTCTTCCGCGACCGCGCCGAGCAGACCCTCTATGACGTCTCGCAAGTTGTGCTTCTCGCCGCCCATGGTGACCACGGTGATTCCTTTGCCCGGCAGCTGACCTCCGGCTATTTGCGCGTAGGCCAATCCGACGCCATTCCACTCAGGCGCGCCGAACGCGGCGTCGATCTCCGGATGCTGCCGAAGAACGGCGGCCACGGCGTTGAACTTGCTCACCTCGTCGAGCAGGAGCCCTGACTTCGTCAATACGATTTTCATCCCGGGCGCCGCTTTCAAGGCATTGCGAAATCCTTGTCGGTACAGGCGCGTCACCGGACGCATCGAATCGTCGAGAACTTCGAGAATGTGCGCCTTGCCGTGCATCTCGCGAATCAACCACTCGCCCAGTACGCGACCCTCCGCCTCGAAGTCGGGGGTCACGAGGCTCGAGTAGTCCCGACCCGGTTTGAGGATGTCGGCGTCGACCAGGGTGTCGAGCAGGATCACGGGGACTCGCTGTGAGCGCGCTTGAGCGAGGACGGGCTTCAACACGTCGGCATTCAGGGGCGCGACGAACAGCACGTCGATGTGCCGAGCGAGCAAGTCTCGCACGTCCTTCGCCTGCTGTCGCGCATCGCCTTTCGCGTTGAGGGTCGTCCAGCGGTACCCGCGTCGTTCGGCTTCGCGTTGCAAGCTGGTCGTTTCCGACCATCGCCATGTCGTCACGTCTGCTTGGGAAAAACCGACGTTCAAGCTTGAGCGCGCCTGGATGGCAGGGCCGCCCAGGGCGAGGACGAGTGTTGCAGCGGCGCAAAGGCGAACGGGCAACTTCGAGTCGAACATCGTGACCTCCTGGCCGGAGCGCTGAGTGAACTGGAACGTAGGCGGTGCGGCACGAGCGCCGAGGCCGATTCGGCCGGGCGCCGCCCTGCGGACGCGGAAACGACGAGCACGGGGCGACCTCACCGTAGAGCTTCGCGTAACTCGAAGGTCAAGTGGTCAGTGCCGTGACTCTCGGAGCGTCGAGCGTGCCCCTCCTCGACTTGGTGGATCCCCCGACGAGGAGGAGAGGTCGCCGATGCCGAGCGTTCCGCGCAAGGACCGCCTTCACGGAGTCGACGGCCTTCCAGTCGTTTGGATCGTTGACCCGTCACAGCGCGCGCGCTACAGTGGCCTAACGAATGTTAGGCAGCCTTCAGGAGGACTCGGAATGACCAGCATGACGACGGAAGTGCGCGCGCTCGGAAGCTACGTGCGAGGCCAGTGGGTCACCGACCCGAACGGCACGGTGATCGTGGACGCCGTGTACGGCCAGCCCGTCGCCACGGTCGGAAGCGGCGGCGTGGACTTCGCGGGCACGCTCGCCTACGCCCGCGAGCGAGGCGCGATCCTGCGAGAATTCACCTTCCACGAGCGCGCCGCGATGCTGCGCTCGCTCGCCGTGTACCTCACGGAGCGCAAGGAAGCCTTCTACGAGTTGTCGTTCAAGACGGGAACGACGCGGCGCGACGCCGTCATCGACATCGACGGCGGCATCGGCACCTTGTTCAGTTACTCCAGCCTCGTGCGCCGAGAGTTGCCGAACGAGACCTTCGTCGTGGAGG
This sequence comes from Deinococcus yavapaiensis KR-236, assembly GCF_003217515.1. Classification (NCBI taxonomy): domain Bacteria; kingdom Thermotogati; phylum Deinococcota; class Deinococci; order Deinococcales; family Deinococcaceae; genus Deinococcus; species Deinococcus yavapaiensis. The sequence continues at coordinate 315,287 of NZ_QJSX01000003.1, read as the reverse complement.
ACGACGTCAATCCGCTCGGCAAGGGCGGCACCTTCTACGGACGGCACGTTCTCACGCCGCGCGAAGGCGTCGCGCTTCACATCAACGCGTACAACTTCCCCGTGTGGGGGATGCTGGAGAAGTTCGCGCCGAACTTCGTCGCCGGGATGCCCGCCATCGTGAAGCCCGCGTCACAGACGGCCTTCCTCACCGAGGCGGTCGTGCAGGCCATCGTCGAGTCGGGCATCTTGCCCGAAGGTTCGCTGCAACTCATCTGCGGTTCGACCGGCGACCTCTTCGATCACTTGCGCGAGCAGGACGTCGTGACCTTCACGGGTTCGGCGGCGACGGCGGCGAAGCTCAAGACTCATCCGAACATCGTCGCGCGCTCCATTCCCTTCAACACCGAGGCCGACTCTCTCAACTGCATCATCCTCGGTCGGAGCGTGCGACCGGACGAACCCGAGTTCGACTTGTTCGTGCGCGAAGTCGTGACCGAGATGACGGCGAAGGCGGGCCAGAAGTGCACCGCCATTCGCCGCGCGATCCTTCCGAGAGAGCGCGTGGACGACGTCGTCGAAGCGATTCGCGCGAGGCTGTCGAAGGTGACGCTGGGCGATCCCAGCCGCGACGACGTGCGCATGGGCCCGCTCGTGAGCGCCACGCAGCGCGACGGCACCGTGCAGGTCGTGCAGGAACTCAGCCGTGAGGCGCGCGTCGTCATCGGGCACGAACGCCCCGAGATTCTCGGAGGCGACTTCGAGAAGGGCGGGTTCATGGCGCCGACCCTGCTCGTGTGCGACGAGCCTCTGAGCGCGAAGGGACCGCACGAACTCGAAGCCTTCGGGCCCGTGGCGACGCTCATGCCGTACGACACCCTGCAAGACGCGGTGAAGCTCGCGCGAATGGGCGCGGGCAGTCTCGTCGGCAGCATCGTCACGTACGACCGGGCGGAGGCGAAGACGTTGTTCTTCGGCATGGCGAGCGCGCACGGACGCGTGCTGATCCTCAACCGTGACGACGCGAAGGAAAGCACCGGGCACGGCTCTCCCCTGCCGACCCTCGTGCACGGCGGTCCGGGTCGCGCGGGCGGCGGCGAGGAACTCGGAGGACTGCGCGCCGTGACGCACTACATGCAGCGCACGGCCGTGCAAGCCGACCCAACGACGATGATGGTCCTCACGGGCGAGTACGTGCGCGGCGCGTCGGTCGTGGAGGACGTCGTGCATCCCTTCCGCAAAAACTTCGACGAGCTTCGGGTCGGCGACTCGCTCCTCACGCATCGCCGCACGGTCACCGAGGCGGACATCGTGAACTTCGCCAACGTCACGGGCGACTACTTCTACGCGCACGTCGACGACATCGCCGCCAAAGAGTCCCCCATCTTCGGCAAGCGCGTCGCGCACGGGTACTTCCTGATCTCGGCGGCGGCGGGCTTGTTCGTGAGCCCCGCGCCCGGACCGGTCCTCGCGAACTACGGCCTCGAAGACTTGCGCTTCGTCGAACCCGTCGGCATCGGCGACACCATCCGGGCGCGCCTCACCGTGAAGAGCAAGACCGCGAAGGACCCGAAGCCGGGCGAGCCGCACACGGGCGTCGTGGAGTGGGCGGTGGACATCACCAACCAGCACGACCAACTCGTGGCGACGTACTCGATCCTGACGCTCGTGGAACGCGCGAAGTAAGGAGGCGAACGCCAAGGTGAGAGCCGAACAGATCAGCGATCCCGTGATGTTCCACGGAGAAGGACCGGTGTGGTGGCCGAGTTGGGGCGGTCTGCGATGCGTGGACATGCTCGCCGGAGACGTGCTGACGCTTCGGCCCGACGGGACGGTCGCACGGCAAAACGTGGGACGCGTCGCCGCCGCCCTGAGGCCCCGGAGAGGCGGAGGCGCGGTCATCGCCGTGGAACGCGGCTTCACTTTGGAAGACGCCGACGGCACCTTGACGCATCTTCCAGACCTTTGGGACGACGCGGGGATTCGCATGAACGACGGGGGATGCGATCCTCACGGCCGGTTCTACTGTGGCACCATGGCGTACGATCAGCGTGCCGGAGCGGGAACGCTGTACCGCCTCGACGCGGACGGCAAGGGAAGCGTCGTGCACGAAGGCGTGACGATCTCGAACGGGCTGGAGTGGTCGCCCGACGGAACGCGGGCGTACTACAACGACACTCCCACCAACCGCGTAGACGTCTTCGACTACGACTTCACGCGTGGCCTCGTCGGACGCCGGACGTTCGTCGAGGTGCCCGGCAAGTTCCCCGACGGCCTCACGGTGGACGCGGAGGGCGGCGTGTGGATCGCCTTGTTCGGCGAAGGGGAAGTGCGGCGGTACACGCCGAGCGGGAAACTCGACGAGGTGATCGAGGTGCCCGCTCGGCAAGTCACGGCGTGCACTTTCGGTGGAGAGTTCCTCACGGAGTTGTACGTCACGACGTCTCGTGAAGGCTTGAAAGCCGGAGACGACCCGCTCGCGGGCGCGTTGTTTCGCGTCTCCGTGGGCGTACGGGGCCTTCCCGCGCGGACCTTCGGCGGCTGATCCTCACCTCGGTCCTCGACGGCTCGACTTCGAACTCGTCTGGCGCGTTCCGAGCGGCACAACTCAAGGTGGGCGCGGCATCGCACCATGGTGCCGACGCCCTTCGAGACGTGATCACCCGGCAACACCGGCCAGCCATCGTCCTCCGCGTACCTTCGAGGCACGAACGAAGCAACTCGGAGAAGTTGCTCAAGGAGAACGACGTGAACAAACTCCGCCTCATCACCCTCCTGGTCCTGACGACCGCCCTGAGCGCGGCCACCCTCGCCGCGCCCGCCTCCACGACCGCGCCGTCCGCCGCGACGACCTCGGCGACCGCACAACCCGGGTACATCACGGGCGTCGTGACGGACGAGCAGGGAAAGCCCATTCCGAACGTGGAGATCGTCGCGGACAACACGCTGGCGTATGACAGCAACCTCAAGGCGCGCACCGACGCGCAAGGCCGCTACAAAATCGACGTTCGCAAAGCCCCCGTCACCTTCAAGGTCTTCGCGTACCTCTCTCTCTCGCACGACGGCTACTCGGCGACCGTCGACCTCGTACCGGAAAATCCCGACGTCGTGCCCGGCGGCGTGGGCGGGGTGCGCAACTTCGTCTACAAACCCAAGCCCACCACGCGCGACGACCCGTTCGGGAACCTCGGGCTGGTGTACGTGGAGCGCACGGTCGGCGAATACGACGTGGACCCCACGAAAGTCGTCGTGACCCTCACGCCGGTCGGCAAGCTCGCCGACGGCACGACGCCCAAACCGCGTTCGGCGACGCCGCTTCCCAGCGGTGGAGGTCCGGTCATCGGGAACGTCATGTGGGGCACGTACAAAGTCACGGCGACGCTGAACGGTCAGCCCCTCGAAATTCGACGTCGCATCGGCGGATTCGAGCAGTTCGAATGGGGCATGAGCTACACGGGCGGCTTCACGAAGGATTACTACGCCGTCAGACCGAGCATGTTCCTAGAGGTGCGCTCGATGCGCCCCGGTCGCGCGGCGAGCCAAAGCGCGCCGACCCAGAGCACGCAAGCCCAGCTTCCGCCCGCTCGAAGCACGGCGACCCAAAGCGTACCGTCCTCGTCGATCTCCGGTACCTTGCGCGCCGACGTCGACCTCAAGGGCACCGTGGTCTTGGCGTGCGTCGAGAAGAACGGCGAATGCGACGAGACCATGGCGGGCGAGACGACCATCACGACGTCGGGACGAAGCGCTCGGTACGAGATCGAGGGCTTGCAGGCGGGGGTCGCGTACAGCTTGGTCGCGTGGAAGGACATGAACGGCGACGGCGAGGTCAACCCGGGCGACCTCATCGGCATGTTCGGAGCGGACAGCGGCGGGCAAGCCGTCACGGCTCCAGCCTCGGGGCTGGAACTCACCCTCGTCGCGATGCCGTGAGAAACGCTGGCTCGAGCGGTCCGTCCGAGTCGTTCTCGCGCTCGCGTGGAACTCCGCGAGGCGCGCTGCAACGATGAAGAAAGAAGAGGCGTCCTTCGTACGGACGCCTCTTCTTTTGTCGATTCATGCCGGGCTCGGCTCGGGAGTCGTGCGGCGGGCGGTCGCGAGGTACACGGCGAGGCTCGCGAACAGAAGGGCGCCGGTGATGAAAAAGGCGATGCCGGGCACGGACAGGGCGGCGTTCGGTGCGGCGAAGCGCGAGAAGAGGGTCGTGGCGGCGAGCGGGCCGACGATAGCGCACAGAGAGTTCAAGCCGCCTAGGGCGCCTTGCACCGCGCCTTGCGCTTCGGGCGAGGCCCGTCCGGCGACGAGCGCTTGCAAGGGAGGCATTCCCAACCCGCCGAGCGCGGCGAGCGGCATGACGGCGAACAGCATCCAGCCTTGGGCGGCGAAGCCGTACAAGACGCTTCCACTGGCGCCGAGGACGATGCCGAGAATCAAGGTGCGCTCGTTGCCGAGGCGCTCCAGGACGCGCGGCAGCAGCGCGACTTGCACGAAGACGCCGAGCAGTCCGGCGAGTGTGAGCGACAAGCCGTTGGCCTCGGGCGTCCAGCCGTAGCGGACGGTGCCGTGCAGCACCCAGGTGCTCGTCAGGAATTGCTGCGAGAGGAAGGCCAGGACGCACACGGCGGCGAGGGCGGCGAGACCCGGGAAGCGTCCGAGGACGCCGAGGGCGCGCAAGGGCACGAAGGCGCGCGGATCGAGGGGCGCGTCCACGGCGCGGCGCGATTCGGGAAGGACGAGCAGGCCGTACAGGAAGTTCACGAGGGCGAGCGAGGCGGACACGACGAAGGGCAGGTGCAAGTCTCGCCCGCCGAGCAGACCGCCGAGCGCGGGACCGACGATGAGGCCGAGGCCGAAGGCGGCGCCCGCGAGGCCGAAGTTGCGCGCGCGGGTCGCGGGCGTGGACACGTCGGCGACGTAGGCGTGGGCGACGCCGACCGTGGCCCCGCCGATGCCGCCGAGCGCTCGGGCGAGGAAGAGCCAGCCGAGGGTGGGAGCGAGCGACGCGAGAGCGTAGGAGGCCGCGGTGAGGAGCGTGCCGACGAGCAGGATCGGGCGGCGTCCGAAGCGGTCGGACAGCGCGCCGAGGGTGGGCGCGGCGAGGAGTTGCGCGAGCGCGAAGGACGCGACGAGCCACCCGAGGGCGCGGGCGGGATCGACCGTGTGGTCCGCGAGCTTCGCGACGAGGGCGGGCACGACGGGAATGACGACGCCGAGGCCGATCATGTCGATCACGAGGGTCACGAAGATGAAGGGCAGGCCGGGCGGGCGAGGGTGAGTCATGAAGCCTCCGGGAAGCGAGAGGGGGCGGCCTCGGCCGAGCGAGGTCGGCGCGAGTGGAAGTGGGCGGGGGCGTCCCGAAGATCTTTCTTCAGGGCTTCCCGATATTACCCAGGGTAAAACAAGGCGTCAATATCACCCGGGTATTTTGCTTAGTCGGCGCTAGGCATCAACACCAACTTGCCGACATGCTCGGCCCGCTCCATCAAGGCGTGCGCCTCTGGCCCACGCTCCAGCGCGAAACGCTCGAACACGCTCGGCGTCACGTCCCCCCGCCTCAACAGTTCGAACGCCGCGTCCACGGCGCTCCCGACCGCGTGCGGTCGAACTCGCCGCAAATGACCGCTGCTGTAGCCCACCACCGCGCGGCTTCCACGATGCAGAGGCGACGTCCCGACGTTCGCGGACCGCCCACCCGTCTGACCGAAGGTCACGAGTCGGCCGAACTCGGCGAGACAGGTCACGCCGCGCTCCAACGTCTCGCCGCCCACCGAGTCGAGAATCACGTCCGCGCCACGACCGCCCGTCGCTTCCAAGGTGCGAGCCGCGAAGTCCTCGGCGCCTCGGTCCACGACGACGTCCGCGCCGAGCCCGCGTACGAAGGCCGCTTTCGAGCCGCTCGTCACGCCGATCACCGGCGAGGCTCCGAGCGCCCGCGCGATCTGCACGGCCAAGCCGCCCACTCCGCCGCTCGCCGCGTGCACGAGAACGCTCTCGCCTTTTCGCGACCGACCCGCCAGCGTCAGCACGTTGTACGCGGTGACAAGAGCCGTGAGTCCGCAGACCGCCTCGTCGGGAAGGTCGTTTGGAACGGGGTACGTCAAGACGGCGGAAGCGAGCGCGAACTCCGCGTACGACCCGCTCTTCGCGAAGGCCGCCACCCGTTGGCCCACCCGCGACGCCTCCACGCCCTCCCCCACCGCGTCCACGATTCCGACGCAGTCGAGGCCCGGCACGAACGGCACGCTCCGCCCCGCGTCGTAGCCCCCGCGCCGCGAAAGGACGTCGGCGTAGTTCACGCTCGCCAGGGACACCCGAATACGGACCTCGCCCGGACCGGGGTGAGGCGCGGGCCATGCCCGAACCCGAAGGACGTCGCTGCTGCCGAAGTCTTCGACGACCACCGCTCGCATCATGAATCCAGCCTAAGCGACGCGGCGAGGCCGCCCCCGTTACCTCGCGGGAAACAGACGCCCCTTCATGTGCACTGTCACCGGACACAGCGCGAGTCGGCGCACGTCCATTCGCGAACCCGCCTTCTCGGCAGGGGACCGAAACACCCGAACACCTCGGCCTGCACCTCCTTGGCGCCCGAGAAGTCGAGGCGAAGCCGCGAGCCCATGAAGGACGACGGTGCGGGCTCGCTCGGGGCGCGCAGATCGGAGGCGCGAGGCGCCTCGTGCCTTCCGAAGCGGGCGGGTGCGACAATACCGCCAGGCATGCAGTGGTTTCATCGGCTCAGTCCCGCCTCGAAGATCGTGGTGCTGTTCGCGTCCCTCAACGTCGCGCTCGTCTTGCTGTTCACCCTCACCGTCGCGCCCTTCTCGAATCCCGGCGCGCGACTGCCCCTCCTCGATCCGCTTCAAGCGTCGGTGCGCGTCGGGCTCGCGGTCCTCGTGGTGCTGGCAGTGCTGCGCGTCGTGGACCTCGTGCGGCCCTCGTGGCGCTCGGTCGGCGTGTCGGCGAGCGTCCTGACGGTCGCGACGGCCCTGCTGACCTTTCACTACACGCCGATTCTCGCCCTCGCGTACTTGCCGCTCGTGCTGCGCGTTCGCTGGACGTTGCCGAAGACGATTCTCGCGTGCGCGCTCGGCTTGACGGTGCTGCTGCCCGTGTCGTTTCGGGCGCGCGGCATGGACTGGTGGGGCATCGGTCGGCGTGACGTGCTCGACGTCCTCACCCTCACGCTCGCCGTCGGGGCGCTCGGCGCGTACCTGCTGCTGACGTTCGAGCTCGCCCTGCGCGAAGCGCGCGCGCGTCAGGAGATCACGGCCTCGCACCGCGAGGTGAGCCGTCTGCGCGACCTCGCCGTGGACCGCGCGTCACGCGACGAGCGGGCGCGCATGGCGCGCGAGCTTCACGACACGCTCGGCCATCACCTCACCGCGCAGTGGTTCGATCTGCAACTCCTGAAGGAAGATCCGCGCCTTGGCGAAGCCCTCGACCGCGCCTTGCAGCGCAACGCGGACGCCATCGCGGACTTGCGCCGCGCGGTCCACGCCCTTCGCGAAAGCTCGGCGGACGAGAACGTGACGCGCGCCCTCTCCCGACTCGTCGCCGTCTGGGCGCCCGCCGCGAACGTCGAGCTGGCCTTGGACGACGTGTCGGACGCTCTGGACGAGGAAGGCCGCGTCACCGTGTACCGAGCGGCGCAAGAAGCCTTGACGAACGCGCTGAAGCACGCGCCGAGCGAGCGCGTCACGTTGACCTTGAAGCGTGACGGCAACGCGGTTCGCTTCGAAGCGCGCAACGCCCGAGGGGCGCCGCCTTCGCGCGAAGGACAAGGCGTGCGAGGCCTTCGCGAGCGGGCGAACAGTCTCGGAGGTGACGCGGGCCTCGCGTATCATGACGGGCAGGTGCGCTTGTGGATGATCCTGCCCACTCCTTCCAACAAGACGTCGTGACGGTCCTCGTCGTGGACGACCAGCCGTGGGTGCGCGTCGGCCTCGCCACGTTGTTGGAGCGCGACGCACGCTTGAAGGTGATCGGGGACGTCGAGAGCGGCGAGGCGGCCCTCGCGTTCTTCGAAGCTTCACGGGCCGACGTCGTCCTGATGGACGTTCGCATGCCCGGCATGGGCGGCGTGCGCGCCGCGAGCGAGTTGAGACAGCGGCACGGCGCGCGCGTGATCTTGCTGACGACCTTCGAGGAGGAGGACGACATGATCGCGGGTCTCACGGCGGGCGTGGCCGGCTACCTTCTGAAGGACGTGCCGATCGAGACGCTGCGCGACACGGTCGTGCGCGTCGCCGGGGGCGAGCGTTACGTGCAGCCGAGCGTCGCCGAGAAGCTGGCGCTCGCGCTCGCGCGCCGCTCGGAGCCCACGCCGACCCACGCTCCCGAATTGCTCACGCGGAGAGAGCGCGACGTCCTCGCGCTCGTCGCGCGCGGCCTCGCGAACAAGCGCATCGCCTCGGCCTTGGGCTTGTCGGAAAGCACCGTGAAGGTTCACGTGTCGAACGTCCTCGCCAAACTCGGAGCGCGAGACCGCCTCGAAGCGGTGCAACTCGCGCTCTCCTCGGGCTTGCTGAGCAGAAGCGAGGGGTGAGCTCGGACCCGGGCCTAAGCCTCGGGCTAATCCTCCTCGGCGATGCGCTTCAGGCGAGCGCCGCCGCACGATGCGGTCATGTCGGACGCGCCTCCTACCCAACCACCGCTCGCCGCCGTGCCCCTTCCCCGCCCGCGCCTGCCCGTCCGAACGGCGATGCTGCTGTTGTTCGCCGCCCTCGTCCTCGGCGTGGGCGGACGCTTCCTGTTCGACGCGCCGACCTTGGGCCTCAACGTCTTGGCTTGGTGCGGCGCCCTCGTTCTGGTGGCGCTGCTGCTCGCGCGAGCGTGGCGAGCCACCGTGGGCCTCGAAGGGCGCGTGCTGCTCGGAAGCGGGCTCTTGCTCGCGGCGATGTTCGCGTGGCGCGACTCGCCGCTCTTGACCTTCGTGAATTTCCTGGCGGTCGTCACGGCCTTCGCGCTCGCCGCGTCGCATCTGCGCGGCGAAGGCTTGCGAGGCGCGTCCGTCGCGCAGCACACCCTGAGCTTGGTGCGCGGACACCTCATGGGACTCACGGGGCCGTTCAGCGTCGCCTTTCTCGCGCCGTGGAAAGCGATGGGCCGACGATCCTTCCACCCGTCCGTCGCGCCGCTCGCGCGCGGCCTGGTGATCGCCTCGCCGATCCTGAGCGTGTTCGCGCTGCTTCTGACGTCGGCCGACGCGGCCTTCGCGCGCCTTTTCGGCGAGGCGCTTCGCTTCGACGTGACCGCCCTCGCGGCGAGCACCTTCGCGGTCCTCTCTTGGACTTGGCTGGCGCTCGGCTGGCTGTACGGGGCCCTGATCGCCGAACCGTGGACGATCTCGGCGGGGGGCGCGAGCGCGCCGAAGCTCGGCCTCACGGAAGTCGCGGTCGTCTTGGGAAGCGTCGCCTCGCTGTTCGGGGCGTTCATCGGCGTGCAAGCCGCGTACTTCTTCGGCGGCACCTCGCAAATCACGGCGTTGACGGGCTTGACGTACGCGGAGTACGCCCGCAAAGGGTTCTTCGAACTCGTGACCGTCGCCGCGCTCGTCTTGCCGATGCTGGTGGGCCTCGCGGGCCTCGTGCGTGACCACGAACGGCGAAGCGTCGTGTTCCGCGGGTTGTGCGTCACGATCGCCGTGCTCGTCGGCGTGATGCTGCTGTCCGCCACGACCCGCATGCGGTTGTACGTCGACGCGTACGGTTTGACGCTCGACCGTCTGCTCGCGACGACCTTCATGACCTGGGTGGCCCTCACGCTCGTGCTGTTCGTCGTGACACTCCTGACGGACACGCTGCGGCGCTTCGCGTTTCTCGCCGTGCTGTTGGGCTTCGCCACCACCATCGCCCTCAACGCCGCGAATCCGGCGGCGCTCGTCGCGAACGTGAACTTGCCGCGCGCCCTGCGAACTCCGAGCGTCACGGTGAACGGGCGGTCTTTCGCGTCGCCCGACCTCGTGCACCTCACGACCGTCGGTGCAGACGCGATTCGGGCGCTCGTTCCGCACTTGGCGGCCCTTGCGCCCACCGTTCGCGCCGAAATGCAAGGGCGCGTCGAAGCGGCCCTGGGCGCGACGCGGGATCCACGCGCGTGGAACTGGAGTCGTTGGGCGGCGAAGGTGGCGTTCGAGCGAACTTCGCGGGGGCGTGAATAGCCGACACGCCGACGCTTCTCGGCGCGACGACCGACGTCATCCCCCGTCGGCCGTCGCCACCTCGCGAATCACGTCCACGAGCACCCGGGCGCCCGCCTCGATTCGGTCCACGCTCAAGCCGCCGTAGCCCAGCAGCAATCCGTTCATGGCCTCGCCCGCGCTGTAAAACGGCGCGAGCGTGCTCACGCTGACGCCGCGCTCGGCGGCTCGGTGGGCCACCGCCGACGCGTCCACGGCGTCGTCGAGTTCGAGGTGCACGTGGAATCCGGCCTCCAAGCCTCGCACGCGCGCCAAGGACTTCACGTTCGCCAAGGCCCGCACGAGCACGCCACGCTTCTTGGCGTACGAGCGTCGCATGCGCCGCAAGTGCCGCTCCAAGTCTCCCGACGCCAGGAAGTGCGCCAAGGCCCGCTGCACCGGCCAGGACGTGTGGTAATCGGCGATCGTCTTGAGCTCCACGATGCGATCTCGAAGCGGGGGTGGCGCGACGACGTACCCGACGCGCAACGATGGCGAGAGCACCTTCGAGAACGTTCCGAAGTACGCCACGCGCCCTCGGTCCATCGACGCGAGGGCGGGCAGGGGCGGCGCGTCGTATCGAAACTCTCCGTCGTAGTCGTCTTCCAAGACGAGCGCGTCGTGCTCGCGCGCCCACGCCAGCAGCGCGGCGCGGCGCGGCAACGCCAAGCGTGCGCCGAGGGGGAATTGATGCGACGGCGTCGTGTACACGAGAATCGGCGCGTCCGCGCTTCCCGGCAAGTCGGCCACGCGCAGGCCGTCATCGTCCACGGGCACGGGCACGACCTTCGCGCCGCGCTCCAAGAACACTTGGCGACCCAGACGATAGCCCGGCTCCTCGAACGCGACGACGTCGTTCTCGCGCAGAGTCGCGCGGGCCACGAGATGCAGTCCCTGGATGGTGCCCGACGTGATCACGACGTCCTCGGCGCTGCACGAAACGCCTCGGGCGCGACTCAGGTACGCGGCGAGTTGAGCGCGCAGCGCGAGGTCTCCGGCCGCCTGCGCGTACTCGCCCGGCAACGCTTCGGCGGCGACGCGGCGCCACGCGCGCTTCCACGCTTCGTTCGACACGGGCGCCACCTCCGGTTGCCCCGCGCGAAACTCGATGACGTCGTCACGAGCGGCCTCGCTGACATGCGCCGTGACGAACGCGCCGCGAAGCCACCGCGGAGGCGAGACGGAGGCGGGCTCCGCGCCTCGGGTTCGACGGGGCGCGGCCTCGCTCACGAACGTGCCGGACCCGACGCGCCCTTCGAGCAAACCGTGGCTCAGCAACTCGTCGTAGGCGATCAACACCGTGTGTCGGCTCACCTGGAGGGCGCGGGCGAGGATGCGGCTCGCGGGCAGGCGCGTTCCGCTCGGCAAGCGTCCGTCCGTGATGGCGCGCCGCAACTCGCAGACGAGTTGATGAGCGAGCGGAACCCTCGACGTTCGATCGAGGTGCACGGCGACGTCGACGTCGCGGGCGAACGCGTCGTCACCCTTCGTGAATTGGTCGAGTGTTTTCAAGTCGTATTGGTCCTTCCTTCGGTGCCAATTTCACGGCACGATACCAAGACCGAGGTTCACGCCTCGACTCTGGAGCCACATGACCACGATCGTTCGACACGCCAACGAAGCCGACGTTCCGCACCTTCTCCCACTCATGCGCGGTCTCGCCGCCTTCGAGCACTACCTCGACTCTTTCGCCGTGACGGAGGACGTCCTCGTACGGCGAGGCTTTCACAGCGATCCGCCCGACTTTCACGCGCTCGTCGCCGAGAAGGCAGGCGAAGTCGTCGGGACGCTGGTGTACTACTTCGTGCCGTTCACCGCGACGGCCCGGCCGACGCTGTACATCAAAGAACTCTACGTCGCCGAGCAAGCGCGCGGCGAAGGTGTCGGTGAGGCCCTCATGCGGGCGGCCGCCCGGGAAGCGGTGAGGCACGCGTGCGGCGCGATGCGTTGGGCGGTGGCGGAGTGGAACGCGGGTGGGCGGCGCTTCTACGAGCGCCTCGGCGCCAAGGCCAATCCCGTGTGGATCGATTACGGCCTGAGCGGCGACGCCTTGACGACGCTGGCGGCGAGTTCCGGCGAGGAACGCGCGTGAGCGAGTCGATGTCGATCGATCCGCGCGTCGCCGACCGCTTTCCGACGTACCACGCGCTCGTCCTGACCGCTCGCGACCTCACGAACGGCCCGAGCGACGCGCGAAGCGACGCCCTGCTTCGAGAAGCCGAGGAGCACGTCCGGCGGATCTTCACGAGCCTCGCCCTGCCCGAACATCCGCACATCGCCGCGTGGCGCGAGGCGTACCGCGCGTTCGGCGTGAAGCCGCAGCGCACCCTCAACTCGGCCGAGGCGCTCATCTCGCGCGTTCTCAAGGGCGGCGAGTTGCCGAGGGTGAACCGTCTCGTGGACGCGTACAATGCCGCGAGCGTGCGCTTCGTGGTGCCGTGCGGCGGCGAGGATCTCGACCGCGTCGTCGGGCGCGTGACGTTGAAGTTCGCGAGCGGCGCCGAGCCGTTCGACTCCACGAAAGACGGAGCGCCGTTCGTCGATCGTCCCGCTCAGGGCGAGGTGGTCTGGGCGGACGAGCGTGGCGTGACGTGTCGCGCGTGGAATTGGCGGCAAGGCACGCGCACTCGACTCACCGAGGAAACGACGCGCGCGTACTTTCTGTTCGACGCCCTCGCCCCGATGACGCGCGAGGAGTCGGGCGCGGCGGGCGACGCGTTGGAGGAAATGTTGCACGCACTTTCTTCGGGCTGCCGTGTCGAGCGGACGTGGCTCGAGGCGCGCAAAGCGTGACGGCACGGCCAGCGCTCGCGGCGCCATGACAGTTTTGCCATAGGCAAGTGCACAACGGACGAGCGGTGCACTGATGTGCATTTGCACAAACAGGCTTGAATTGTCTCGACAACCGTATTCACGCGCGAAGTTCACACTGACGTCGTGCCCGAGCGGCATGAACGACCAAATCCCCAAGAGGAGGAAGAACATGACGAACCAGGACAAGAACGACGACAAGCGCGGATTCGCCTCCATGGACCCCGAGAAGCAACGCGAAATCGCCAGCCAAGGTGGGCGCGCGTCGCACGAACGCGGAAACGCGCACGAGTTCACCTCGGAAGAAGCGCGCGAAGCGGGCCGCAAGGGCGGCGAGGCCGTCAGCCAAGATCGTCAGCACATGGCCGAGATCGGACGCAAGGGCGGCGAGAATTCGCACAACCACGGCAACGACGGCAACCGTGGCAACGACGACAAGGGCAACAATCGCAACGACTGAGCACGACCACGAAAAGCGAACGCCGCCGGAATTCCGGCGGCGTTCGCTTCTGCCAATCGTCCGTTCAAGCGCCCACGCGCGGCGAGCCTTGCCAGCGAACCGAGGCGAGGGCCGGAAACAACGACGGGCGAAGCGACGAGCTCGCCGAGGCGAGACGGGCAGATGGAGTCGGCGTGGGCCAGACCACGAGGGCGAGGGTCGGAAAAAGGCGGGCGTCGGGACGAGCGGTGTTCATGTCGGTCTCCTCGAGGAAAGAAGTGGGTGCCGAAAACCGGGATGGGTCGTGATCGCTTCAAGCCAGAACGAGGCGTTCCAAGCGGCCTTGGGGGTCGAGTCGGTGCAGGTGGGCGCTCACACCCCTGGCGCCACGCGACCAGTCGAGTTCGAAGCGGTCCGCGTCGTCGGACAAGTCGAGGCGACGCGACACCCGTCCTTCATGCACGAGAAACGCGATGCCGCGCGACCACGTGGACGGTTCGTCGCACGACGAACGCGTGACGCAGGTCGAGTCGAAGCCGAGCGCGTACTCCAAGGCGCCGAGCGACCAGCCTTCGAACATCGCGTGGCGCGCGGCGGTACGTCCGGGCGTCCCGACGTGAGACCCCACGACGAGGTGGGCTTGCTGCAAGTCGGCGCTGTCTTGCACGACGTGATCCAAAACGCCGCGGGCGCGCAAGCGGGCGAGGTGCGTGAAGCGGGCGTCCTTGCGGACGAGGGTGTCGAACGGCAAGTCGAGCGTGAATTCGGGCGGGACGGGCGCGAAACGGATGTGCACGAGCAGAACCTCCGGATTCGAGGGAAACAAAAGTGGGGTGGCTTCAGCATGACAGAAATGAAAGGCAACACACGGTCAGCGAACGTCGACGCTCCCGGTCATGAACGGATGCGGCAGGCAGTGGTAGGCGACGCGACCCGCCGCCGGAAACGTGATGGTGACGTGGCCGTGCGCGGGCAAGTCGAGGCGTTGCTCGGCGCCGTTCAGGCTCACGACGAGGACGTGCGCCACCTCGTCGTCGTTTTGCCACGTGACGCGTCCCCCCGTGGAGACGACGACGTCCTCGGGCCCGAACTCGAAGTTCGAGATGGTAACGGTCGCGCTCGAAGGCGCGGAGTCGCTCGACGAGGCCGCCGAGGTCGCGACGGTCGCGCTCGTCATGCCGTGGCCCGCGTGCGGATTTGTCGTGGCGGGCGTGCCGTCGGCACGAAGAGCGGGGCTTCCGACGACGTCGAAGTGCATGCCGCCCGGGTACACGCCCGCGTTCGTGTTGGCGTTCGCGTTGTGGTCGTGCCAAGGAAAGGTGCCGTCGCGGCCCTTCACGAGGAGGTCGTACCGTTCGCCGGGCAGGATCGGCAAGGTGTCGGCGACGTACGGCAGGGGCAGGTCGTGCCCGTCCTTGGCGATCACGAGGAAGGACGTGCCGTGCAGGTGGAGGCTGTGCGGCTCGCTTCCCATAGCGATGAAGCGCACGAGGTGCGTCTCGCCCGCCGGAATCGCGAGGTCGGGAATGAGCGGGAAGGACTTGCCGTTGACGAGGAAGGTGTCGTATCGGGGCGTGTACCCAGCGCGGGCGGGATCGTCGTGGTGGCTGTCCCACTCGTCGAGGATGAGGGTGTGCTCGGCCGTCCACGGATGGGGATGATCGGGGTCCTCGACGACGAGGGCGCCGTACATGCCCATGTCGAGGTGAACGTTCGTCTGTTCGTGGCAGTGGTACGCGAAGGTTCCCGCCTCGGTCGCGACGAACTCGTACGTGTACGATCCATTGGGCATCACGCGGCCCGAGAGGTGCGGCACGCCGTCCATCTCCTGCGCGAGGGACGTGATGCCGTGCAGGTGAACGGCGTGCGGTTGGTCGTGCGTGTTCTTGAGGGTGATGCGGACGCGCTCACCGAGCTTCACGCGAAGTTCCGGGCCGGGCACGCTGGGCGCTTGCCCCGGAAAGGAGAAGGCCCACTGCTCGACCGTCTCGCCGGGCGCGATCTCGGTCTTGATCCGGTGCACTTCCAAGGTGAACTCGCGCACGCCGCGCGTCGCCTCCGCCAGGGGAACGGTGCCTTCGCGGCGCGACAGGAACGACGAGATAAGGCTGTCACGCGTCGGCACGGCGTCGGAGGCGAAGGTCGAGCCGAGCGTGAGGACGCCCAGCAGGGCGGCTCGCAGGAAGGGACGGACGGTCGAGCGCAGCATTCGAGGTTCCTCCGGACTCAGCGCAGCCACGCGGGCGAGAGCGGCTTCACGTTGGCGTTGCGCGAGAAGACGTTGTCGGGATCGAGGCGGTCTTTGAGGCGCGCGAGGCGGTCGTAGATCTCGGCGCGGAAGGCGAGTTTCGCGCGCGCCTCCTCGCCGCGCCCGAGGAAGTTGGCGTACAAGCCTTGCGAGAAGGGAAGCAAGGCGTTCCATACCGCTTCCGTCGCGGCGAGCGCTTCGGTGGCCGCTGCGGCGGGCACGTCGAGCGGGCACAGGTGCTCGATCATCAGCAACCCTTGGGCCTCGCGGTGCGAGAAGGCCGTCGAGGACGTCGGAATGCGCGCGATCTCACCGCCCAGGACGCGCAGTTGCACGACCGTGCCGGGATTGAAGACGTTCGTCGTGGCGTTCACGAGCGAGTCGAGGAACGCGTCGTCGACGGCCTTGACGAAGTGGGAGCGCACGAAGTGCCGCATGCCGAGCTCGCCGGCTTGTACGTACAGCGGCGAGTTCACGAGTTCCGCGTACGGCACGACACCGGTCATGTCGAACAAAGGCTGCCCCATCGCGCGGAACGCTTGGACGAGGCGTTCGCCTTCGGCCACGTCACCGCTGTGGCACAGCGCCACGATGAACAGCGGCTTGCCGATCATCTCGGCGGGTAAGAAAGGAAGGGGCGGCGCGGCCATCAGGATGCCTTGCGTGGACAAGTCGTCGGGCGCCGTTTTGGCGAGGCGAGCGTACTCGCCGAACAAGTGGCGGGCGTTCGTGCCGTCGAAGGCGATGACACCGCCCGTGACGAGCCCGCCCGGATGCGCTTCGAATTCCAGCGCGGTGATCACGCCGAAGTTCGCGCCGCCGCCACGCACGCCCCAGAACAACTCTCGGTTCTCGGTGTCGGTGGCGCGCAGGATCTCGCCGGTGGCCGTCACGAGTTCCACGGCCCGCAGGCGGTCCACGGCGAGGCCGTGCTTGCGCACGAACCAGCCGACGCCGCCGCCTTGCGTGAGGCCCGCCACGCCGACGCTCGGCACGTCGCCCGCCGTGATGGCGAGGTCGTATGGTTGCAGGAAGCGGGCGACTTCGCCCCACGTCAAGCCGCTTTCCAAGCGAACGCGTCGCGTCGCGGGATTCACGACGATCGACTTCATAAGGCGCGTGTCGATCACGAGGCCGCCTTCGAGGGTGGAGAAGCCCGCGGGGCTGTGACCTCCGCCGCGCACGGTGAGCCGCAGGCCCCGAGCCCGAGCGAAGCGCACGGCGCGTGACACGTCCACCGCGGAGCGCGGACGGACGATCAAGGCGGGGCGGTCGGCGGCGTCGGCGTTCCAAACGGCGCGCAGCTCGTCGTAGGTCGCGTCGGACGGCGTCACGACTTCTCCTTCGAGGGCGACGCGCAAGGTGCTGACTTCCTCGAAGGTCGGGAAGGTCGGCGTGGAGATCGGAGCGGCTTCGTTCGTTCGCATCATGAAAGTTCCTCCTGGGGGTGGCGCTCGTTCGGCCTGGTTCAAGGTGCGCGACGATCCGTGATTCACCCATGATCCGTTCATGTTCGCGCCGGGCACGCGCCGAGAAAGCCGTTCACGGCGCTCCGAAGCCCGCACGCCGCTCACGAAGGCCTCGAAGTTCCGCGTGACGCCGATCCCAGGTGAATCACGGATCGATCACGACCGCCTTCGTAAGGTCAGCCCAGATCGAACGAAGCGAGTTCGATTCAGGAGGAACTCACATGAACCAGACGAAGAAGACGATGCGTACCCGCCTCACGACCTTGCTCGCCGCCGCCATGCTCGCCACGCCGAGCCTCGCGTTCGCCCACGACGGCCACCCCATGACGGTCGACGTTCAAAGCAGCGAGTACAAGTTCACGTCGCCCGACTCCATCCCGGCGGGCTGGACGACCTTGACGCTCACGAACACCGGCAAGGAAGCACACCACGTGCAAGTCGTGCGTCTGCCCGACGGCATGAACCTCCAAGGCTTCCTCGCTAAGCTCAAGGAGAACGAAGGCGCCGCCTTGGCGATGGTCGACATGATCGGCGGCGTCGGAATGCTGTTGCCCGGGCAGTCGCAGAAGACGACGGTGAACTTCACGAAGCCCGGCACGTACGCCGAACTGTGCTTCGTGCCCGACGAGAAGGGCGTGCCGCACCTCGCGATCGGCATGACGAAGGCCTTGACCGTCACGGCGGCTCAAACGGCCGCGGCGACCGAGCCCACGGCGAGCTTCACCGTGCGCCTCCTCGATTACGGAATCGAGCTTCCCAAGGGCGTCACCGTGAAGGCGGGCGTGCAGACGTGGAAGATCGTGAACGCCGGCCCCGAGGCGCACGAGATGGCCATCATGCGCATGGCGCCGGGCAAGACGATGGCCGACGTCGAAGCGTTCTTCAAGAACCCGGTGGGGCCGATGCCCTTCATCCCGGCGGGCGGCGCGCAAGGCATGTCGGCGGGCCGTCAGCAGTACGCCGAGTTCAACCTCACCGAAGGGCAGTACATTCTGCTGTGCTTCATTCCCAGCCCGACGCATCAAGGCGCGCCGCACGCCATGCTCGGCATGGTTCGCCCGTTCACCGTCGTGAAGTGAGCATCTTCGGCGGGGCCGCCCTTCGTTCGTGAGGGGCGGCCCTCGTCCATGTCACTTGTGTAACGCTTCTTACGTTGGTGGTACCATAGAGCATCATGAACAGCGTGCCGTGGCGGTTTCACCTGTTCGAGCCGGTCGTCCTCGAAGGTCCGGACGGCGCGCGCCTCGCCGTGGAGCGCAAGACGGCCGCGTGCCTGGCGTACCTCGCCCTCGAAGGCCCGACGACGCGCGCGCGCCTCGTCGGATTGCTGTGGCCCACCTCGCCCGAAGCGACGGCGAGGAACAATCTCTCGCAACTTCTACGCAAGCTTCGCCTCGCCACGGGGCAGGAGTGGGTCGCGGGCGCCGACATCCTGACCTTGTCGGCCGATCTCGTCGTGGACGCGCTCGAAGCGCGCGACCTCTACACGCGTGGACGTCACGCGGAGTTCCTCGACCGCGCGGGCGGCCTTCTCGGCGGGCTCGTCTACGACGATTGCCCTGAACTTGAAGACTGGCTGCTGTCCGAGCAGGAACGCTGGGCAGAGTGGCGCGCGCACGCGAGCCGCGCGGAAGCCGACCGCCTCGAACGTGACGGAGCGCTCGACGACGCGGCTGTGCTCGTGCGCGCCCTGCTGGACCTCGACCCGATTTCCGAAGAGGCTTGGCGACGCCTCATGCGCCTGCACTACCTGCGCGGCGACCGCGCCGCCGCCCTCAAGGCGTACCACAAGTGCCGCGAGGTGCTGCGGCGCGAATTCGGCGCCGATCCCTTGCCGGAGACCGCCGCGCTCGCCGCGCAGATCGAGCGGGGCACCGTGCCGAGCGTGCACGTCGTGAAGCCGAGCGCCTTGCCGCTCGCCGTGCAGCGCCCTCCGAACTTGGTGGGACGTGAGGCGGAGTGGGCGAGCTTGGAAGCCGCGTGGGGCACCGTGCCGTACATCTACCTGCGAGGCGCTCCCGGCGCGGGCAAGACGCGCCTCGCGCAGGAATTCGCGGCCAGCAAAGGGGAGTTCTTCACGTACGCGGGCCGTCCTGGCGACGCGCACGTTCCGTTCGCGTCCTCCGCCCGCAACGTCAGGCTGGTGCTGGAACGCTGGCCGGACGTGCCGATCGCGGAGTGGGTGCGCAAGGAACTGTCGCGCGTCGTGCCCGAGCTCGCCCGTCCCGACGAGACGCTGCAACCGCTGCGTGACGAGGCCGACGTGTTGCGCCTGCGCCAAGCCATGCAAGTGTTCTTCTTGGAGCGCACGCGGCACCTCGCGTGCGTGCTCGTGGACGACTGGCAGTTCTACGACTACCACTCGAATCAAGACGGCGTGTTCATGTGGACGCAGCCGCCTCCGGCGGGCAGCCAGGGCCGGATGCCGCCGATGCTCGTCACCTACCGCCGAGACGAGGTCGCGCCGGAGAGCGAGGCGCTCATCTTGCGGATCGTGGAAGAAGGGCTGGGCGTGCTGATCGACGTCGAACCGCTCGGCGAGGACGGCCTCGACGCGCTCATGGCGGACGTCGGCGTGCCGAGCCGCGCCGACGTTCGCGCCCGCTTGCGCGCGCACAGCGGCGGCAACCCGCTCTTCTTGCTGGAAACGATTCGCCACCTCATACAGACCAACCAGCTCACCGAGGACCTGCCCGAACGGCTGCCGTTGCCTCCGAAAGTCGGTCAGCTCGTCGAGCGGCGCCTCGGGCTGGTATCGACGCCCGCGCTACAAGCAGCGCGGGCCGCCGCCGTGCTGCAACGCGACTTCGACGTGGAACTCATCGCCGAGACGCTCGGCGCGCCCGTGCTGGACCTCTTGAGCGCGTGGGAGGAGCTGGAGGGAGCGCAGATCGTGCGCGGCGACGGCTTCTCGCACGACCTCGTCGCCGAGGCGGTGCGTCAAAGCGTGCCGTCGTCCGTGCGGCCCTTGCTGCACCGCGGCGCCGCCCGCGCATTGGAGCGGCACGGCGCGCACCCCGCGCGCATCGCCCGCCACTGGCTCGAAGGCGGCAAGCCCGCCCTCGCCGCGCCGCTGCTCTTGAAGGCCGCCGAAGTCGCCGCCGCGCGCTTTCTGCGCGACACGGCCGCCGAGAACCTCGGAGAAGCCGCCGACGCCTTTTGGGCGGCGGGCGAGTTGGACGCGGCCTTCGACGCGTGGAACCGCCAAGGCGAGGCGTTGTTTTACCTGGAGCGCGCCGAGGACCTCGGCGCACTCGCTCGCCGCCTGCACGAATGGGCCGTCACGCCGAGACGTCGCGCGATCGCGCATCGCCTGGAAAGCGCGGCCCTCACCATGGCGGGCGAAGCGGACCGTGCCGCCGAACTCGCCGAGCAGGGCTTGGCGTGGGCGGAGCAGACTGCCGACCCGCGCTTGGAAGCGGACTTGCTGGAAGTGCTGGTGTTCGCTAGCTACCTGCGGCGCTTCGTTCCGAATCCCACCGCGTGGCTCGACCGCATGCTGGCCATTGGCGAGACGCACGGCAACACGTCCTTGCGCGCCAAGACGCACGAACTCTACGGGCTGTACCTCGTTCGCCATCAACCGCGCGAAGCGCTGCAGCACGTCGAGACCGCCGAGAGGCTGTTTCGCAGCTCGGGCGACGTGCAGTCGGCGGTCAGTTGCGCGCAAAAGTCGGCGAGCGTGCAGGTCATGCTCGGTGACGTGCGCGCCGCGCGCGGCGCGCTGGACCGCATGCGCACGGACGTGCGCGCGGGCGCGGACTACGCGACGCAACGCGTCTTCATGCGGCTGACGGAGGCGCACTGCGATCACGCCGAGGGTCGCTTCGCGCACGCGCTTCGCCTGCTGGACGAAGCGAAGGGGATCGAGATCATGCACGCGGCGCTGTGGCAACCGGAGATCGACGCGTGGCGCGCCGTGCTCCTCGCCGAGCTCGGCGCCTTCGACGAGGCGCTCTCGCTCGCGCGCGCCCTGCTGGCGTCGCTGCCCGCATCGGCGAATCAATTGCCCGAGCCGCGCGTGCTCGTCGCGCACCTGTTCACCGACCTCGGCTGCGTCGAAGAAGCGCGCGCCGCCATTCGAGAGGCGGCGCGCGTCGGAGACGTGTCGGTGTGGTGGACGGCGCGGCTCGATCTCGTGCGCGCGGCGCACCTGCCGCCGCGAGATCGCCTCAGCCTCTTGGAAGACACGCGAGCGAAGGCGCGCGAGCACGGCTTGCGCGGCGTGGCCGTGGCGGCCGAGGTGCGCCTCAACGCCGCTCGCCTCGCCCTCGACTTGCCTGCGACTTCCTGGTCGAACGGCGACGAGATCGGCGCGGCGGGCACCATCTCGCTCGCCGAGGAACTCGACGTGCGCGCCCGAGTCGCGGCCGCCACATCACCCGAACTCGGCGCGGCGGCGCGCGACGCCTTCCACGCCTGGGTGCAACGAGCGGCCCGTGAAGACGTGCCGCCCGCCTATCTCGCGTCGTTCTTGAACCAGCCTCGCCTGCGACCGCTCGCCGTCGAGGATCTCGCGGCGCCTCCCGCGTCGACTCGCTGAAGACGCCGCGCGCCGACTTCGTTCGAGCGTCACGGACCACGGGGACATGAAGCGCGAGGACGAAATCGTTTCGTCCTCGCGCTTCGCAAGTTTGGTTGGAGGCGCGCCAGGACACGTTCCACCCGTCCGCCGCGTGGAGCTGGACCTCGGCGGTCGAGTCCGAGCGGCGCCGATCAGGCTGGAATCACGCGAGGCGCGCTACGGTCGCGTCAAGCGAGTTCGCCCGCTGCCGGAGGTCTCTCATGAACGAATACGGTTTCCCCCTCGCGTCCACCACGCACGACATCTACCTGCTGCGCGTCTGGTACGAGTTCGACGGCCCACGCCCCGTGTGGCGCGCGTCCGTCCTGCTGCCGAACGATCCTCGGCGGCGCTACTTCTCGGAACCCGACGCGCTGCTGCACTTCCTCGGCCGACACTTCCAGGAAAGCTCGACCGACGCCATCACGTAGCGGAAACGACGCCGTCAACGGGCGACGGGCTCGTCCACTGCCCGCAAGCCGCCGTCGAACGTCGCGCTCAGCACGCCGAGCGCGAACACGATTGCCATGCCGAGGAGCGTGGCGGAGAAAGACCAGCGCTCCAAGGCGGCGCCTCCGAGCAGCACGCCGAGCGGCGACGCGACGAGCGTCAACGCGCTCGACGCCGCCACGACCCTCGCCCGCAACGCGTCGGGCGTGCGCTCTTGCAGCACCGTCGGAATGAGCGGGCCGTTCGGTCCGGCGATCAACCCGCCGAGGAAGCAAGCTGCGACGACGACCCTCGGGTCGGCGAAGCACGCGAGCGCCACGAAAATGCCGCACAAGCCCCACACGCTCACGAGGAAGGTCGTTCGCCTCGACCAAGCGTGCCCGAACCGTCCGAACGCCACGGAGCCCAGCACCGAACCGAGCCCGAACGCGGACACGACCGCGCCCAATCCGACCGCGCCGCCCGCCCCGCGTGCGAAGACCGGCAGCACCACCGCGAACAAGGCGGCCATGAGCGCGCTGAACACGACGCTCGATCCGAAGATGACGCGCAGAGGACCGTCGGCCCACAAGAAGCGCCAACCTCCCCAGAAATCGGCGGCGGCGCTCCTCGAACCGACGAGGAAAGGCGAGCGGTTCGAGGGAACGGCGAAGGCGACGAGCGCCGCCGACACGACGAAGGACGCCGCGTCGATCCACAGCACCGCGTGCGCGCCGAGCGAGGCGATCAACACGCCGCCCAGCAGCGGACCCGTCCAGCCCGCGCCGCTTTCCGCGATTTCGCCGAGGGTGTTGGCGCGCTCCAACTCCAAGCCGCCCTGACGCGCCAAGTCGGGCAGCAAGCTCGCGCGCGCCGTGTTGCCTGGGCCGTCGAGCACGGCGCGCGCGAACGTCAAGGCGGCGAGCAGCGGAAACGACAAGTGCCCCGAAGCGTACAGCGCGGGCATCGCCGCGACGGCGGCGGCGCTCAGCAAGTCGGCGAGCACGCTGGCCTCACGGTGACCGAGTCGGTCGACGAGGGGGCCGCCGAGCGCGAAGGACGCCGCGCTTCCGAGCAGGCCGCACAACGCGACGACGCCGGTCAAGGTCGGGCTGTTCGTGCCTTGCAGAACGAACCAAGGCACGGCGAGCGACGTGACGGCCGAGCCGTGCCAGGACAAGGCGTTGGCGACGAGCAAGGCGAAGAAGGGACGGCGATCGAACGAACGGGACATCGACATGAAACACTCCACGGCGAAACGTGCCACGAAGGCACGACGAGCAACGGCAGGCGACGGGCCAGCGCGTTCCCCACGAGTTCACCGTGCGCTCGCGAACCGAGGCGTTCGCGGCGAATGAATTGTTCACGGACTCGAGGGGAACTCAGTCCCCGAGGCCGAAGACGGCGCCGCGCGCAGTGCCAGGCATAGATCCCTCCTTCCCGTCGAGCGTACCGAGACTCTCGCCGCGCCGCATCCGTCGAGCGGCTTAGACGCCGAGTTCGGCGCGCAACATCGTGCAGCCACCCTGAGGCCACTAAGGTTGCGTCATCACGACCGAAGAGGTCGCCAGGAGGAATCCCATGCGTGTTCGAATCATTCTGCCCGCCTTGACGCTCGCACTCGCCACCACCGCCTTCGCCGCCAACCCCCCCGCCAAGACCACCACGCCCGCCGTGATGGGCACGACGCAGCTCGACGGGCAAAACGCCAAGATCGGCCAGACCTTCACCATCGGCAAGCAAAGCCCGATCAACATCACGCTGCAACGCGCGAGCTTCACGACGACGCGCTTCGTGATGGGCACGACCACCATCGTGCCGAAGGCGGACGAGAAGCTTCTCGTGCTGCGCTTCACCGCGCACAACCCCAACAAGCAAGACACCGACCTCTACGGCCTGAAGTTCACGGCGGTCGACGTCAAGGACGTCAACCACGTCAGCGAAGGCACTTTCGTCCGCGCCGACACGAACGAGCCGTACAACGCGCGCCTCAAGCCCGCGCAGAAGATCGACGTGGTCGCCGTGATTCGCGTGCCCGCGACGGGCGTCGTGCCGAAACTCATCGTGCAACGCGGCGACGGCCTCGTGCTGCGCTACGACCTGCGCGGTCAAGCGACCGCCGTGCCCGCCCCGTTCACCGATCCGAAGGACACGAGCGGCGCCACGGCCCTCGGAGACGCGCCCGGCGCGCTCGGCAAGACCTACCCGGTCGGGCGTTACGACATGACGCTCGAAAGCGTCGCGTTCTCGACCGAGGCCATGCTGGGCCGCACGCCGCCCTCGGGCAAGCGCTACGTCCTCGCGACGGTCGTCATGAAGAATCTCGGCGCGGACGCCGACAGCCCGTCGCACTACAGCTTCCGCTCCGAACTGCTCGACGCGGACGGCGAACCCGTCGAGTTCTGGCTGCTCGCGAAGGGCAGCCGCCCCGAGGAAGCCATCAACCGCGCCGTGAAGCCCGGCGAGGAGTACCGCGTGCGGCTCGTGTTCGTCGCGCCGGAAGGCGTCGGGCTGAAGTCGCTCGTGCTGCGCGAGCCGAACAGCCACGGCCTCGTGTTCGACCTCAGCGCCGTGAAGTGATTTCGAAAGCGAGAAGCGCCGAGCGATGACGCTCGGCGCTTCTCGCTTTCGAGGATCCGAACGACGCGAGGCGAGACGCCTCCTCGCGCCACACTCGCCAGCCATGCTCGGATCGCTAAGGTTTCGTCATCGCGGCCGACGAGGTCGCCCGGAGGAATTCCATGCGTGTCCCAATCATCCTGCCCGCCTTGACGCTCGCACTCGCCACCACCGCCTTCGCCGCCAATCCGCCCGCCACCGCGCCCGCCGTGATGGGCACGACGCAACTCGACGGGCAAAACGCCAAGATCGGTCAGACCTTCACCATCGGCAAGCGCGACCCGATCAACATCACGCTGGTGAGCGCGTCGTACACGACCACGCGCGCGTTGCTCGGCACGCTCACGATCGTGCCGAAGGCCAACGAGAAGCTCTTGGTGCTGCGCTTCACGGCGCACAATCCTCAAAAGCAGGACACCGATCTCTACGGCCTGTCGTTCACGGCGGTCGACGCGCTCGACGTCAACTTCAGCAACGAGCAGACCTTCGTGCGCGCCGGGACGAGCACGCCGTTCACGGGCAGCATCAAGCCCGCGCAAAAAGTCGAGGTCACGGCGGTCATTCGCGTGCCTGCCAGCGGCGTGGTTCCCAAGCTCATCGTGCAGCGCGACGCCGACCCCGTCCTGCGCTACGACTTGCGCGGCGTCGTGCAGAAGTTGCCCGTTCCGTTCGCCGACCCCAAGGACGCGAGCGGCGCCACGGCGCTCGCCGACGGCCCCGCGAAGATGAACGTCTTCTACCCCGTCGGGCGTTACGACGTCAAGCTGGAGGACGTCACCTTCTCGGGCGAGGCGATGAACGGGCGCGACGCGCCGTCGGGCAAGCGCCTCGTGCTCGCCACGCTGACGATCAAGAACGCCGGGGCCGACGAGGACACGCCGGGCAGCGGCCGATTCTGGCCGGAGCTCGTGGACGCGGACGGCGAGCCCGTCAAGTACTGGCTGCTCGCGAAGGGCAGCCGTCCCGAGGAAGCGACGGGCCGCAGCCTCAAGCCCGGCGAGGAGTACCGCGTGCGGCTCGTGTTCGTCGCGCCGCAAGGCGTCGGGCTGAAGTCGCTCGTGCTGCGCGAACCGAACAGCCACGGCCTCGTGTTCGACCTCGGCGGGGTGAAGTGACAGGAGACGCGTGGGCGGATCTCGGCGGGTGGAACGCTAGAGGGGCGCGGATGAAGCGCGACGTGTGATCCTCGGGCCTTCGTGCGCCGACGTGGTGTTCACGGCAGGCGGATTCAAGAAGGAGTGACTCGAACGAGCGAAGAGAAGCAGCGATGGCCACGCTTCTCTTCGCTCGTTTCACGCTTCGTCACGCCACGTGCGCCGCAACACCCGCCGCCAGTTGCCGCTCGCGAGCTTGCCGAGCGTGTCCTCGTCGTACCCGAACGTCCTCAGGGCGTTCAGCAGCGTCGGCAGGTGGCTCGCGTCGGCGACGGCGCGCGGCATCACCGCGCCGTCGAAGTCCGAGCCGAGCGCCACGCCATCCACGCCAAGGCGCGACAGCAGGTAGTCCACGTGGCGCACCAGCACCTCCACGTTGGTGTCCGGGTCGAGGTGCGCGTCGGGACGCACGTCGTTCACGGCGAAGTTGAATCCCACGACGCCTTCCGATTCACGCACCGCGCCGAGCTGATCGTCGGTGAGGTTGCGCGTCGAGGGGCACACCGCGTGCGCGTTGGAGTGCGTCGCGACGAGCGGAGCGTCCGACAGCCGCGCGACGTCCCAGAAGCCGCGCTCGTTGAGGTGCGACACGTCGATCATCACACCCAGACGGTTGCAGGCCCGCACGAGCGCCTTCCCGTCGGGCGTGAGGCCGGGCCCGGTGTCCGGCGAGCGAGGGTACGCGAAGGGAACGCCGTGCCCGAAGCGGTTCGGGCGGCTCCACACCAAGCCCAGCGACCGCAGTCCTCGCGCGTGCAGGTCGTACAGCAAGGCGAAGTCGGCGTCGATCGCGTCCGCTCCTTCGAGGTGCACCACCATGCCGAGGGGGCCATCCGCGTCGAGGGCGGCGAGTTGCTCGCTCGTGCGCACGATGCGCAGTTGTCCCTCGGCGCGGCGTTCGAGGTGTTCGAGGGCGGCGAGTTGTGCGAGCACTTGCGCGCGGGCACCTCCAGGATCGAGGGGTGGCGCGAGCCGAACCTCGTACCCGCTGGAAGTGATCGTCAAGTCGTCTTCTGGGGGACGCGGCGGAAGGGCCATGAGCGCGAACAAGCCGCCGATGAGGCCGCCTTCTCGGGCGCGGGGCAAGTCGAGGTGCCCTTCGGGGTTGCGAAGCAGGAAGTCCCGTCCGCCCTCGCGGTACTCCAAGAGGTGCTGAACGACATCGTTGTGACCGTCGAAGACGGGCGGCGAGGTTGGCATCAAGACGCATCATGCCTCATCGGTGACGCGCCAAGAGCCGACGTCGCGTTCGTACGCCGAGAGCGACCCGAAGGCCGAGCAGGACTGTTCGTCTGCTCGGCCTTCGGGTCGCTCGGGACGGTCAATCGTGCGCGGAGATCGGGGGGGTGCGGCGAATGCGCTCGACGTACTCGGGATAGCTGCCTTTGTAGCCGAGCGACCGTGCGATCGGGCCGAGCACGGCGCCCATGAGCTTCAAGACGGGTTTGGGCGGACCGCCGACGAAGGAGACGACGTCTTGGAATTCCTCTCCGAACACCACGAGTTGCAGCAAGTTCGGCATGCCCTTCTTGTTCGTCTTGCCGTCCTGCGCGAGCGAGAAGAGGTTGATGACCATCTCCAGGAAGCGGTCGCCCGGCGTGATCTCGGCGCGGATGACCGCGTCCTCGTCGCCCGCGTTCCACCAGTCGTGCACGGTACCCGCCGGGCAGTGGACGGCCTCACCGAGCGGCGCGACCATCTTCTTGTCGCCGATCAGCATGCCGACGTGGCCGCGCAAGACCGTGAAGGTCTCGTCGATGGCGGGGTGAACGTGCGCGCCCGCCACGGCCCCGCCGGGCCGCACGAGAATCTCGACGATCAGCCGTCTGCCGTTCGTGTCGCTCGGCGCTTCGATCACGACGCCACGTTCGCCTGTCACGGGATTGTCCAGCCGGTCTCCTGCTTGCACTCGAATCATTTGGGTTCCTCCTCGTCGAACCTTCAACTGCTCGGAAGGTACCGACTCGCTGGTGATCGTGAGATGTTGCCTGGCAAGCAAGAGATTTTCGCGCGCCTTCACGGTGAATTCTGCTAGCTTGAAGGCGTCATGACCTCATCGCCAACGTGGCGCCTGCAACTCGTGGGGGCGCCGAGACTGACGTCGTCCGACGGGCTGGAACGGGATTTGGACGGCAAGCCGCTCGCGGTGCTCGCGTACCTCGCGCTGGAGAGCAACGTCACGCGCTCGCGCCTCGCGGGGTTGCTGTGGCCCGACCGAGTGGAATCCGCGGCGAGAAACAACCTCGTGCAACTCTTGCGGCGCATGAAAAGCTCGTTCAAGACTTCGCTGGTGCTGGAAAACGATCCCC
Organism: Deinococcus yavapaiensis KR-236; assembly: GCF_003217515.1. Classification (NCBI taxonomy): domain Bacteria; kingdom Thermotogati; phylum Deinococcota; class Deinococci; order Deinococcales; family Deinococcaceae; genus Deinococcus; species Deinococcus yavapaiensis. The sequence goes on along the minus strand of NZ_QJSX01000003.1, from coordinate 287,090 downwards.
TGACGCTCGCGCCGAACGTTCGGGTGGACGTGCACGAACCGGTTCACGTCGAGTACGACGCGGAACTGCTCGAACGGGTCACCTTCGAGGAGCTCGACCTCGCCGATTGGCTGGCGGTGCAGCGCGAGCGCTTCGACGCGCGGCGCGCCCGTCTCTTGGCGCAGGCCGCCGACGCGCACGAGGCGAGCGGTGAGTTCGCCCGCGCCGAGGAACTCGCGCGGCGTGTCCTCGATCTCGACGCGTTGTCGGAAGGCGCGCACCGCCGTGTGATGAGGCTGGCGTACCTGCAAGGCAACGTCGAGGAGGCGCGCGCGCAGTACGAGCGTCTGCGCGCGATGCTGCACGACACCCTGAGAACCGAGCCGATGCCCGAGACGCTGGAACTCGCCAAGCTCGTCGAGCGCGGAGACGTCACGCCGAACGTTCCGGCCGTCACGGCGGACGCCGCGCCGCGTCCGCGTCTGCTCGTCGGTCGTTCGAGGGAGTGGACGGCCATGGAAGCGGCGTGGCAGCGCGGGCAGTTCATCATCTTGTACGGTCAGCCTGGCATGGGCAAGTCGGCGCTCGCCGAGCACTTCACCGCCAGCAAGGGACGCGTGCTGTGGCTCGAAGGGCGCCCGGGCGACGCGCTCGTTCCGTACACGGCCGCCGTTCGCAACCTGCGGCGCGTCCTGACGCGCATCGAAGCGCCTTTGCCGCTCGACGCGCGGCGAACTTTGAGTTTCCTGCTGCCCGAACTCGCGCCGCCGGGCGAGACGCCCGCGTCGAGCGCGGCGGCGAACTTGCAGGACACCATCCGCTTCGTGTTCGCGCTCGGTCTGCACGACGTCGACGTGTGCTTGTTCGACGACATCCAGTACGTGGACCAAGCGAGCATCGAAGTGGGCTTCGACCTCATCGGCGTGGCTTTTCCGCTGGGACGTCCCGGGACGTTGCCGCACTTCGTGGCCGTGCACCGTGAAGACGGCCTTCCGGCGGCGACGCGAGCGATCTTCGAGCGGCTCGTGACGGACGGGCAGGCAGCGTGGATTCACGTGCCGCCCCTCGACGCGCGGGAGACGCGCGAGCTTCTCGCGGCGCTCGACGTGCCCGAGGAGGTGGCGCAGGGGTTGGCGGACGCGTCGCACGGGCATCCGCTGTTCGTGCTCGAAGGCGCGAACGCCTTGCGGCAAGGCAGCGACTTCTCGGCGTCCGGCGTTCCTCCCAAGCTCGGTCAACTTCTGGGAGACCGACTCGGACGCTTGCCGAAGGTCGCGTTGCAAGTCGCGCGCGCGTGCGCCGCGTTGAAGCGCGACTTCACGCCGGAGCTCGTCTCGAGCGTCTTGTCGGCGCCCGTGCTCGACGTGGCGAGCGCGTGGAGCGTCTTGGAGGACGCCGGGGTGCTGCGAGACGACCGCTTTCACCACGACCTCGTGGCCGAGGCGGTCTTGACGGGAACGCCCGCCTCGATTCGGCGCCTGTTGCACCGCGGAGCGGCGCGCGCGCTCGAATTTGAAGGTGCGCCGCCGGCGCGCGTCGCGTGGCACTGGCAAGAAGGCGGGCAAACGTTGCAGGCCGCGCCGTGGTGGTCGCGGGCGGGCGAGGCGGCGCGGGCGTCGTTGCGCTTTCGCGAAGCGGCCGCGCATTACGAGGCGGCGGCGCGCGCGTACGAAGCGTCGGGGGACGCCAAAGCGTTCGCGGAGTGGCTCGGACGTGCCGAGGCGATCGGCATGACCGACGACGCCTCGGCGCGGCAAGAAGCGGTGAACGACGTTTTGGAGCGCGCGGGAACGCCGTTGGAGCGCGCGCGTGGCTGGCATCTGCAAAGCGAGCTGTACGCGTCGGTCAGCGAGGGCCGCCGAGCGGAGACGGCGGCTCGGCGGGGTCTGCGCGCGCTCGACGAGCAGGCCGAGCACGCGGTGGTTGACGCCGGACCCGAGGAGATCTCGCTGCGGGCGAACTTGCTGGCGGACCTCGGAGCGGCGCTGTGGGTGCAAGAGCGTCTGCGGGACGCGGAGGACGCCCTGCGCGAAGCGGTGGCACGGCTGGAACCGCTCGGTGACAGGGGCGATCTCGGCGCGAACCTCAGCAGCCTCGCCGTGATCCTCGACCACCAGGATCGTCACCGCGAGGCGCGCGGCGTGCACGAGCGCGCTTGCGCCCTGCTCGAACGGCTCGGGGAGTACGGGCACCTCGCCGTGGCCCTGCGAAACTTGTCGGTGTGCCTCAGCGAGCTCGGGGACGCGCGCGCCGCCTTGAACGCCTTGCGGCGAGTGGAAGCTTTGCGCGAAAGCAGTTCGGGTGAGGACGCGGCGTTCACGCTCGTCCTCGGGTTGGCGTGCGCCGACGTCGGGGAGTACGACGAGGCGGTGCGCTACTTGGAGCGGGTGGAGGCGTTCGAGCTCGACCCGACGGGCTGGCTGCGCGATTACACGCGCGGCTGTCTCGGCGAGGTACTCACGTTTCTCGGGGCGTTCGAGCAAGCCGAGGCGTACTTGGAGCGAGCGCTGGGCGCGTGCGTGCCCGACGTGTACCGCGTCAGGCTGCTCGCCGCTCGGGCCCGCCTCGCGTTCGAGCGGGGCGAGCCGAGCGCGCCTCACCTCGAGCGGGCGAGGACGGCGCTCGGAGAGGCGCCGCGGCCGTTGTCGCTCGGGCGCGTTCGGCTCGTGGAGGCGCTCGACGCGGATTCGGCCTTCGCGCGCGTCGCGGCCGAGGAAGCTTTGCGCGTCGCGCGGCAGCACGAACTCGGCGGCTTGGAGATCGCGGCCCTTTCACGTCTCGCCTCGGCGTTGGTGCGCCTCGGGCGCTTCGAGGAGGCCGCGGCGTGCGCGCGGGAAGCCGAGGAGCGCCTCGAGACGTTGGAGCCGAGCGACGTGACGCGCGGTGAAGTGTTCTTCACGGCGTTCGAGGCGCGGAGCGGCGCGGGCGAGCGCGACGCGTGGCGCTCGCTGGAGCGGGCCGAGCGGTGGCTGGACGACGCTGCCTCGCGCGTTCCGCCCGAACTGCGCGAATCGTTTCGTACGCGACCGCGCGTTCACGGTCGAATGCTGGCCGCGCGCCGATCCGGGGTCACGAGCGAACAGTGACTCGTGCTACGATCGAGCATGCTCGATTCCCGGTTCGCTTGGCGACTCGCCCTGCTCGGCACGCCGAGCCTCTCGTCGCTCACCATGCCGGAAAGTCGCGTTTCGCTCGAACGCAAGACGGCCACCCTGCTCGCTTACCTCGCCATGGAAGGCCCCACGTCTCGCGCCAGGCTCGTGGAGTTGCTGTGGCCCGAAACTCCGGCGGGAGCGGCTCGCAACAACCTCGTTCACCTGCTGCGCCGTCTGCGCGACGCGGTCGGGGCGGAACTCGTGGAGGGCGGCGAGGTCTTGTCGCTGCACGAAAGCGTCTCGGTGGACGCGCGCAGCGAGCTCGACCCCGCCGAGGCGCCCCGCGCGTTCGCCGGGGGACTGTTGGAGACCGTGGATCTCGACGATCTCCCCGAGTTGAGCGAGTGGATTCTCGCGAAGCGCGAGCAGATCGCGGTCGCGCGGGCTCGCCAGTACGAAGCGGCGCTCGCGCGGGCGCGGGCCTCGGGCGACGCGGCCGAGGCGGTGTCGCTCGCCGAGCGCTGGGTGGACCTCGATCCCCTGCACGAAGTCGCGTACCGCGCGCTCATGCAAGCTTACTACGATCTCGGCGACCGACCCGCCGCGCTTCGCGCCTACCACCGCTGCAAAGCCGTGCTGGCGCGCGAGCTCGGCACGGACCCTTCTCCCGAGACGCACGCGCTCGCCCGTGACATCGACCGTGGAACGCTCGGGCGCGTCACGTCCGGTCGCGCGGGGCACGGGCGGGGCCGTCTTCCCCTCACGGTGCTGCGACCGCCGACGCTGGTGGGCCGCGAGGACGTGTGGGCGAAAATGGAGGAAGCGTGGGCGAACGGCTTGGGCATCATGCTTCAAGGCGACCCGGGCTCGGGCAAGTCACGCCTCGCGCAGGACTTTCTGCGGTCGCGCGAAGGACACCAGATCTTGCTCTTCCAGGGACGCCCTGGCGACGTGGACGTGCCGTACGCCACGCACGCGCGCAACTACCGTCAGACGCTGGAGGCGAATCCGGACTTGGAGTTGCCCGAATGGGTCGTGCGCGAGCTCGCACGCATGATTCCGGAACTCGGCGAGGCTCCGCCGCCCATGGCGACGGAAGCCGACAAGCGCCGCTTCTACGAGGCGCAGTACGAGGTCGTGCGTCTCGTGGCGGAGCGCGGGCCGCTCATCATCTGCACAGACGACGTGCAGTTCATGGACGAGCCGAGCATCGAGGCGGGTGCGTACGTCGGGTCGCGCTTCTGGGGTGATACGAACACGTTGCTGCGCTGCTTGTACTGCCATCGCACGAACGCGCTTCCACCGTACTCGGCGGCGTTGCTCGACTCGATGTACGCGGCGGGCGTGATGGTGCCGATCGAGTTGCCGCCTCTCAGCGACGCCGCGGTGTCCACGCTCATCGGCGAGTTGGACGTCGCGAGCGCAGTGAGCGCCGCGAGCGAGATCGCGCGCGTCACGCGAGGCAACGTGCAGTTCGTGCTGGAGACCGTGAAGAACATGGTCGAGCGAGGTGACGGCGACGTGCGGCCGATCGCGGGACCGGACGAGGGCGTGAGCGCCATGATTCAAGAGCGCCTCACGCGCCTGTCGCAAGGCGCGTTGCAAGCGGCGCGGGCCGCGGCCGTCCTGCGCCGCGAGTTCAGCCTCGAGCTCGTCGCGCAAACGCTGGGCATCGGCTTGCTCGACACGGCGAACGCGTGGGAGGAGTTGGAGGACGCGCAAGTCGTGTCGGGCGAGGCCTTCAGCCACGACCTCGTGCTGGAGACGGTCTTGTCGAGCATGCCCGCTTCGGTGCGCCGCGTGCTGCACCGAAGCGCGGCGCGCGTGCTCGCGTCGGCGGGCGCTCCGCCCGCGCGCGTCGCCGCGCAGTACCAGGAAGGCGAGGACGCGCGACAAGCCGCGCCTTGGCTCGTGAAGGCGGCCGAGTCCGCCTTGGCGAACTTGCGATTCGCCGAGGCGCACGAAGCGTACACGGCGGCGGCGCGAACGTACGCGGCGCTCGGTGACGCGGTCGGCGAGGCGAGCGTTCGCCGAGCTTTGGAGGCGCTCGCGAAGCGCGTCGAGCAGACGGCGTCTTGAAGCACGCGGCGAGAAGCGCCGCGTGCTCCTCTAGGTCAGCGAGAAGAAGAGGCCAAGAAGGCGTCGAGGTGCCCTTGGAAGGCCTCGGGGTGTTCGAAGCTCGGAAGGTGCGCGGCGCGCGGCATGACGACGAGGCGAGCGTCGCGCACGAGCGAAGCAAGGCGCGAGCAGCGCTCCTGCGCGTGAGGAAAGTCGAGGTCGCCCACCACGATCAAGGTTGGCGCCGTGATGTCGGCGAGGCGAGGCCAAGCCGGATCGGCGGGCCGTTCCTCGCCGAGTTGGGAAGCGCGCAGGGCGACGCCGTTCATGTCTAGGAACAACGCGCGGAGTTCGCCCGACACGCGCCCCTCTTCTCCGAGCACGCCGTCGAGCCACACCCGAGCTTCCATCTCGTTGAGGCGATCGACGTCTCCTGACTCCTCGGCCACCTCGAGGTCCTCCAGCAGGGCTTCGACTGCTGGGGGAAACGTCTCGGGAGCCGGAGCGCCGCCGATGGAGGGCGCGATCAGCACGAGTCCCTCCACCCGCTCGGAGTGGGCGAGCGCGAAGTCCAGCGCGATCTTTCCGCCTTGTGAGCAGCCCACGAGGGTCGCGCGCTCGGCGCCGACGTGATTCAGCACCGCGAGCAGATCGTCGATGTGAGCGTACGGCTCGTCTTGCGGGCGCGTGTCGCCGAAGCCTCGTCGGTCGTACGTCACCGTGCGCGCCTCGGTCGCCGCGACTTGCGCGCGCCACATTCGTCGGTCGGCGACGCCCGCGTGCAAAAACACCACGGTTCGTCCCTCGCCGCTCACCTCGCCGATCAATTCGGCCTCACCACTCTTGACTCGGATGTCGGTCATGTTCTCAGCTCCATTTCGAGTCGAAGCGTACCGTGGCGGGCATGACCGAGTGATGTCGCGCAACACGCGGGAATCATGCTGCGGCGCCTACGGTGAAGCGCATGAAGACCTTCGCTCGATTCACCTTGCTCGCCCTGATCCTCTCGTCTTCCGCCGGAGCGCTCGACTATCGATTCTTCCTCGACGGCGTTCACACCGACTTGAGCACGGTCGAGGAGGGCGGCAAGGTGTTCGTCGAGGCGAACCGGTTCGGCAAGTACCTCGGGCCGATTCTCGACCGCGTCATCGACGTGAACGCCTTGGTAGGCTCGGTGACGAGCAAAGTCGACTTGGGGCCGCTGAACGGCTTGTTCGGCGGCTTGCTGAACCGCGCGGCGAGCGACGTGAAGTACGAGGTGATTCGCCGCGCCGAGGAGCCGTACGTGGACGTTCAGGCGTTCGCGCGCGGGCAAGGCGCGCAACTCGTGTTCCACCCGTTCGACAAGACGTTCGTGATCGCGCGTGACGCCGCCGGTTTGCAGCGGGGAGAGGAAGCTCGCTTCGTGGCGCTCGGAGAGGTGACCGTGAAGTTGGAGGAGGCGCGCTTGCAAAACGGTCGGCTGGCGTTGCGCTTCACGACGCGTGGAGAGCGTGAGGAGGACGTGCGCGCTTGGAGCTTCGTCGGGAACGGCAAGGTGCTCTCGTCCGAGGTCACGCTCGTGCAAGCGGGCCGCGTGGACGTCACGCTGAGCCTTGCCGACGGCGCCATTCCCGAGGAGCTCGGCGTGCACGGCGCGAACGGCGAGCGCGTCGCGTACAGTTTGAGCTCGCTGCGCTGACGCCTTGACGCCGCTGCCTTCGCGACGTCAGGAACGCGAAGGCAGCGGCGCCGTCAGGTAGTGCTGAATCGTCGGGGCGAGGATGGCGACGAGTTCCTCGCGGTCGAGACTCGCCAGAGGCTCGACGTGCAGAACGAAGCGGGCGATCGCGATGCCGAGCAGGTGCGTGCTCGCGAGGATGGCGCGCATTTCCGGCCGGTCGGTTCCGAGCGCGGGCGCGACTTCGCGCAGAACGCGGCTTTGCAGAAATTCGCGCAGAAGGTCGGCGGCCTTGTCGGTCGTGACGGCCGTTCGGAAGATCGCGCGCACCGGGGCGGCAGTGACGGGGTCTTCCCAAATGCCGAGGTAGGCGCGCGCGAAGCGTTCGCCGATTGTGGCGGGATCTCCGGCGAGCACGGCGGTGGCCGTTTGCACCAAGTCGGGCGGAATGTGCAAGGTGGCGGCGAAGAGGTCGTCCTTGCTGCCGAAGTAGTGGCGAATGAGGGCGGGATCGACGCGCGCGGCGGCGGCGATGTCGCGCACGGTGGCGGCGGTGTAGCCCTTGGCGGCGAACTGCTCGCGGGCGGCGTCGAGAATCGCTTGGCGCGCGCCGCTGTCACCGCGGCGCCGTCCGGTGGGCCGCTTGGAGGGAAGATCGTCGTTCGGAGGCAAACTCACGAGCGCATTGTATCTCCACGTCCGTTGACTTCCTCGCGCGTAGAATTCTACACTTGTAGAAAAAGGAGTCGCCATGCAGGACACGGTCGCCATCCACACCGAGCATCTCTCCAAGCGCTACGGACGCACGGAAGTCATCGCGCCCCTGTCCCTCACCGTCGCGTCCGGCATCGTCTTCGGTTACCTCGGGCCCAACGGCGCGGGCAAGACCACCACCATCCGCATGCTGAGCGGCGTTCTGCCACCCTCGAGCGGCACGGGCACCGTCGCGGGCGCCTCGCTGTCCGACCCCGAGGCCGTCAAGGCCCGCATCGGGTACGCCAACCAAGCGGCGAGCGTGTACGGCGACCTCACCGTCGAGGAAAACGTGCGCTTCAAAGCCGCCCTGTACCTGCGGCCGCGCGACGTCGGCCCCGCCGTGAACGCCACGCTGGAACGCCTCGGACTCGCGCGTTGGCGCGCCCACAAGGCAGCGCAGCTCTCGGGTGGATGGCGCCAGCGGCTGTGCATCGGCACCGCCGTCGTGCACGAACCGCGCGTGCTTTTCCTCGACGAGCCGACCGCCGGCCTCGATCCGGTCGCGCGACGCGACCTGTGGGACGTCATCTACGACCTCACCGCCAGCGGCACCACCGTGTTCGTCACGACGCACTACATGGACGAAGCCGAACGCTGCCAGGAACTCGCCCTGCTCGCCGACGGCCACCTGCTCGCTCAAGGCACGCCGCAGCAACTGCGCGCGCAACTGCCGGGCGTGCGCTACGCCCTCAGGACGCCGCACCTCGCCGAGACGCTGCACGCCGCGCGCGCCCTCGACGGCGTCACCGGCGCGTGGATCATCGGCGACGAGGTGCGCGTCGTCGCCGACGACGCCCGGACCGCCACGGTCCTCGCGCGCCTCGGCGAACTGCGAGAAGTCACGCCGAGCCTCGAGGACGTCTTCGTCGCGTATGCCGGACCCACCCGCTCGGAGGTGAGAGCGTGAACACCTCGAGTTCGCTCGACCGCGTCCTCGCCGTCGCCCGCAAGGAGTTCTTGCACGTGCGCCGCGACGCCGTGCTGCCAAGACTCATCGTGCTGCTGCCGATCGTGATGCTGCTGCTGTTCGGCTACGCCCTCAACACGAACGTCAAGAACATCAAGCTCGGTGTGGTCGACGCGTCGCGCGACCGTGTCAGCGAGCGCATCCTCGCCTCGTACGCCGCCGACGACCGCTTCGAGTTGATTTCCATGCCTTCGCGCAGAGCCGCGCTCGACGCGGCACGGGCGGGACGCGTGCGCGCCGTCCTGGAAATTTCCGAGGGAGCGCTGGCAGCCGCGCGCAAGCAAGAGGCCGTGCCGATTACCCTCGCCGTGGACGGCAGCGATCCGGCGTTCTCCGCGCAGATTCGCGCCGCCTCGGCGTCCGCCATGCAAGACGTCATGGCCGCCCTCGGCGCGGTGCGCGCCGCCACCGGCACCCTCAGCTTGCCCGCGCGCCTCACGTCCGAGATTCTTTACAATCCTGACAACCGCAGCGCGGTGTACATGGTTCCCGGCCTCTCGGGCCTGATTCTGACGCTGATCTGCGTGATGCTGACGGCGCTCGCCATCGTGCGCGAGCGCGAGGCGGGCACCATGGAGGCTCTTATCGTCACGACGGTGCGGCCCGCCGAAGTCGTCCTCGGCAAGTTGCTGCCGTACTTCGCCTTCGGCGCGACCGACGCGGCGCTCGTCCTTGGCATCGGCCACTGGCTGTTCGGCGTGCCGCTCGTCGGAAGCGTGTGGCTGCTCGTGCTGGCCGCGCTGCTGTTCGTGCTCGGCAGCCTCGGGCTCGGCATCCTCATCTCGACCGTGGCGCGCACGCAACCTCAAGCGATGTTCGCCACGATCGCCTTCATCATCCCCAGCATCTTCCTCAGCGGCTTCCTGCTGCCCCTCGAAGGCTTCAACCGCTTCTTCACGGCGCTCTCCACGCTCGTGCCGTTGAAGTACTACCTGTCGGCCGTGCGAGGCATCATGCTGCGCGGCGCGGAATTGAGCGACCTCATGAGCGCCTTCGTCGGGTTGGCGGTCTTCGCGGCGATCACCTTGCTGCTCGCGAGCTTGACGTTCAAAAAGACGTTGTGACGCCAAGTGGACGCGCGATCGTGTCCCCAAGCGGCACCCTTTCTTGGTGAGGATACGCTAAAGGATTGGCGGGCCGTCGGCGATGCCCCGCGTGCACGCGGCCCTGTACAGTTAAAGGAAATCACAACAAGGAGTCCCTCATGCCCAATCTTGCGGCGTCCTTTCGATCACTCAGAACGTCCGTCGGTTTTCTCGGCGCGCTCGCGTTCGGAGTCACCCTGTCGGCTTGTCAGCAGCAGGCTTCTCCCGGCTCGCAGCTCGCCGCGCCTCCCGCTTCCCTGAGCGCGCTCGGCGCCGACGCAGTCGGCAAGTACCGAAATCCGCTGCGCGCCAGCGTGCCCAACGGCACCACCGTCGACACTTGCGCCGACCCGTCCATCATTCAAGGTCAGACGCTCGGCGACACCGCGTGGTACCTGTACTGCACCACCGATCCCCTGAACGGTCAGGACACCAACGCCAACGGAGACTTCAACTTCCGGCTGATGCCCACCCTCAAGTCCACCGACCTCGTGAACTGGACGTACGTCGGCGACGCCTTCACGCAGCGGCCCGCCTGGGTCGACGCGAACGCGGGTTTGTGGGCGCCCGACATCGAGTACGTCAACGGCAAGTACCACCTGTATTACACGGCCAGCAACACGAACGAGGGCGGCAGCGCCATCGGCGTGGCCGTCAGCGACAGCCCGACCGGACCGTGGGTGGACAGCGGCGCGCCCGTCGTCGAACCGCACCCTGCTCCGTGTTGCTCGAACAGCCGCCGCTGGACGTTCGACCCCGACGTGATCCGGGACGCGGACGGACAATTGTGGATTTACTACGGCAGTTACTTCGGTGGGCTCTCCGTACGCAAACTCTCGCCCGACGGTCTCAAGAGCGATCCTGCCACGCAGGTGCAGGTCGCCATCGCCAACCGTTACGAAGGAAGCCAAGTGGTGTACCGCAACGGCTTCTACTATCTCATGGCGTCGGCGAGCGACTGCTGCCGTGGACCGCTCACCGGGTACAGCGTCTTCGTGGGCCGCTCACCGAATCCCACCGGACCCTTCGTCGATCGTGACGGCGTGAGCTTGCTGAGCGGCCGAGTGGGCGGCACGCCCGTACTCGGCATGAACGGCAACCGTTGGGTTGGCACCGGACACAACGCCGTGTTCACCGACGCCTCCGGGCAGGACTGGACGGTGTACCACGCCGTTGACCGCAACGACGCGTATCTCACGAGCGCGAGCGGCCTCACCAAACGCCCCTTGATGCTCGACCCACTCGACTGGGTGGATGGCTGGCCCGTCGTGCGCGGCGGACTGTGGGCCTCCGATCAGGCGATGCCCGCGCCCAGCAGCCTGCGCGGACAGCCGAGCGCCTACCGTCCGCGGCTCGCCACGAACCAGCGTACCGGTACGCTCCTGAACCGCGAGGACTTCGACGGCGACCTGAGCCAGTGGACGTGGGTGCGCCCACCCGACGGCGGCAGCTTCCGCGTCGTGAACGGCGCCTTCCAGTTCGACACGCAAGCCGCCGACTTGTTCGAGGGCAGCAACACGGCTTCCGTGCTCACGCGCCCCGCGCCCAGCGGTGACTACGTCGTGGACGTGAAGCTCAGCATCAACCTTCCCCCGGAAGGCTGCTGCTTCAATTACGTCCAAGCGGGCCTCGTGATCTACGCGGACGACGACCGCTACGTCAAGCTCACGCACGCCTCCATCTGGGAGACACGTCAAATCGAGTTCGCCAAAGAGCAGCCCGCGACGACATCCACCGCTCCCCGCTACGGCAGCACCGTCCTCGGGGCTCCCGCCGACACGCTGTGGTTGCGCATCGTCAAATCCACCGACGACGCCGAGCAGCGCTACACCGCGTACTCCAGCACGAACGGCACGACTTGGACGCGCGGGGGCACGTGGACGAACCAATTGGGTGACAACGCCCGCATCGGACTCGTCTCGATGGGCGGCTCGGGCTTCACGGCGACTTTCGATGAAGTGCGCGTTTCGCGCCTCAAGCCCTGACCCACCGGAGTGCGGTCCGAAGTCGGCGGAGGGCCCGTGGGCCCTCCGCCGACTTCACGGCGTTCTATCGCCTTGCGCGGGTGGGGTGACGCGCCGCTCGTCGCCCCTCACTCCTTGCGGAAGAAAAGATCGCCAGACGACCCGCCGGGACGCAAGACCAACTCCAGCCCGCCGTTCGGGCCTTTCTGAACGCCCGCGAGGTCCGTTTCCGTGGACGGCTTCAGCGCGCCCCAGCGGTTGAAGCTCGGCTGGCAGGTGTCCACCTCGCGAAAAGCGGCGCGCGTCACTTGGAAGCTGAGCTTCGCGCCCGTCACGACGACCTTGCCGACGCGCTCCACCGTCGTGAGGGTCGCACAACTCTCGCTTTGGAAGTCCTGCGTGAACGTCACGGAGCGAAACGACCCGTCGGGCCGGATGAGCAAATCCACGTCCTGCTTGAGCTGCGTCGGCGTCCAATCCCAGCCCGCTTGAACGGTCGCACCTCCGAACACGACACCGCTCGTGAAGCCTTGCGAGAGGCGCGAGACGCGGTTGCGTGTCGTCCAACGACCCGCGAGGTTCGCGACGCTCGTGTTTTTGAAGATGGCGTCGGACGCGGCCGGACGTTTCGCCGATGGCTTGCTCGCGGCGGCGAGTTCCGCCATCGGCGCGAGCGACAAGGTGATGTTGCCCGCGCCGGGCTTCACGAGCTGGAAGTCGTCGCGCGCCGAGTTGAGGTACGTGCCCATGAGGTCGGCCTCGTCCACTTCCCCGTTGCCGTTGATGTCCGCCCACGCGAGAAGTTGATGCCCCTCGTCCGCGAGGCCGTCGACACGCCAGCGGGCGTGCCGACCCGCGAGGTTCACGCGCGACGCGGCGTAGCAATCGTCCGTCTTGAAGCGGCACGCCAAGACGACGACGCCCTTCACGTCGTACCCGAGCGGCGCGATCACCGTGCCGGTGAGGCGTCCGGCGCCGCGCGGCGTGACGTCGAGGTCGCCCGAAGCGCGCGCGAACTTCGCGGGCGCGTTCGGAGCCGCGCTCGCCTCACCCGAAAGGAACGGATCGGCCACGCCGTCCATCTCGCGCATCCAGATCACCGCTCCCTCGTACGGCGCGCGCACCTTCGCCAAGGTCGTTCCGTCGATCGTGTAAGCGCCGTACAAGTCGCCGACGTCCAAGGTGGCGTTGCCGTTCACGTCCTTCCAAGCGACGAGGCCGCGCGGCGCGGTCGGCGCGTTCTCGAACTTGAACCACGCCGAGCTGCCGTCTTGACGCGTGATCTGCTGCGTGACCTGCGAGCCCGACACGCAGTCTCCGCGCGCGTCGAGATCGCACGAAACGACCCACGTTCCACGCACGTCGTGCTTTCCCGGGACGTGCACGGAGCCTTCGAGCGTGGCGGCGTTCGCGCTCGCACAAAGAGCGGCCGTCAAGAAGGTCGGAAGAAGCGAGCGGATGATAGTACGATCCTCGTTCATGCCTTCACGCTAAATGGACGGCCATGACTGCAGGGTGTCGGTCGCCGAACGCCAATCGTTCGTCGATTCGCGCGAGCCTGACACCTCGTCATCCTCCTGCCATCGTACCCTTCTTACACTCCTCCCCAGATCGAGCGGTCCACAGCTTCGGACCTCGACAAGGAGACCCCCCATGAACAGCAAGAAGATCCTGACGACCCTCGCCCTCGCCCTCACCGCCGCCTCCCTCGCGCAGCACAGCCACACCGCCCAAGTCTTCACGCTCGGCGCCAAGGGTGACGCGTTCACGCTGCAAGGACCCGCGAGCTTTGCCAGCGGCTTCGTGACCTTCAACCTCGCCAACACCACCCAAGCACCCTTCACCCCGGTCGTCGCCAAGCTGAAGTCCGGCACGACCGACGCGCAAGTCAAGGCGGCCCTCGGCGCCCTGATGGCATCGCACGGCGAGGACATGAGCGCCATCGCCAACGTCGCGACCTTCGTGGGCGGCAGCGGCGGCGTGATGCCGGGCGCCACCTTCGAGTTCGGCGCGAACCTCGACAGCGGCAAGTACGTCGTGTTCGGCTTCGGCGCTTCCGAGGAAGGCAAACCGCTGTACGACCTCGGCCAATACAAGACCTTCAACGTCACGACCGCCAAGAACGGCCTCGCCTTGCCCAAGGCGGACGTGCAAGCGACGCTGCGCGACTTCAAGGTGGAACTGCCCACGACCGTCAAGGCAGGCAAGTCCACGTGGCAAGTGTCGAACGCCGGCCAGGAAACCCACCACCTCATGCTGATGCGCATCAAGCCCGGCAAGACCATGAAGGACGTCGAAGCCTTCTTCAAGGCGGCCGATCCCAGCCAAGCGGGCGAGCCTCCGTTCGAGGACGCGGGCGGGTTGGAGACGATCTCCAAGGGCCGCAGCGCCTTCGTGACCTTCGATCTCGCCGCCGGTGACTACGTCGTCGCGTGCTTCTTGCCGAGCGCCACGAAACACGCTCCGCACTTCATGCTCGGCATGATGACGAACCTCAGCGTGAAGTAACGCCGACGGGGGTCGGGCGTCCACGCGTGGACGCCCGACCCCCTTGCCGAATGCGCCGCCGACCGTCCTGCTCGCCCGCGAGCCTTTTTTCAAGCGCCTCTCGGCCCGGAACGGGTTCTTCGATTCGCGGAACCCGCTCGGTGACGTCGCGAGCCTTTCGATCCACGCGCTCGACCGCGCCGTCTTTTCGAGGAACACATTCATGAACATCCGCGCCTTGCTGCCTTTCACGAAATGCTTCGCGCTCGCCTCGCTTCTGCTGGCTCCCGCTCCGCTCGCCGCCGACGTTCCCTCGCGAGACGAGATCGTCAAGCGCTTCGTGAACGCGGCGAACGGAACGGTGCCCACGACGAAATTCACGGGCGAGGTGCGCGCCTATACCCTCGAAGTGCACGAAATCGAAACGGAGATCGCGCCGGGCGTGAAGGTCAAGCAGTGGGCCTTCGGCGTTCCGGGCGGCGCGCCGAGCGTGCCCGGCCCGGAGATTCGCGCGAAGGTCGGCGACCTCGTGCGCATCACCTTGCGCAACACCACGGGTCGCGCGCACACCATCCACCTGCACGGCATCAACTCGCTCGCGCAGGAGATGGACGGCGTGCCGCACACGTCGCACGCCGTGCTGCCCGGCGAATCGTTCACGTACGAGTTCGTGGCGACCGAGGCGGGCTCGTTCATGTATCACTGCCACGTCGAGACGAACTTGCACCTCGACATGGGCATGTACGGCGCGGTCGTCATCGAGCCGCGCGAACCGCAAGCGTGGTCGAAAGATCACGTCCTGATGCTCGACGAGTGGGACAGCCGCCAAGATCCCGACGTGACGCCGCACCGCGCCACGCCGAACTACTTTCTCGTGAACGGGCGCGCGTACCCGTTCATCGCGGACTTGGCGATTCCGAACGGCGAGGTGCACTTGCTGCGCTTCATGAACATCGGGTCGGAGGTGCACTCGATGCACTTGCACGGCATGACCTTCCTCGTCGTCGCCAAAGACGGACAGGACTTGGCGGCGCCGTACCAAGCCGACACCTTGCTGCTCGGTCCGGGCGAACGTTACGACGTCCTCGTGAAGGGCCGCGACGGCACCTTCCCGCTGCACGATCACATTCCGCCGCACGGCACGAACGACGGCGTGGATCCGGGCGGCATGCACTTCATGGTGGTGGGCGGCCCCGCCTTGGACGCGCGCGGGCAAGTGGCGCCCACGCACGACCACGACCACGCGGCGGCCGAGACCTCGCTTCCCGAAGTGCAAAGCGGCACCGTGGACGTCGCGATCTCGGGCTTCAAGTTCTCCGCGCCGATTTTGCGGGTGAAGCGAGGCACGAAGGTCGTGTGGACGAACATGGATCTCGCCGCGCACGCGCTTGGCGTGAAAGGCCCGAAGGAAGCGAGTTCGTGGTCGCTTGGCAAAGGCGGACGCTTCGCCGTGACCTTCGACGCGGTCGGGACGTACGACGTGCAGTGTGGTCCGCACCCGTTCATGACGATGAAGATCCTCGTCGAGAATTGACGAGGTCCGAGTTCAAGACGGCGCGGAGACGGCCAAGCGGCGAATTTCTCGCGCCATGGAGTTGGGAACGTCCGCGTGCGCTTCCAACCACGCCAAGATCGCCAGAGCCGAGGCGGCGTTGCCGTCGTAGCCTCGCATCATGTCCGGTAAGGCGGACGCCACGCTCGGAAAGCGCCGCTCGAAGCGCCGCTCGGGTGAAAAGACGTCCGCCGCGCCGTCCACGGGCGGCTGAAGAATCGCCGCGATCGCCAAGACGCGGTCCACGGCGTACTGCTGCACGAAGCGTGTCGCGACGAGGCGTTCTCCGCGCGCGTCGCGGTGCAAGCCCACCAAGAGATTCGTGAGCGCCTCCCCCACCTGCCATGCCAAGGGAGGCGCTTCACGCACGGGCGGCACGGCCGCCGTCGCCCACCGAGCCGACAAGTCGTCGCGCTTCCACACGAAGCGACCCGAGGCGTACTCGGCTCGCGTCAGTTCCTGCGGCTCGAACACCGCGTACTCCACGAACACGCCGTCCTCGAAGAGCGCCTTGCGTCCCACGGAAGTGTTCGGAAAGCTGAACGCGAGCGTGGACACGCCTTCGAGCCAAGCGATGTCGTCCAGCCAAGCCTTCTTCGCGCCCGTCTCGACGATCACGAAGAAGTCCAAGTCGGAATGTTCGTCCAAGCGGTCGGTTTCCGAGCCGCACGACCCGAGCGCGAGCAAGGCCAGCGCGGTGGAACGCGCGCTCACCGCGCGGGCGATGGCGTCGAGGCGGGACAGCAGGCGTTCGGGCGTCGGCAAGAGTTCCTCCGTGGACCGCAGCATGACGCCGCTCGGCGGCGCATGTCAAACCCGGGCGGCGTGGTGCCTAGGCCGCTCGGCCTACATCTTTGGCATCATGCGCCGATCATCCTTTCCCGAGTACCGTGTCAGCATGAACAACCAACTCGCCGAATCGCTCGACGTCCAGTCGCAAGACGTGTACGAAACGCTGTGCGCCAAAGCGCGCGCCCTTTCGCTCGACGCCGAGTTGCAGGCGGTCGCGCGCCGCCCGCGCTTCGACATGGGCGAGGTGCTGCGCTGCGCCCTCGACTTGCTGCCCGCGCTGGAAGTCCTGCCTCTCGACTTGCTCGCGCGTGAACTCGAAACCGTGCTGCGCGGCCCGAAGCGTGGAGCGCGCTTCGCGTGAAACGCCTTCTCGACGTTCGCCGCGACCGCGCCCTTCCCGGCGCGGTCGCCGTCTTTTCGTCGAAAGTCATCCTCGGATCACTGCGACTTTGCTTTCTTAAAGTGGCGTGAACGACGATGCCTGCCAGCCCAGTCGTTCACGCCCTTCGGCGGCGGCTTGCTCGGTCCTCGAAGCCGCGATTTCATCCTAAATCTCCGTCACCCGTCGCGCCGGATCGAGGACCCCGGCGCGTCGAATTTTTCGCAGACCGCGATCCTCTTTCTCATGAAAGATGTAAGCGGTGACACGAAAGGAGTTCGACCCGGAAGAGTGACGATCCCGACCGGACGACCGCTCGTCGTGCCGTGTCCTCTCGGCGATTCATCGAACGCCACGGCGCGCGGTTCGTCGACGAACGCCGCGCCCGCGTTCCTTCCCTTCGTTTCAGCGGCGCCCTTTGCGGGGCGAACCGCCAGGAGTTTCATGTCCCGATTCCGCTTCCTGGGCCTCACGCCCGTCCTGCTCGTGGCGCTCGCCGCGTGCGGCAGTGAGCCGACGACGCTCGCCCCGAGCGCCGCCAAGGCCACGAACACCGCCCCGACCATCACGACCTTCACCGCCTCGAAGACGAGCGGTTCCGCACCGCTCACCACGACCTTCACCGTGCAGGCGTCCGACCGCGAACGAGACGCCCTCACGTGCGTCCTCGACGTCAACGGCGACGGCTACGGCGACCTCAACTTCGGCGACTGCAAGACCTCGAGGACGCAGACGTACAGCTTCACGACGGCCGGCACGACGAACGTCAAGTTGCTCGTCACGGATTCGAAGGGCGCGTCGACGTCGCGCGTCCTCACCATCACCGTGACCGACCCCGTGCCGCCGCCGCCCACGCCGAGCGGCAACGCCTGGGTGATGGGCTACTACGTCGGCTATCTGCGCGACGCGTACCCGCTGGACGCCGTGAATTGGACGGCGATGACGCACATCGTCGTCGGTCGCGCCACTCCGAACGCGGACGGCACGATCAACACCCACTTCGACATCGACACGGTGAACGGCCCGATCTGGGCGAAGTCCGTGGTGAGCCGAGCGCACGCCAACAACCGCAAGGCCATCTTGATGCTGGGCGGCGCGGGCGAGTACTCGGGCTTCGTGGGCGCGGCGAGCGACGCGAACCGCGCGAAGTTCATCGACAACCTCCTCGCCCTCGTCGACTCGTACGGCTTCGACGGCATCGACCTCGACTGGGAGCCCATCCAAGCCACGGATCAAGCTCCACTCAAAGCGCTCGCGGCGGGCCTCAAGGCCAAACGCCCCGGCCTCATCCTGACGCTGCCGATCGGCTGGGTGAACTCCACGTATCCGCAGTGGAACGCCACGCCGTACTACGCCGACATCGCGCCGCTCTTCGACCGACTCAACATCATGAGCTACGCCATGAACGGCGTGTACGACGGTTGGCAGTCTTGGCACTCCAGCGCCTTGAGCGGCCACTCCGCCACGACGCCCAGCAGCGTCGAGTCGAGCGTGAACGCCTACCTCAACGTCGGCGTGCCCGCCGCGAAGCTCGGCGTCGGCATCGGCTTCTTCGGATCGTGCTACACGGGCGTCACCGGGCCGAAGCAGTCGTCGAGCATCATGAAGCTCGTCGCGGACGACAACGTCATGAGCTACACGAACATCATGACGCAGTACTACAACGCGAACGTCAAGCTGTGGGACGATGGCGCCAAGGTGCCGTACCTGTCGTCGCAGACGGGACTCGGCCCGAAGGCGTGCAACTTCGTGTCGTACGAGGATCCCCAAAGCATCGCGCTCAAAGGGCAGTTCGCGCAGTCCAAGGGCCTCGGCGGCGCGATCGTCTGGAACATCAACCAGGGCTACCTTCCCAACGCGCCGATCGGCAGCCGCGATCCGCTGATGGACGCCGTTCGCTCGGCCTTCCTGCCTTGACTAAGCCGAAGTCATCCACGAATCATCCTTCTTCATGCACACTATAGGTATGAAGAAGACGTTGATGTTGGTGACGCTCTCCGCCCTCTCCGCGACGCCCGCGTTCGCCGCCGCCACGGTGTACGAAGCGAAGCCCGAGTCGATCATGACGATTCTCAAGGCCGAAGGCTACAAGCCCGAGTACAAGGCGGGCGACGAGAAGACCAAGCCCTCGATCACCGTGAAGCTCGCGGGAGACAACTACTACTTCTACTTCACGGGCTGCAAGAACGGCGTGTGCCAACGCATCAACGCCGACAACGGCTTCGAGAAGCCCGACAAGGCCGACGGCCTCGCCGAGAAGCTCGCGAAGTGGAACGCCGAGTGGTACAGCCAGGCGTACCAGGAAAAAGACGGCACGATCTACCTCGACTCGTCGTACATCATCACGGGCGGCTTCACCGCCGAGAACTTCCTCGCGTGGCTCGACTCGTACACCAATGACTTCGACGAGTTCTACAAGAACTTGTACGCGAAGTAAGCACGGCGAGAACCACCCCCTCGAGAACGGGCGCTCCTGATGGAGCGCCCGTTCTTCGTTGACACGCCGCGGCCACCGAGCCGCTCGTACCGTGAAGGCATGCCTCGATTCCTGCCTTTGCTGCTGGCTTGTTCGAGCGGCGCACTCGCCGCGCCCCTCGCGACTTTGAGCTTCGACGCCGCCATCCTCGCTCGGCCCGTCCGAGTCGTCGAGCGAACGCTCGCTCGGGACGAATGGACGGGCGCCGTCCTCCCGCCGCACGCGGCCCTCGCGTTCGGCCCACCCGCGAGGCCCTCGGGCGACCTCGACGTGTTCGACGTCGCCGAGCTTCTACAGGCCAACGGCGCCGACGACGGTCACCTTCACTGGTTGGACGTTCCGTGGAATGTGAAGCAACTTCACAAGATGCTGGAGCAACGCGCCGCGACGTCGTCGACTCCCGGTCCCTTTCCCTTCGTGCCCCTCGTGGTCGGTGACCAAGCGGTGCACGCCGCCGTGAAGTACCTCGACTTCGGAGGCCTGCACGGCGTTCGCTACGTCACGGCCTTTACCACCCGCTTCGATCGACCGCTCGACGATCGAGCGCTGCTGTACACCTTTCAAGGCTTCACGAGCGACGGGACGTTCCTCGTGTCGTGGCGGCAACCGCTCGAGCTTCCCGACGTCCTTGCGACCGGCCCCGTCGCGCAATGGGACGCTTACAAGACGGCGACCACGAAACTTCTCGACGCGTTCACGAACGACACGCGCCTCACGATCCTCGACCGCTTCCTGGCGACGCTGCACGTTCGTTGACGGTCGTTGACGGTCACCTTCGCGTCATCGTCGTGTCATCGTCCTCCTCGTACGCTTCGGACACGTTCGCCTCGCTTCGGGGCGCCAGGAGAACCACGATGAAGAACAAGAACACGCTCGCGATCAGTTTGCTCGGCATCCTTTCCCTCGGAGGTCTCGGCCCCGCGACCTTCGGCGCCGCCCTCGCCGCGCCCGTCACGACGACCGCCGCCACGGCCGACGTCGTGAGCGGCGCGTGGTCGGGCCGCTTCGACGACATGATCGACTTCACCGCGCAGCTCAAGTTGCAAGGCGCGAACGTCGCGGGCACCATCACGTACTTGAAGGAGACGTACCAAGTCGGCGGGCGGTGGGACGCCGCCGCCCAACGCCTCAAGCTGACGTACAAGCATCGCAACGGCCTCGTGACGATCGCGGGGGTCGTCAAGAACGGCGCGCTGATCGGCGCGTACGACCTCAAAGGGCCGGGCGCGCTCACCATGAAGCGCGCGGGAAGCGCGGCGAGCACGACCGCGGGCGCCACGGCCACAAACGACTTCACGAAGGCGACGCCGTACGTCCTCAAGGGCACGGTGAAAAATCCCGCCGGGCAACCCGTGGCGGGCGTGGAAGTCTGGGCGGACAACACGCTGTACTACAACATGAACGCCCTCGGCAAGACCGACGCGAGCGGGCACTTCGTGATCCAACTGCCGCAAGGGCAACTCGGCACTTGGCAAGCGGGCGGACGCCTGCGCACGGTGTACCAAGGCGAGTCGATCGAGCTCGACTTGCAAATCGACAAGGACGACGCCTTCACGGCGGACAAGGGCGCGGTGCGCAACTTCACCTTGCTGACGTCGGGACCTCGCGGCAACAGGTACTGGGGCGGCACGATCTGGCCGAACGACGGCAGCGGGTACGTCTACGAGCGCGTCGAGTACACCCTCACGCCCGTCGGACCGCTCGTGGACGGCACCGCCGGACAAATTCTGAAGCGCTTCGCCAAGGGCAACATCATCCCCGACGTGCCCCTCGGCAAGTACAAGGTGACGGCCCGTTACCTTCCGACGGACGGCCCCGAACGGGACATGCAGCTCAAGTCTCGCGACGCGGACGAGTGGGATTCGAGCGTCGTCATCACCTTCCGCCGCGAACCGCAATACGGCCTCATGGCCGACTTCGACATTCGCCTTCCCAAGTAATTTCTCTTTCAGGAGGACTTCCATGAACGTACGCACCCTCGGTTTCGTCACGATGATCTGCGCGCCCGCCATGCTCGCGAACGCCTTTCGACACGACTTTCAGCGCGTCCTCAACGGCCAAGACGACGTGATCGGCAACCTCACGTACCTCGTCTTCGCGATCGGCTGGTTCTGCTCCATGCTGGCCCTGAGGCAGTTGCACGCGACGGGCCACGGCAAGCTCGGGAGCTTCGTCGTGACGCTGCCGCTCGTGACCATCGCGCTCGCCGCGCTGCAAGGTCCGTTCGACATCCTGCACGTCGACATGAACTCGCCTTTGTACGCCGTCACGGACCTCACGTGGCCGCTGAGCATGCTGCTGACGTTCGTCGTGAGCGTCGCCGCGCTGTTCGCGCGCGTGCTGCCGATGCCTCATCGGCTCGCGCCGCTCGCGTGCGGCATCTCGCTGCCCGTCGGCTTCGCGTACATGGCGTTCGCTCGCCTCGAGGACTTGCCGCAAGCGGAGTTCGCGTGGCACACCGCCATCGGTTGGTTCCTGCTGGGCCTCGCGCTCGTGACGCTCGGCGCTCGCCGCTCGGCGGTGCAGGCGCGTCCGGCCTGAGAACACGGCGAGAGAACGGGAAGCGGGAGGGCAAGGCCCTCCCGCTTCCCGTTCCCCGTTCTCTCGTGGAAACGTCTCGCATGGCGGGCGTCCTCTCGCCGCGACCCGACATTCTGCCGCCACCATCGTCTTCGTACCGTACGAGCATGAAAAGAGCTTTGCCGTTATTGGTCTTGTGTTCGGCCGCGCTGTGCTCGACCGCGTTGGCCGAGTCCGCATCCTTGCGCGCGTGGAGTGACGCGCGATCCTTGCCGCCCGAAGCGAGCTTCGCGGCGAAGTTGCCCAGTTTCGCCGCTTGTGAAGGTGCGGACTTCGATCGATCGAAAGTCTCCACGGATGCGTTGAGCGCCTACGACAACATGGTCAAGCTCGTGACGTCCATGAAGGCCGACGACCCCACGCGCCTCAGCTTGGAACCGACGCTCGCTCAGATGCGCGTGAACTACGCGAAAGCCGCTCCGCTCCCGGCCGTGCAAATTCCAGCCACTCTCGCCGAGGCGCTCAAGAACGCTCAAGCGTGGCTGGAGAAGAACGAAGCGGCAGGATGGAGGGCCTTCTCGGCCAGCGAGGACGCCAAAGACGCGAAGAAAGCTTCGCAAGCGGCCCTCGCGGCGGCGATGCTCGGCAAGCCCAACGCGGCCCTGGCGGCCCTTCTGACCGCGCAAAAGCTCGATCCGCAAAACGCGCAGCACCTCGTGAATCTCGGCGGCGTGCTGAACACGCTGGGATTGACCGGCGAAGCGCTCGTCGTGCTCGACGCGGCGGCCAAGGTCTCGAAGAACGACTCGGGCGCGTTGGGTTGGTCGAGCGCCGCGACCCTGAACGCCAACCGGGGCCTCACCCTCGCCGATTTGCGTCGCTGGCCGGACGCCGAGAAGGCCTTGACGAGCGCCGTCGACAGCGAGCCGATGCTCGCCGAAGCGCGGCTCGGACTCGCGCGCGTCCTCACGTGCCAAGGCAAGACCGCGCAAGCCGCGAAGTTCGCGCGCGCCGGACTCCGCCGCTCGCCGAGCGTGACGCCGCCGCCCGCCAAGACGACGGACCCGCAAGCGACCGAACCGGCGACGGTCGAGGTGAGCGAAGCGGCCTCCGCGAAGGACGTCAACGCCTCGGCCCACCTGCCCGCGTCGTTCACGTTCGACCTTTCTCGCGGCCAGGACTTCACGATGCCCAACCTCAAGTTGCCGCAAACGCCCGGCGACGCGCTCGCGCTGCTCGACAAGTACCAAAAGCTCCACGACGATCTTCACGCGCGTTGGGAAAGCTTGCGCAAGCGCAGCGAGGACGTCGAGGCGCGGTTTCGCCGCCAACCCGCCGCGTCGCCGCTCGTGCAAGCCCGCCGGGAAGCGCTTTGGCAAGCATTCCTTCACGTGAACGACGAGCCGACCGTCAAACGTCTCTACGACTCTCATCACAAGTCCGATTGGGAAGTCTCGAAGGCCGACATGGACTTCTCGCACTGCGAGAGCGGCTGCATCATGCCCGAAATCTCGATCAAGGCGGCCACGGCCGAAGTCAAGCGCGCGCTGTGCGTCCCGGCGATGCTGTCACAAAACGACAAGTGGCGAAGCGCCATGCACGCCCACGCCGAGAACCTCGGCGCGTACCTCAAAGCCTCGTACAAGCTTCACACGGCCCTCGCGGCGAACTTCAGCGATCCCCTGTGGCACGAGCGGGCGTCCTTGACCGCCGAGTTTCTCGTGACGACCGAGTTCATGGGGTACGTGGGTGAAGCTCTGCACTGGGCGAAGGACATCCGAAGCTATCAGGATTGCGTGGCGAGCGCCGCGTCGAGCGTGCCCGACAAGGTGGCCGAAGACCTGTTGACGCCTCGCGCCGATCCTTGCAAGGCGGTATTCGACAACATGAGCCTGGCGTTTTCCGTGCACGTCGTGAGCTTCCGCATCTCGTGCGACTCCATGAACGTCACGGCGGTCACGCCCGGCTGGATCGGCGCGTTCGGATCGATCTCGGAAAAGTTCGCCACGAAGGAATACACGGTCACGGTCGGCATTCAAGAAGGCGCGAGCGTCGGGGTGGGTCCCGCCACGGTCGGCGTGAAGTCGCAGCAAGGTGCGTACGTGTCGTGGGGCGCGTCGGGCATCACGGACGCGGGCGTTTCGATCACCACGTCGGCCAAGGCGAACGTGAAGGACGGCGCCACGAGCGGCGCGCAAGACGTGCTGAAGGACGTGTCGGGCGCGTTGAGCGACAAGTGGAGCTTCATCGCCAGTCCCGGCGGCGTCAAGTAATTCGAGCGGCGCGGGCGCAACATTCGCGGGCCATCACCCTTCTCGTACCGTGTGAGCATGAAGCGACCCTTCCTCCTGCTGCTTGCCCTTTCGTCGACGGCATTGAGCGCCTCCGTTCCCTTTCGTGCTTGGAGTGACGCGCGCTCCTTGGCCTCCGAAGCAAGCTTCGAGGCGAAGCTGCCGAACTTCGCTTTGTGTGGTTCCAGCGACTTTGACCGCTCGAAGGCTCCACGGAACTTACTCACGGGCTACGACAACCTGACGAAGGTGGTCTCGGGTTTGCCTGGAGACAGTCCTGTGCGCGCCGAGCTCGAATTGACCCTCGCGCAAATGCGAATGAACCTCGCCAAGGTAGCTCCTGGCACGCCTCGCGCCATGCCAACATCGCTTACCGAAGCGCTCAAGAACGCGCAGGCGTGGCTGGAGAACAACGAAGCCAAAGGCTGGCAAGCCTTCACCGCCAGCCTCGACGCCAAAACTCCCAAGAGCGCCTCGCAAGCTGCCCTCGCCGCCGCCATGCTCGGCAAGCCCAACGCCGCCCTCGCCGCCCTCCTCGTCGCCCACCGCCTCGAGCCGCAAAATCCTCAAACCCTCACCAATCTCGGCGGCGTCCTCCAAACCCTCGGCTTGTCCGGCGAGGCTCTCGTCGTCCTCGACGCCGCCGCGAAACTCACCAAGAACGACGCGGGCGCCTTCGGCTGGTCGAGTACCGCCACCCTGAACGCCAACCGCGGCTTGGCGTTGGCCGACTTGCACCGCTGGAACGAAGCTGAAGGGGCCCTTTCGAGCGCGTTGAAAGGCGAGCCGATGCTGGCCGAAGCGCGCTTGGGCTTGGCGCGCGTGTTGACGTGCCAAGGCAAGACCGCGCAAGCCGCCAAATTCGCACGAGCGGGACGTCGCCGCACCCCGCCTGCCCAAGCAGCGAACGCGACTAGTCCCAGTGTGGCAGACGCCACCTTGCCGACCAACGAGATCAGCGGGGCGACTTCCGGCAACAACGCGAACGCTTCGGCCCACCTGCCCGCGTCGTTCACGTTCGATCTTTCGCGCGGCCAGGACTTCAACTTGCCCAACCTCAAGTTGCCCCAGACCCTCAAGGACGCCGTTGTGCTGCTCGACAAGTACCAGAAGCTCCGCGACGATCTTCACGCGCGTTGGGAGGCGATCCGCAAGCGTAGAGAGGACATCGAGGCTCAGCTTCGCCATCGACCCCAGGCGTCCCCGCTCGTCGAGGCGCGCCGCGCGGCCCTTTGGCAGGCGCGCTTGCATGTCAGCAGCGAGCCGACCGTGAGCCGCCTCTACGAAGCTCAGCGCAAGTCGGGCTTGGAAGTCGCCAAGGTCGACGGGGACTTCTCGCACTGCTCGAGCGGCTGTATCGCTCCCGAGTTCATCAAGAAGGCGCGCACGCCCGAGGAACTCTACGCGCTGTGCAACGCTGCGATGTCCACGCAGAACGACAAGTGGCGAAGCGCCATGCACGCCCACGCGCAAAATCTCGGCACGTACCTCAAGGCGGCGTACAAGCTCGAGACGGCCTTGGCGGCGAACTACAGCGATTCCTTGTTGCACGAGCAGACGTCCTTGGACGCCGAGTTCCTCGTCGTGTCCGAATTCATGGGCTACGTGACCGACGCGTGGCACTGGGCGCACGACGTCAAAGCCTTCGCTTGCTACGAAGGCCCCACGACCGACACGAGCGACCCGATCGCGGGGCAACTCGTGACGCCTCGCGCCGATCCTTGCAAGGCGGTGTACGACGGCATGAGCCTCTCGTTCTCGGTAAGCGTCGTCGGCTTCTCGATTTCGTGCGACGCCATGAGCGTCTCGGCAGCCACCCCCGGCTGGATCGGCGCGTTCGGTTCCTTCTCGCAAAGCTTCGGCAACAAGGAATACACCGTCACGGTCGGCATCCAAGAAGGCGTGAGCGTCGGGGTGGGCAACGTCTCGGCGGGCGCGACGTCGCAGCAAGGTGCGTACGTGTCGTGGGGCGCGTCGGGCATCACGGACGCGGGCGTTTCGATCACCACGGGCGCGTCGGTCGGCGCGACACGCGGCTCGATCGGCGGATCGAAGGACGTCATCACGGACGTCACGGGCGCGTTGAGCGGCAAGTGGAGTTTCATCGCCAGTCCCGGCGGCGTCAAGTGAGCTGAACGCGCCACGCGTCGAAGACAAGCGTGGGACCGCACTCCCGGGAGTGTGGTCCCACGCTGTTCATCCTCGAGTCACCCTGCGGCGCGTACCCTCGCTTCATGCACGCGACCTTGCCGCTCGCCCTGCTTCTCACGACCGCCCTCGCCGCTCCGTCCGCCTCGCCGCGCGTCACGTTCGACGCGCGGCACCTCGGCGTCAAGGCCGTCGTGCGCGACGTGCCCGCCGAACGCACCGTGGACGACCCCCTCGTCTTCCCGGCGCCGCGCCACGTAGAAGCGACCTTCGGTCCGCGCGACGGCGGCGACACGCGCGAACTCGACGTGTACGGCGTCGCGGACCTTCTCGCGCTTCGAGCGAACGTCGCCCGAAGTGAAATCGAGGCGCTGCGAGCCTTGCTCAAGCCGCGCGCCGCCTTGCCGTCGAAACCGGGCGCTTTGCCGTTCCTACCTCGTGTTCCCGCCGCGCAACTCTTGAACGGCGCGGCGAAGATCGTGACCTTCACCGGGGGAAGCGGCGTGCGCTACCTCACGGCTTTCAGCCAGGAACTCGCGCCCGTGACGCGCGCGCAAGTCTTCTACACCTTTCAAGGACTGACGGCGGACGGGAAGTACTACGTGTCGCTGCAATGGCCGGTGTCCCTGACGGAATTGCCGACCGGGTACGACGCGCCCGACACGAAGAAGGTGCTCGCCGAGCTCGCATCCGCTGACGAGACGCGCGCCAACGCCGCGTGGACTGCTTACGTGACGCGCACGAAGCGGGAGCTCGATCGCTTGACGAACGACGCGCGTCTCACGAAGCTCGACGCGTTCGTCAAGTCCATCCGCGTTCGTTGAGACCTTTCCAGGAGAACATCATGACCACCATGTCGACTTCGCCTCTTCGCTCGCTCGGCTACCGCACGGACCTCATCTTCTCGCGCTTCCACGGTGAAGTCGTGGACGTCGAAGGCGCGCTGTGCATACGCAACCCGCGCAGTCCCGCCCACTACTTCGGCAACCTGCTGGTGTTCCGGGAACCCCCGGCGAGAGGCGACCGACCGCGCTGGGAAGCCCTGTTCGCCGAGCACATCGGTCGCCCGCCCGTCACGCCGCACCGCCTGTTCGGTTGGGACGTGCCGCCCACCCGCCAGCCCGACTTCGACGAGTTCTTGGAGGCAGGCTACCACCTGGAGGACAACGTCGTGATGGCCGCGCCGCGCTTGCACGCGCCGCCGCACGTCAACGCGGAGGCCGAGTACCGAGCGCTTCCCGACACGGACGACGCGTGGCGCGAAGCGCTCGACACTCAAGTCGCGAGCCGCGAGGACGGTTACGACGAAGAACCGTACCGCCGCTTCAAGGAATCGCACTTGAACGGCTTGCGGGCGATGACGCGGGCGGGCCTCGGCTTTTGGTACGGCGCCTTCGTGGAAGGACGTCTCGTCGCGGACCTCGGGGTGTTTCACGACGGGGCGGGCCTCCTGCGCTTCCAGAGTGTCGGAACGCACCCGGACTTTCGGCGGCGCGGGCTGTGCGGCTCGCTCGTGCACTTCGCGGGCGAGCACGCCCGCACGCACTTCGGCGCGTCGACGCTCGTGATCGTCGCGGACGACCACGCGTCGGCCAAGCGCGTGTACGCGTCGGTCGGCTTCGACATCGTCGAGCGTCAGCAACTCCTGCTTAGAAGACCGGCGGCGGGCGAGGAGGGCTGATCGTGCGGCGCTTCGCGTTGCCGGGCGTGTTGGCCGCCGCGCTGATGCTGACGGCGGCGGCCACCGCACCTTCACCGACGGTCGTGGAGAAGAACGGCGACCTCTACCTCGGAGGCACTCGCCTCACGACGTACGGACGGAACTTCGAGCCAGTGGTCGCGCCGAACGGGCCGTGGGTGGCGTACCTTTCCTTCCCGGCGTGGGTGGAGGGCGGCGGGTACCTCGCCACGAACGTTTGGCTGCTGAACTTGCGGACGAGAGAGGCGCGCCGTCTCGCCGACCAACCGCTCGGCGCGTCGAACGAAGGGCCGTACGTGTGCCGCGATTTGCTGACGTGGTCGAAGGACGGGCGGACCGTGGCGTGGCTGGAGTGGCGCCTCGCGAGCGACTCCGCGCGGTTCCGTCCGACCTACCTCGTGACCCGCTCCGCCTTCGGAGACGCCCGCCGGGAGGTGCGCGTTCGCCTCGCGCCGAACACGACGGGTTGGAGTGACGACGGCATCTTCCCGGAGTTGCTCGGCGTCGCCTACGCGGCCCGCCTCGAAGGCGATACCTTCTCGCTCACCGTGACGCGCGACCGCACGGACAAAACGCCCGCACTGCGCGTGACCGTGGACGTCCGAACGGGCCTGCTGAGAGAAGTTCGCTAGACGGAAAGGAGCGGCGCGCCGCTCCTTCTTCTCGCCTTCTTTCGCCGAACGTCACCGAGTGGTCTTGAAGCTGGCGAGGACCGCGTCGATCGCTTTCTTGGCGGCGGCGTCCTTCGGCGCGGCGCCGAGGTAGCTCACGGTGTACCCGACCGAGCCCTTCACGATCAGCAGGACGTGGCCGTACATGGCGCGGCCGTTGCGGTGGCCGCCGAAGACGAAGTCGCGCGCGAGGACGCCGTTCACCTTGAGGGTCTTGTCGGAGGTGAGCGTGAAGCGTTGCAGCATGCGCGGCAAGGACTCGGCGGTCGCAGCGGCGTACGCGGCGAGGTTCATGCCGTCGGGCAGGGCTTGCGTCACGACCGAGATTTGGCTGGGCGCGCCCGCGGCGCTCGGCACGGCGATGGTGAGGTCCGTTCCCGCGAAGTTCGCTTGGGCGCTCCAAGCGTCGGGATACGAGAGGGTGTACCCGTTCGTCGGATGAGAGAAGGTCTTGGCGTGGGCGGCGCCCGCGAGCAGCAGGGCCAAAGCCGTCATGGAAAGCTTGTTCATTCGTGTCACGTTCCTCTCGAATTCGTTTCGGTCTTCCGCGCCGTCACTTCGCGTTCTTCACGTCGAAGACGAGGGTGTGCGCGCCGCCGTCCGTGAACGACACGTTGTCCATCGTGGCGTCCGCGGGCACTTCGAACACGTAGCGCACCTTCAGCGTGTCGCTCGGCGCGACTTGCGTGCCGACGAGTTCGTCGCGGCTGGCCTTGAGCACCGTCTTGAACATCGTGCGCTCGCCGTCCGCGTCGCGAGCTTCGGGTCGCAGGGTCTGCAAGCCCACGTACGCGTCTTGCGCGGTCATGTTGCGCAGCGAGACGTTCACGACGAGGTAGCGCTTGCCGCGTCCGGGCGCGTTGCCTTGCATGGCGTCGGTCGTGAAGCGCGCGCCTTCGAAGGTGACGTCGAGGTGCTTCAGCGGGTACGCGACGCCTTGAGCGGCGGTGAGCACGGCGAGGCTCGTCGCGCCCGACGTGTCGGCGGAATCGGCGAACGGCGCGGGCAAGGGCTTGACGCCGCCCGCGAAGTCGTAGCGCAGCACGGGCGCGCTCGCTTCGCGCTGCACGATGAGTTTCGGCACGACGCCTTTGGCGGGCACCTTCAGAACGGCGAGCACCGCGAGTTTCTGCGCGGGCTTGAGGTTCACCGCGACTTCCTCCGCCGTGCCGTCGCGGGCGACGAAGCGTTCGGCGACGTGGTTGACGTCCTGCGCGTCGACCGCCGTGAAGGTGAAGGCGTTGGCGTCGAACCTCACGTCCTTGGGTTGAGGATTGTGCACGGTGAAGCGCACGATCAACAACTTCTCGTCCTTGCCGGGCGCGATCGTCGTCTTGCCGATCGTGACGCGTGACGCGCTGAACTCGGCGCTCGTGAGCGTGAAGTTGAGCGGGCTTTGCTTGCCGACGGTGAACGTCTGGCCGACCTTGGCGTTTTGCCCGTCGAGTTGCGTCGTGCCCAGTACGACGGGCGAGGCGGTGTTGGAGTTGGGCGCGGCGAGAGCGGCGGGGCAAAGGGCGAGCAGCAGGGCGGTCAGCAGGGGGATGGTTCGCATGTCGTTCTCCTCTTCGTCACCTTGCCTCACGCGTGATGGCCGGACGATGGCGCTCGGCAGGGACGGTCGTTCGGCCGCTCGAATTCAGCGTCTCGTCAACGTGAGGGTGCCCGCGCCGACGTCCGCGAACTTGCCGCGCACGGAGCCCGCGTAGCGATCGCCGTCGAAGCGGCCTTGCGCGACGAGTTCGACGGTGTCGTCGCCGTCGGTGAAGTTGATTTGGAAGCCGCCGGTGCCGCTGTCGCCCACGAGGGCTTCGATGCGTGACGTCTTGTACCCGATCGCGCCCAGCAGGCGCGTGCCTTCCTCGTCGAAGGTGACCCGGGCGCGGTACGTCTGGCCGCCGAGCGTCAACGTGGCGTCCCAATCGCCCGCCGCCGTCCACTTCGTCGGGGTGGGCGTCGCCGCGGGGCGCGTCGGCGCGGCGACGCTCGGCTGGGCGGCGCCCGAGCTCGCGGGGGCGGGCGGCGTGACCGCGCCTCGATTCGCGCTCGGGGCGCTTTCGGGCGCCGTGCCGAGCGGACGGTTGAACACCGTGTCGCCGTCCGTGTCGGCGAGCGTGAGAACGTGACGACCGTCGGCTTCGACGCGCACGATCGCGCGCGCGGAGTAAGGCTTCACGGCGTCCGTCTTCGTGTAGATCTTGCTGGGCGTGCAGGTGTAGCCCGTCGAGGAGCTCGTCGTCGGGGTGAAGGTGAGGGTCGCGCCGTTCTGCGCGATCTTGCCCTGCTCGTGCACGAGCAGCTTCGAGGTGCAGCCGTACGTCGTGACGACCAGCAGGCCGGTACGCTCGTACGTCATGTTCGCGTTCATCTTCAAGATGACGCTCGTGCCGCTCGCCTCCGCCCACTTGCCCGTCGCCGTGTTGTAGTACTCGATCGGCGAGATGCGCCCGTTGTTCCACTCGCCGCGCAACTCGCCGGGCAAGGCGCCCGACGGCGTGGAGGTCGGCGCGGACGCCGAGGCCGCGCGGCGCGCCCAGACCGAGACGTCCCCGCCGCTTCCGAACGTCAACTTCGTTCCCGAAACGTGCCACACGTCGTTCGTGACGTCGGCGGCGTTCGGCGCGCGCGTCCTCGTCACGCCCGAGGACCGCTTGCAGCCCGAGTTCAAGGCCGCGGGCGACAAGCCCGTGATGCTGCGGATGGTTTTCGGCTTGAGGGTGATCTTGTCGCCCTGCACCGTGAACGTGCCCTGCTCGGTCGTGACGTCGAGCGACTCGCAAGCGATCAGCAACGTTCCGAAGTAACCGGGCTCGTGACTCAACTTCAGGCCGCGGTACTCGTACGTGCCGTCCTTGCCGAATACGAAGCGCGCGGAGCTCGCGGTCGCCTTCGAAGGTTCGTCGTACGCTTCGTCGGGCAGGGAGGCGCCGCTGAACCACGCGCCGACGAGACCGGCAGGCACCGACGCGCTCGACGCGCCGCAGGAAGCGAGGACGATCGCGGTCGGCAAGGCGAGCGCGCGCAAGTTTCGAATCGAGGTGGATGTCGTCATGAAGTCCTCCGTTCTGAAGTGCAAGGTAAAGGTCCGGCCGTGGCTGACCGATGTCGCTTCGAGACATGCGGCGATCATCGTGGAGCGGGCATTGTGGAAGCGTACGATCGCGCGAAGCTCGCGCGGAAAGGACCTTCATGCCCAACGTCTCGATCCGACCGCTTCTCTTCGCCTTCTTGGCGAGCTCCACCGTCCTCGCCGCGACCCTGCCGCGCCTCACCTTCGACGCGCGCCTTCTCGCCACTCGGGTGGACGTCGTCTCCATCAATGCGGACGAGGCGATGCCCGAGGTCTTCACGCCGCGTCACACGGCCCTCTCGATTGGCCCGAAGGACGACCGCACCGGCTTCCTGGAAGTCTTCGAGATCGCCGAGGTGTTGAAGGCCAACACGAAGAATCCGCAGGTGGGCCGCGAAATCGCGAAGTTGCGCTCGGTGCTCACCGCGAAGACGGCGACGTCGAAGACGACGGACGACTTGCCGTTCTTTCCGCCGCATCCCGCCGACCAAACGGTTCACGCGGCGGTGAAGTACGTGAACTTTCCGGGTGGACGCGGCATTCGGTACGTCGTGGCGCGCGCCTTCGACGTCTCGGTCATTCCTCGCAGCGAACTCGTATTCACGTTCCAAGGGCTCACGAACGACGGCAAGTACCTCGTGTCGTGGTGGCAGCACGTTCCCTTGCCGGAAATTCCGCAGGAGTACGACACGCCCGAGCAGCTTCGTCTCGTGCGCGACGTGGAAAGCAACGTGAACGGCGCGTGGGAGAAACATCGCGCGAACATCACTCGGATTCTCGACGGCCTCACGAACGATGCGCGCCTCACGAAGCTCGACGCGTTCGTCGGCACGCTTCGCATTCGCTGAGACAAGTCCTCGACGTGGCGTGGAAGAACGGCTCGGACGACGTCTCACGTTCCCTGCCGCTTGCCTCCGCGCGTTTGACGCTGTTCCCGAACGTGAACCGGGACGTACGGCGAAGTCTCCCCCACCGCCGTCACGGAGCGCCTCGGACGCGTTCGGGCCGTACGTGGATGCCAACGGCGACCCGAGATGGCTTGGGCAGTTCGACTCGAAGCAGCAGGAGGCGCACTCCAACGGCGTTTTCGTCACGAGAACCTCGAAGCTGCCTCCTGGCGGAAGGGAGTCCGTTTCCCCACCTTGGACGGCGAATTCGTCACGCTTGCGTCTCACGCTCGGCACCTTCCGCGGACGCGCCATCCGCTCGCCATGCGTTCCCGCCTACCTTACACGGCAAGGAGACGCCCATGAACACCGGAAAGACCAAGACGATGTTGCCTTTGCTGTTCGCCGCCCTGCTCGCCGGAGGCACCCTCGCCGCCTCGAACGTGAAGCCCACGCCTTGGGTGATGCAGGGGGTCGTGCGCAACGCGGCGGGCCAGCCGATTCCCGGCGTGAGCGTCGGCGCGGACAACACGTACTTCGACGGCAGCGAGATGTGGACCGTCACCGACGCGCAGGGCCGCTACAAGCTGGACCTCAAGAACACCATGGGAGCGTGGCAGGCGGTCGCGCGCATCAAGCGCAAGTACGCGGACCGGCAAATCGACATGACCCTCGAGCCTGACGACACCCGTCCGTTCGGCGGCAAAGACGGCGCGATTCGCAACTTCACGTGGCGCGTCTCGGGCAAGACGCCCGGCGGCGGGTTGTACGGCGCGAGCTTCTACGCGATGAATGGATTCGAAAGCGAAGGGGATCTCGTCGAGTACGGCGATCTCGAAGTGACGCTCACGCCCGTCGGTGCGCTGCTCGACGGAAGCAAGGGCAAGGCGATCACCGTGAAGTACACGGCGCCCCTGCGAGACGTCCCGCTCGGAACGTACCGCGTGACGGCCCGCTCGCTGTCGGGGGCCGGTTCCGTGTGGGTGCGGGCGCGAGGCGGCGAGTACGCGCCGAGCGCCGTCGTGACGCTGCGCTATGAAGCGGGCACGGGCGAAGTCCTGAGCGTGGACGTCATCCGACCGCGGTGAAGGCGCGTCAAGGCAGGAGGGGGAAGCCCGCGGGCTTCCCCCTCCTGCCTTACACCTCACTTTTGCGGCGTGCGGTACGAGAGTTCCATGCGAATGCCGTACATCGTTTCGCGAAACGTCCCGACCGCTTGCGAACCGTACTCGTCTTGCCCTTCGGCGCGCACTTCGAGCGCCTCGCGCACGCCGTTCGGCGCATGAGACGCCGTGACCTTGTACCTTCCCACCGGCACGTCCTCCATGGTGCTGCCTCTCGGTTTGCGGGTGAACGGCTTGACGGTGCTGCCGTCGATGAGCGTCCCGAGCGGCGTGAACGTGAACTCCAGCGTGTCGGCGTCGACCTTCTCGTCGCCGGAGTAGGCGTTGACCTTCTGGCCCAGCACCCCGCCGTCGAACCGTCCTTGAATGCGCCACACGAAGTCCCTGACCGCTCCGTCGCGCGCCGCGAAGGCCGAGTCGTCGTTGGGGTAGACCGTGAACTTGAAGACTTGGTCGCCCCACGGGCGCCGGATGGTGGCGTACGGCGCCCACGTGCCGATCTCGTGCGGCAACTCGAGGCGGTAGCGGCCCTGCTTGTCGGTCTTGGCGAGGACGTTCATGTTGTAGTAGACGGTGTTGTGCGCCGAGACCTCGACGCCTTCGATCGGTTGACCCGCCGCGTTGCGCACGACGCCTTGCATGATCCAAGGCGTGGCTTTCGAGGCGGCTTGTCCGGCGAGGCTTCCCCCGGCGGCGAGAAGCGAGGCGAGCAGCAAGGCGGTTTTGACGTTGTGTTCGTTCATGGGAACTCCTTCGTGGACTCGATGATCGGCCATGCGGCGTGGCTCGAGGATGGCCTTCACGGCACGCGAAATTCGACGGGCCCCCAGACGAGGCCGTACACGCCGCGGCCCCGCAAATCGAGAATCCGGCGTTCGGTGCGGCCGTCGTGAACGTACACGCCGTCGGCGCGCACGTACGCCGCCGTTCCGTCGGGCGAGAGGGTAACGGTGAGGGCCGTGTCGAAGTCCTCGCCGTAGATTTCGTGCCCGAGGGCGCGGACGTTTTGGCATGACCACTCGCGCACGACGCGGCCCCCGCCGAGCAGTTGGCACCGCAACTCCTTCTCGCGAACGACGAAGCGAATCGACAAGGCGTTCGGAGCACGCGCCGCGACGAGGCGTTCGGGCACGGAAGTCGCCTCGCGTCGAGGCACGAGGCGGAGGTCGGCACGACCGTCGAGGCCGTAGAGCGTGGCGCCGTCGAATCCGGCGAGGTACACCGCGCCGCCTTTGCGGACGAGGTGGCCCGCGCCGTTGGGACTACTCGTGAACGAGACGCGGCGACGAACGCGCCCCGACGTGTCGAGGACGTACGCGCCGACCTCCACGTCACGCCCGGAGCCGATCGCCTGCGCCGAGTCTTGCCGGTACGCGCCGGGAACGCGTTCGATCGGCCCGGGCACCACCAGTCCCGCCGGACTCCACAGCACGCCCGCCGCGACCGGGACGCCGACGTAGTCGAGCGCGTTCGTCGGGGTGACGCGAGTGGTGCCGCTCGCGAGCGAGTACAAGGCGACCGTGTGCGTCGTGGCGGTCGAACTCGTGCTTTTTTGCGTCCACGCGAGGAACTGCCCGTCGGGCGACCACGCGGGCGTCGAGCGAATGAAGCCCTCGGCGGGCGTGGACGTCGTCGGTTGGGCCGTGAGGCGTGCGGCTTTGCGAGAAGCGAGGTCGAGCGTCCAGATGTTCGTGGGGCTCCAGCCCGTGTGGAATGTCTCGGCGGCGCCCGCCGCGACGGACGCGTACGCGACCGTTCGTCCGTCGGGCGAGAGGATCGGCGGGCCGTTGTGCCCCCACGAGGTGAGGCGCGACCACGTTCCGGCCGTCCACGCCCAGAAATCGCCGTCGATGTTCACGACGAGCGGCGTCGCGCGAGCGGCGGACAGCAAGAGCAGTACGAGCAACGAGAGCAGACGCGTCGGCATGACCGCACGATGCCGCGAGGAGGGTGGCGGGCGAATGTCGAGTCATCATCGCTTTACCATGCCGACGCGCGTAAGGTAGCGGACGAGGTGAGGTTATGCCGTTCAAGTTCGTTCGCTCGATTCTCCGCTCTCTGCCCCTCGTCGGCGTTCTCGTGCTCGGAGGCGCGCTCGGCGTGACGGGCGGAGGCTTCGGCGGTCGCTCGCAGTCCGAGCCTCCGCCTTCGTCCTCCAGCACGCCGAGTCCGTCCACGACGGTCGTCTCCCCGACCCCGTCGACATCGAGCGACGAGCCTTGGACCTGGGAAGGCGTGCTGATCGTCGTGGCGGTCGTGGGCGGCCTCGTCGTGTTCGGCGCGTTGTCGGAAGCGCGCGAGGAGCGGCGCCGTGACTCGAAGGCGGTGCGCGTCCAACTTCTGCTGTCGAACGGAGCCGACGTGAAGCGCGCCTTGCGCGACCTCGCCGCTTCGCACGATCCCGACGCGCCGGGCGCCCTCGCGAAGTTGCTGCACGAAACGGCTTCGCTGCTGTTGAGCCGCCGCGCGACTTTCGAGTACGGCGCGTCGAGCGTGGAAAGCGGGAAGTCGACGAGCGACGCGGACGGCCTCGTGGGACGCTGGGCGATCGAGGCGCGCGCGGCCTTCGAAACGCAGACGACGAGTTCGTATCAAGACGGCAAGGTGCGAAGCGGCTTCGTGCACTCGGCGAGCAAGGCGTCCACGCCGCGCGGCGTATGGCTCGCCGTGACGCTCGCGGTTGCCACGAGCGAAGCTTCTCTTCCCGCCGCGGCGGGTGACGTGACGCGGGACGTGGAGGCGTTGCTTCGGTCCTTGTCGGCGTTGGACCCCGCGCGCCTCGAGCGGTTGGAGGTCGTGTGGAGCCCCGACGGGGACGGCGAGTTCCTCGACGAGGACGAGGCGCTGGCGCGGTACAAGACGCTCGCGCCGTTGTGAAGGCGCCTCAGACGCGAAGTTCGAGCCGCACCGTCACGTCGTCGCCTTCCGACAGTCCCTCGGCTTTCCGGACGCTCGCTTTGATGGGCACGAGGTAGCGCCCCTCTTTGGGAAACAACGACGTGGAGAACTCGGTGCCGCCGATGCGCACCCGAGCCGGGATCATGCCCCAGCCGTACGTCACGAGCTTCGACGCGGCCCGCAAGTCCCGGCACGTCTCTTCGGGGACGATGACGAAGAAGTGGGGCGCCGGGCCTGCCCAATGCCAAATGGAACCGCTGAATTCGAAGTGCATCGAGTTCACTGTAACGAAGCGAAGGGTCGCGGGTTCCGGCGTTCCACAGGTACGGCTCAAGGCGCGAAGATGCGAAAGCACGAGGGAGTTCGACGAAGGCCAAGGCGGCGCCGTGGCGACTCGGCGAGGCGCGTCACACCGCGTCATGTTCGGGCCATCGTCGCCGGGCTACCGTACGGCACCGTGATGAGAGGCGGCGAAAGGAGGAAAGCATGGAAGAGGATTCGGGGGCGCAGTTGATCGGCTCGGACGGACGCGTGTACGTGCTGCGCGTGTGGTACGAAGGCCAGACGGGCGTGCGGCAATGGCGGGCGTCGATACGCATCGGCACGAACGGTGAGCGTCGGCACTTCGCGACGATCGACGATTGTATCGAGCACCTGTACGGCGAGTTGTCGAAAAGGTGAAGGGCTTGGCGAGCGGGCACTCCGAATCGGAGTGCCCGCTTCTCATCATCCTTCAACCACGCCCCGCCGCGTACCTTGCGAGCACGGAGGAAGAACCATGCACACGACACGAATCATCATCCAAGCTTTGATCGGACTCGGCCTCACCCTCGGCGCGGCGAGCGCGGCGAGCGTGCCCGCGAATCTCGTGGGAGAGTGGCGGGCGGGCGACACGTCCACCTCGGGGTACGAGAACCTCTCGACGGGGCAGTGGCGCAGCGCGCGCAGCGAAAGCTACCGCCTCAGGCTCGCCGCCGACGGATCGTACGAGTACGTCGGCATCATGCTGATGCAGTCGGCGGGCTGCGAAAGCCGGATCTTCGACACCGAGAAGGGCCAGGCGGTGTTCTCGGGCGGCAAGTTGACGTTGAAGCCGACGTCGGGCGACGTGCAGTATTACCTCTGCGACCCGAAGAACGTCAAGAAGGGCACGTTGAAGGCGTCCGACTGGTCGTGGAAGCTCGGCAAGGACTCGGCGGGCAAGGAGGCGTTGCTGCTCGGAAGCGCGGACGGCAAGGGCAATCCGACGCCGTACTACCGCGCGGCGGCAAGCGCGGCGGCGACCTCGGCGAGCGCCGCGCCCCGCACCATCAGCGGGTCGATCACGGCGGCGGGCGGCCACTCGTTGAAGAACACGGTGATCGTCGCGTGTCCGAAGGGCGACTGCGAATCCGACGGGGTCAAGGGCGTCGCCATCTCGGCGGCGGGCTCGTCGACGACGTTCGTCCTGTCGGGCCTCGACGACGTGCCGTACGCGATTTACGCGCTGCAGGACAACGACGGCAACGAGGACGTGAACGCGGGCGACTGGGTGAACCGCGAGTTTCTCGCCGACGGCGACGTGCCCCTCGTGAAGATCGGCGCGAAGAACGTCAAGCTCGAACTCGTGGCGGTGAAGTGATGCGCCGCGCGCTCGCCGCCTTGCTCGCGTTGAGTGCCTGCTCGCCCGCGTTCGCGGCGGGCGGCACCGTCACGGGCCGCGTGCTGGGCCAAGACGGGAAGCCCGCCGCGAACGCCGAAGTCGGCTTCTTCGACGCCGACCACAGCTGGTACGAGTTCGTCACGTCCGTTCGCACGGGCGGCGACGGTCGCTACACCTTCACCCTCCCGACGCCCGAGGACCAGCCCGCGTGCACGCCGAAGGAAGTCACGATCGGCGGGATGACGTACACGGACTCGAGCGACTGCAAGAAACTCGCGGGGCAGAACACGAAGACGTGGCTTGCGGCGGCCTTCTTGCCCTTCACCTACAAGGGCGCGAAGTTGTGTTTGGAGCTCGACGGGGTGACTGAAACGAAGTTCGGGCAGCGCGAAAATGTCGTGCGCGACTTCAAGTGGCCCAAGGAAGTGTGGGGCGCCGTGAACCTCAACCTCGCCACGGCGGGCCTCGCGCCGCGCGCGAAGTGGACCGTGAAAGTGCGCCTTACGCCCAAGGGGCCGACGTGGAGCGGGTCGAAGAAGGTCGTGGAGGAAACGCTTTCCACCGACGACGTTCGCGGCGGACTCGCGTTGTTCGACGGCATTTGGGTGCCGCTCGGCGAGTACGACGTGCAAACGTGGCTGGTCGAGGCGAACGGCTCGTCGCGCAGCGTCGCCGTGGCGGCGCGCACGGACACGCAGACGAGCTTGTCGAAGCAGACGTACGGGCCTTTCGGCGACTCGATCGTCACGAAGTTCTTTCAGCGCGGCTCGTGCCACGACTCCATCGTGTTCTGGTTCGGAGCGCGCGCGAAGTAAGCCGCCTTTTTCCTCGAACCTTTTCCTTCGAGCTCCTCGCCTCTCGTGGGCGGGGAGCCGCTCTTTTTGCTAGCCTGAACCGAGCATGCAGACGTGGAATTTGCGGCTGCTGGGTTCGCCCAGCTTGACCGCGCCGGACGGACGCGACCTTCGCTTGGAGCGCAAGACGGTGGGGCTGCTCGCCTACCTCGCGCTGGAAGGCGCGACGTCTCGCGCGGCGCTCGCCGAGTTGCTGTGGCCCGACACCGTCGCGTCCTCGGGACGCAACAACCTCGTGCACGTGTTGCGCCGCGCCAAAAGCGCCTTCGGAACGGCGCTCGTCGAAGGCGCGGACGAGCTCGTCTTGGCCGAGGCGGTGCGAGTGGACGCCCGCGAGCTTCTCGGCGAGCGCTTCGCGGGAGACGTGCCGCTCGGAGAGTTCCTGAGCGGCGTGGAGTTCGACGACTTGCCCGAACTGTCCGATTGGCTGTTGGCGTGGCGCGAGGAACTCGGCGCGCGGCGCGTGTCGCTGCTGAGCGCCCGCGCGAGCGAGGCCGAGCGCGAGGGACGCGTCGCGGACGCCCTTTCGTACGCGACGCGCCTCGTGGACCTCGA
Source organism: Deinococcus yavapaiensis KR-236 (assembly GCF_003217515.1). Classification (NCBI taxonomy): domain Bacteria; kingdom Thermotogati; phylum Deinococcota; class Deinococci; order Deinococcales; family Deinococcaceae; genus Deinococcus; species Deinococcus yavapaiensis. Next base: position 247,481 of record NZ_QJSX01000003.1, on the reverse strand, counting down.
TCCTCTCGCGGAAAGCGCGTACCGCCTCGTGATGCGTCTGCACGCCGCCGCCGGAGACCGGCCCGCCGCGCTTCGCGTCTACCACCGCTGCAAGGACGTGTTGGAGCGCGAGCTCGGCGTGCGCCCCAGCGAGGAAACGGCCCGCCTCGCCCGGGCGATCGACCAAGGAGAGTTGCCGCGAGCGCCCTCGGTGTCGACGTCGCGTCCGCTACCGCTCGCCGTGCTTCGCCCGCCCGTCTTGGTGGGACGCGAGGCGGCGTGGGCGCAGTTGGAGGCGGCGTGGCAGCGCGGACAGACGATTTACGTGACGGGCGACCCGGGCGTCGGCAAGACACGCTTCGTGCAGGACTTCGTGACTTCGAAAGGACGCGCGCTGTACTTGCCGGGGCGTCCCGGCGCGCAGGACGTGCCGTTCGCGGCGGCGGCGCACAATGCCCGCGCGCGCCTCACCGCCGCGCCCGACGTGACGTTGCCGCCGTGGGTGCGGCGCGAGCTCGCCCGCGTGCTGCCGGAGTTTCGCGGTTCGGACGCGCCCGCGCCCATCGACTCGCCCGAAGCGCGCTTGAATTACTTCTTGGCGCACTTGGAGGTCGTACGCCGCACGTCTCAGGGTTTCGCGGCGATCATCAACGACGACGTGCAGTACTACGACGCGGCGTCGGTGGAGCTCGGCGCCTTCTTCTTGACGCAAAGCCGCGAACTTGGCGTGGAAGGCGACGTGCCGAGGCACATTCTGATCTACCGTCGCGGCTCGCTGCCCGAAGCGACGCGGGCGCGGCAAGACGCGCTGGCCAAGGCGGGCGTGGCGGCCGTCATCGAGCTCGAGCCGCTCGGAGAGCACGACGTCGAAGCTTTGCTGGACGAGATTCGCGCCTCGACGACGTTCGAGGCGCCGCAAGGATTGGCGCGCGAACTGCACGGGCTCACGAACGGAAATCCGCAGTTTCTGCTCGAGACGCTCAAGCACATGTTCCAGTCGGGTGACTTTCGCGTGTCGGACGCGCTGCGCGAGCGGGCGAGCGGCGCGACTCGCCTGATCGCCGAGCGCGCCTCGCGCCTTTCGGAGCCCGCGCTTCAAGCGGCGAGGGCGGCGGCGGTGCTGCGCGACGACTTCACGTTGGAGGTCGTCGCGGAGGTGCTGGGCGTCGGCTTGCTGGACTTGGCGAGCGCATGGGAGGAGTTGGAGGGCGCGCACGTCATGCTGGGCGAGCGCTTCAGTCACGACCTCGTGCACGAAGCGGTGCTGAGCGGGACGCCGGACGCGATTCGCACTTTGCTGCACCGCAGCGCGGCGCGCGTGCTGCCGAAGTACGACGCGCATCCGGGCCGCGTGGCGCAGCACTGGCTGAACGCCCGCGATCTCCGTCAGGCGGCGCCGTGGCTCGTGAAGGCGGGCGAGGCGGCCGAGGCGACGTCACGTCCCACGGACGCGGCGGCCTTTTACGCGCGCGCCGCGCAAGTCTTCCGCGAACTCGGCGACGTCGAAGGTGAGCGGGCGGCGGCGGCTCGAGAGCGAACGGTCGGCTGATCTCACCACCCGCGCGAACGCGTTGCTAGATTGAAGCATGCCTTCATCTTCATCTTCCTGGCAGCTCACGCTGCTCGGTCCGCCTCGCCTCGTGGACGGTCGGGGAAACGTCGTGCGATGCGAAGGCAAGGTGCTCGCTCTCCTCGCGTACCTCGCCTTGGAAGGCGCCGCGCCGAGGTCGCGCGTCGCGGGACTTTTGTGGCCCGACACCGTCGAGGGAAGTGCGCGCAACAACCTCGTGCATTTGCTGCGGCGCACCGCCAAGGGATACGAAGCGGACCTCGTGCAGGCGGGCGAGACGCTGTCGCTGGCCGAGTTCGTGCAAGTGGACGTGCACGGCGAGCGCGGCCCGGGCGAGTTGCTGGAGGGCGCCACGTGGCCCGACTTGCCCGAGTTCACCGATTGGCTGCTGGCATGGCGGGGCCGCCTCGACAGCGAGCGGACGAGCGCGTGGCGCGCGCAGGCGCAGGCGCTGGAAGACGACGGTTCGTACGACGAGGCGCTGAGCGTGACGCGGCGTTTGCGTGAAGTCGATTCGCTGTCCGAGGACGCCTTGCGGCGGGAAATGCGCTTGCTGTACCTGCTCGGGAACGCCGCCGAGGCGCTGGGCGTCTACGAAGCGGCGGCGACGGCGCTGCACGAAACGCTCGGCACCCAACCGCTGCCCGAAACGCGGCAGTTGGCGCGCGACATCGGACGCAGCGCCGAGGTGCGCGCTTCGGCGTCCGGCGAAACGCCCTTGCCGGTGAGCGTCGCCAGGCCGCCGACCCTCGTGGGGCGCGCGGACGCGTGGGCCAAGATGGAAGCCGCGTGGGCCAACGGGCAAGGCATCGTCTTGACGGGCGAGCCGGGCGTCGGCAAGACGCGCCTCGCCCTCGACTTCTTGGGAGCGCACGGCGGCGGCATGCGCTTCGAGGGACGGCCCGGCGACGCGGGGTTGCTGTACGCGACGCACGCGCGCACGTACCGTCAAGTGCTCGACGCGTATCCCGACCTCGCGTTGGAGCCGTGGGTGCGCGACGAGCTCACGCGCATCCTGCCGTACCTCGGCGGCCACCCGGCGCCCATCGAGAACGAGGAGCAGAAGCTGCGCTTTTGGCAAGCGAAGGTCGAGTCGCTCGGCGCGGCGATCGCGCGTGGCTTGCGCTACCTGGTGTTCGACGACGTGCAGTTCATGGACGTCGCGAGCGTCGAGGCGGGCGGCTTCGTGTTCGCGAACCTCGGGTGGGGACGGCCCGACGCGCCGTACCGCACCATCCACATCTTCCGAAAAGGAGAGCTCGACGAAACGAAGGCGGCGATGCTGGAGATGATGGTGGCCGCGCAACTCGTGGTGCTCGTGGACGTCGACCCGCTCGGCTCGGACGCCGTGGAGGAGCTCGTGCGGCAACTCGACCTTCCGGGCGGCGGGCAAGTCGCGCGTGAACTCGGCCAGTTCACAGGCGGCAATCCGCTGCTGCTGCTGGAGACGGCGCGCAGCCTGCACGAGACGCACGCCCGCACGGGCGAATTGCCGGACGTGCTGCCGCTGCCCGACAAGGCCACGACCGTGATCGCGTCGCGTTTGGCGCGCCTCTCGCCGAGCGCTTTGCACGCCGCTCGGGCCGCGGCCGTGTTGGAAAGCGACTTCGACCTCGAGATCGTCGCGCAGACGCTCGGCGCGCCGTTGCTCGACACGGCGAGCGCGTGGGAGGAGTTGGAGCGCGCCCACATCGTGCGCGGCTCGCGCTTCGAGCACGACCTCGTCGCCGAGGCCGTGCGGCGCGGCTTGCCGAGCGCCGTGCGGCGATTGCTGCACCGCAGCGCGGCGCGCACCCTGGCGGGGTTGGGCGCGCAACCGGGACGCGTCGCTCGCCATTGGCGCGAAGGCGGCGACGCGCGCTCGGCCGCTCCGTGGTTCGTGAAGGCGGGCCAGGAAGCCGTGCGCGCCTTTCGCGAGCGCGAGGCGGACACGTACTTCCGAGAAGCGCAGCGCGCCTTCGAAGAGGCGGGCTTGGTCGACGAAGCGGCTCGGCTGCGCGCCTGACGTTCAGCGAACTTGCAGCGACTTCACGAAGGCGTCGATCTTCGTGAGTCGCGCGTCGTTCGTGAGGCCGTTCAGAAGCTTCTTCGTGCGCGCCACGTGCGACTCGTAGGCGTCCATGGAACGCTTCGAGTCGCCGGAGTTGAGGGCGTCCGTCACGGCCTTGTTGGTGCCCGAGAAGGCGTCTTTGGGAAGTTCGGCGAGATTCACGGGAAATTGCAGCGACACGTAGTACTTGCCGTCGTTCGTGAGTCCTTGGTAGGTGTAGAAGACTTGAGCGCGCGTGACGGGCGAGACGTCGGACGCGAACGCCACGAGAAAGCGCACGCCGCGACCGCCGCCGAAGTCGAGGTACTTCACGGCGGCGTTGAGCACCTGCCCGGCGTTCGGCAAGGGCAGGAAGGGCATCTCGCCGCGAATCTCGCTCGGCGCGGGGCGCTCCTTGAGGAGGGCGCGCAACGAGCCGATTTCGGTGCGAACGCCGTAGCGCGTCTCGGGGTACTGCGCGATGAGTCCCGCGACAGGATAGACGTTGAGCTCGCGCAGATCGTCCGTTTGAGGCCCGAAGGTCACGGTGACGCGGCGCGGCGGGAAGAACTCCGGCACGTCCTCGCGCTTCACGGCGTTCATGATCTTCTTCGTGGCGGGCAGGCCGAGCGTCTTCGCGTCGAAGGTGACGCTCGGCAAGGTGGGCGCGGCGGCGGAGACGGCGAAGGTGGACACGAGCAGGGCGGTCGGCAGCAGGTATTTCATGCGTCGAGGGTACGCTCGCGAGGGTGATTCGGGCGTGACAGCGCGAGCGCGTGACGGGAGTCGGTGCGGCGTGTTAATGATGAAGCCGTTTCGACTCGAAAGGAGCGCTATGACCCTCGACGTCTCTCAACGCATTCACGCCCTCTCGCGCCTCGTCGCCGTGCTTTCGGCGTGGGAGGTGCGCGACGAGCTTTCCGTGACCGGCTGGTCGATTCGCCTCGGCGACACTCCGGAGGCCGCCATCGCGCACGGCGATTCTTGGACGCCGACGATCGACGACCGTCCGGCGGTCTTTCACGTCTCGTTTCGATTGCCGCGCGAGGTGGAGGACGCGCAGTTGGACCTCGACCTCGGCGGTGAGGGCGACGTGCGCGTCGTCGTGGACGGCCGACTCGCGGCGTCGGGCGGGCTCAATCCGTACCACCGCCGCTTTCCGCTCGGCACGCTTCGCGAAGGGCAAGTGCTGGACGTCACCGTGGAGGTCGTCGCGCGCTCGTTCTTCGGTCGTCCCACGCCGAGGCCCGCTTTGAACGAGGCGCGGCTCGTGCGGATCGAGCGCGAACTGCACGACTTCTTGCTGGACTTGCGGGTGTTCGCGGAGGTGTCGGCGGTCCTCAAGGAGCACGACGTCGCGCCGCACTTGCTGGGGGCCGCCGAGGAGGCGATCGGGCGGGTGGCTTGGCCGAGCGACACGCGCGGCGTGCTGAGCCGAGGCGTGCCCGCCATCGGCGAGTGGTACGCGACGGGCATTTGGCGTCTTCCGCCGTTTCCGTCGCCCGCGCCCCTTTCGGACGAGGCGCGGGCGGCTCTGCCGGGGGCGCGGGCGCACTTGAGCGCGGAGTTGGACCGCTTGCGGCCCCTCTACCCGCCGATCGGGCGGATCGCCGCGAGCGGGCACGCGCACCTCGATCTGGCGTGGTTGTGGCCGGTGCACGAGACGCGCCGCAAGTTGCGCCGGACCTTCCGCACGGTTCTCGCGTTGATGGACGAGTACGAGGCGTTCACCTTCAACCAATCGTCCGCGCAGGTGTATGCGTGGCTCGAAGAGGACGAGCCGGAGCTGTTCGAGCGCGTCAAGGCGCGCGTGCTCGAAGGGCGCATCGAGACGGTCGGCGGCAGTTGGGTGGAGCCCGACGGGCAGATGCCGTCGGGCGAGTCGTGGGCGCGGCAGTTGCTGTACGGTCAGCGGTACTTTCAAGCGAAGTTCGGGCGCCGCTCGCGCGTGCTGTGGTTGCCCGACACCTTCGGTTACACGCCCGCGTTGCCGCAGATCCTGAAGCTCGCCGGAATCGGCGGTTTTTTCACGACGAAGCTGTCGTGGAGCGAGACGAATCGGTTTCCGCACGATCTGTTCGCGTGGGAAGGCATCGACGGGACGCGCGTGACGGCGCACATGTTCCACAATCCGGGCAGTTCGGGCGACGCGACGGGCGGGTACAACGGCGAGTTCAAGGCCCGAGATCTGCACGGCACGTGGGCGAACTTTCGCGGCAAGAACGCGCGCGCGTGGCGAACCGCGCCGCCCTCGACCTTGTTCTCGTACGGTTACGGCGACGGTGGAGGCGGCCCGTCGAGAGAGCATCTGGAGCGCTTCGCGCGCCTGCGCGACTTCCCGGCGATGCCGCGCCTCGCGCACTCGCGCGTCGACGACTTCTTCGAGGGCTTGCCGAAAGAAGGTCTTCCCGTGTGGGTGGGCGAGCTGTACTTGGAGTTGCACCGCGCGACCCTGACGACGCAGGGCCGCGTGAAGAAGCTGCACCGCGAAGCCGAGCATCGCCTGCGGGAAGCGGAGGTCGCGGCGAGCGCCGCGTGGCTGCGAGGGCGGCCGTATCCGCGCGAGCGCTTGGAGCGCTCGTGGAAGACGTTGCTGCTCAACGAGTTTCACGACATCTTGCCGGGGTCGAGCATCAAGGAGGTCTACGACACGGCGCTTCCCGAGTTGCAAGGCGTGGTGGACGAGGCGCGGGCGATCGCGCGAGAAGCGGGCGGCGGAGACGTTTCGCTGAGCGCGGCCACGTTGGCGGTCGTGCACGAGGCGCCGCGCGGTCCGGCGAGCGTGACGGAGATCGGCGACGGATTCACGCTCAGCAACGACTTCCTGACGATCGAGGTGGCGCCCGACGGAACGCTTCGCAGCGTCGTGGAGCGTGCCTCGGGACGCGAGGCGTTGCGAGGAGACGGGAACGTCCTCATGGCGTACGTGGACGTCCCGCGCGAGTGGGAAGCGTGGGACACGAGCACGAAGGTGGGCGACGACGGCGAGGAAGTGCGAGGCGGCGAGAGCGTGCGCGTCGTGGAGGACGGCCCGGGGGAAGTCGCGGTGGAGGTCGCGCGGTCGTGGCGGTCGAGCCGTATCGTGCAGACGTACCGATTGGGCGCGTCGTCGAAGCGTCTCGACGTCGAGACGTTCTTGGATTGGCACGAGCGCCGCGTCCTGCTGCGGGCGCTGTTCGACCTCGACGTGCACGCGTCCTTCGCGACGTTCGAGACGGCGTTCGGCGCGGTGTCGAGACCGACGCATCGCAACACGTCGTGGGACGCGGCGCGCTTCGAGGTGTGCGGACATCGCTGGGCGGACGTATCGCAGCCCGACTTCGGCGTGGCGCTTTTGAACGACGGCAAGTACGGCCACTCGGTTCTCGGAAGCACCCTGGGCTTGAGCCTCGTGCGTGGAGCGATGTTTCCCGACGTGCTCGCCGACGAGGGCGAGCACCGCTTCCGGTACGCGTTGTATCCACATTCGGGAAGCGCCCGGGACGGTCGCGTGGCGCACGAGGCGAGCGACTTCAACGGCGAGCGGCTGAGAATGCCTGCCGCGCCGAGCTTGCGCCTCCTGAACGACTCGGTGTTGGTGTCGGCCTTGAAGAAGGCGGAGGAGGGCGACGCGCTGATTTTGCGCGTCTACGAGCCGTACGGCGCGAACGCCACGCTGGCGCTCGAGGCGCCACGACTGCGCCGGGCGGCGCGCGTGAATTTGTTGGAGGAGCCGCTCGAAGACGTCGCCGTCGAGCCGTCGGGCTTGACGTTGGCTTTGAAGCCGTTCGAGATCGTGTCGCTGCATTTGGAGTTCGAAGAGAACAAATTGGCGTAGTATTTCACCACTTTGGAGCTTGACAAAATAACATTTCAGCCGTACGCTGGCCTCACATCAAGGAATTGAGGTCGAGATGACTGTTGCACACATCCTCGAGAGCCTTCGAGGGGGACTCGTCGCGTCGTGCCAACCGGTGCGAGGAGGGCCGCTCGATCAACCCGCCCACGTCGCCGCGCTCGCCTTGGCGACCCTCGCCGGAGGCGCCGTCGCCCTGCGTCTCGAAGGCCTTCCCGACTTGAAGGCCACCCGCCCGCTGACGTCCGCGCCCATCGTCGGCCTCGTGAAGCGCGACGAGCCCGGCACGAACGTCTACATCACGCCGCTCTTGTCGGACGTGCGCGACCTCGCGCTCGCGGGCGCCGACATCATCGCCTTCGACGCCACCATCCGCGAGCGGCCCGTACCCGTCGAGCGCCTCGTGGCCGCGGTGCACGAGCACGGCAAGCTCGTCATGGCCGACTGCTCCACCTTCGAAGAAGGACTCGCCGCTTGGAAAGCGGGCGCGGACTTCGTCGGCAGCACCCTCAGCGGGTACACGCCGCACTCTCCCGCCCTCGACGGCCCCGACCTCGACCTCGTGCGCGCGCTCGGCAAGGCGGGCGTGCGCGTCATCGCCGAGGGCCGCCTCCACACGCCCGAGGACGCGCGCGCCGCCCTGCACGCCGGAGCTTACGCCGTCACCGTCGGCAGCGCCCTCACCCGCCTGGAGCTCATGACGAAGCGCTTCGTGGACGTCCTGCGCGACGCGCCCGTGGAGGCTTGAGCGTGCCGACGAGCGCCCTCGCGTCCCTGCGCGCCCTCGGGCCGGGCCTTTCGCCCGCCTTGAGGCGCGTCGCCGACTACGCGCTCGCCGAACCCGAGAAGGTCTTGTACCAAACCGTCATGGAAGTCGCAGAGGGCGCCAACACCTCCGAGGCGAGTGTCATCCGCTTTTGCCGAGACCTCGGCTTCTCGGGCTTTCAGGACTTCAAGCTCGCCCTCGCCTCCGAACTCGCCGTGAACCCCACCGAGTCCTTGCCCGTCGGCACGCCGCACACGCCCGAGGACGCCATGGAGCACATGCTGCACCACGCGCGCACCTCGCTGGAGGACACCTCGAAACTTCTCGATCCGCAAGCGGTCGGGCGGGTCGTGGACGTCTTGCTCGGCGCGCAAGTCGTGGACTTCTACGGAGTGGGCGCCTCGGGCGTCACCGCCCAAGACTTCGCGTACAAGTTCTTGCGCCTCGGATACTCCGCGCGCGCCCACCCCGATCCTCACCTCGCGGCGATGTCCGCCGCGACCCTCGGCCCCGGCATGGTCGCCGTCGCGATCAGCCGATCGGGCACCACCCTCGACGTCGTTCGCTCGCTCGAACAAGCCCGCTTGCACGGCGCCTTCACCGTCGCCCTCACGCAGCGCCACAAGAGTCCCCTCGGTCAAGTCGCCCACGAGACCCTCGTCACGTCCGTCATCGAAAATCCCCTTTCGGGCGGGTCCATCAGCGCGAAACTCGGCCAGTTGCTCGTCCTCGACGTCCTTTACTGCCTTCTTCTTCTCAAACGTCCGGGCGCCAGCGAATTCATTCGGCGCACGGCCGCCGCCGTCGCCGACCGTAACGTCTGACCGCCGCCCCGCTTCCAAGCGCCATTTCATGTTCTGGAGGAACAGTTATGAAGAAGAGTGTCAAGAAGGTCGCCCTCGTCAGCCTCGCCCTGATCTCGACCGGCCTCACGTCCAGCGCCTTCGCGCAGCAAAAGACGCAGATCGAGTTCTGGACGTGGTACCTCAGCCCGAAGTTCGACAACTTCATTAAGGGCGTCATCGCCGACTTCGAAAAGCAAAACCCGAACATCACCGTGAAGTGGCTCGACAAGCAAGACACCATCGAGCGTGACTTCCAAGCCACCATCGCCCTCGGGCAAGCGCCCGACGTCGTGAACCTTTGGAACGACTCGACGGCCGCCGCCGTGCAGAACAACCTGCTCGTGCCCATCACGGACCTCACGCCGCTCTCCACCCTCAACCGCCTGTACTACTCCAACGTCTTGAACATCTTCAAGCACGACAGCAAGTTCTACGGCTACCCCTGGTACGGCTACGTCGATCAAGGCGTCATGATGTACAACTCCGAGTTGCTGCAAAAGGCGGGCGTGAGCATCTCGCGCATCCGCACCCTCGACGACTTGCTCAACGCCTCGAAGACCATCAAGGACAAGACGGGCGCGTACGGTTGGCTGCCGCCCGTGTCCGACCCCAACGGCGCGTCCTTCCTCGCGTACTTCTACCTCGACGGCCTGCCCATCACGAACGCGAGCGGCCAAGCGGTCTTCAACTCGCCGACCCACGCCGCGTTGCTGCAAAAGTACGTCGACCTCATGAAAGGCGACTACATTCCGCAAGACCTGCTGCGCAAGGAAGCCTTCCAAGTCACCAACGAGCTGTACAGCCAAGGCAAGGTCGCGTTCATGGTGGGCGGTCCGCAATCGCTCAACCGCGTGCGCGACAGCAACAAGGACATCTACTCCAAGACCAAGATCACGAGCGCTCCGCTCGGCAAGGCGAAGGTGCAGACGGGCGGCGCGTTCAGCCTCGTCATTCCGCGCGCCTCGAAGCACCAGAAGGAAGCCGCGCTGTTCGCGCTGTTCATGACGAACAACGTCAACCAAGTGAAGTTCGCCAACGTCGTGCCGATCGTTCCGACCACGAAGGCCGCCAAGAACGACCCGTCGTTCAAGACGACGTCGCAAGATCCCATCGAAATCGCCACGGCGCGCGTCGCCGGCACGGGCGGCCTCATCAACCCCGGCTTCGCCTCTCCGAAGAACACCGACGTCGTCTACAAGAACTTCAACGACAACATCCAAGCGGCGTTCCTCGGTCGCAAGACCGCTCAGCAAGCCCTCAACGACGCCGTGACCTTCTGGAACGCGAACGCGAAGTAAAGCCTCCCCCTGCAATCCCTCTCCCACGACAGGAGAGGGATTGCAGGTGAGGGGTGACGAGGGATTCCACCCATGAACAAGACCCGAACCACTTTGACCGCTTACGCGATGCTGCTGCCCGCCCTCGTTCTGCTGGGCGTGTTCACGCTGTATCCCGTGCTGTACAACGTCGTCTTGAGCTTCTCGAAGTACACGGCGCTGGAACTCGGCGCGGGCAAGGGGCCGTCGTGGGTGGGACTCGAGAACTACCAGAAGGTGTTCTCCGATCCGCTGTACCAGACGGGCATCGTGAACTCGCTGAAGTACCTCGTCGTCGTGCCGATCTTGCAAATCTTCTCGCTGCTCGTGGCGGTGCTCGTCAATCGCAGCCTTCCGGCCATCGCGTTCTTCCGCGCGGGGTACTACATCCCCGTCATCACGAGCATCTCGCTCGCCGCCGTGATGTGGGAGTGGGTGTACGCGAAGGACGGCATGATCAACGCGGCGCTCCAAGGCCTCGGGGTGCTGTCGAAGACGAGCGCGTTCGGATGGCTCATCAACGAGAACACGGCGTTGTGGGCGATCATGTTCGTGACGTTCTGGCAAGGCTTCGGGTACTACATGGTGCTGTACCTCGCGGGCTTGCAGTCGATTCCGACGGAACTCGACGAAGCGGCGCGGCTCGACGGCGCGACGAAGACGCAAGTCTTCTGGAAGATCACCGTGCCCCTCATGAAGCCGACGCTGATGATCTGCTCGCTGCTCTCGACGCTCGCCGCGCTTCGCGTGCTGCAAGAAATCATGGTGTTCACCGGCGGCGGTCCCGTCAACTCGACGTACACGGCGCTCTTCTACGTGTACAGCAAGGCCTTCAAGGAATTCGACTACGGGCAGGGCGCGGCCGCCGGGATGGGCGTGGCCCTCATCGGCTTTCTGCTGAGCTACGTCAACTACCGCCTCACGCGCGATCAGCAGGTGACCGGATGATCGCCAAGACCCGCGCTCCCGAGCGCACGCGGCCCGCTCCACGGGTGCGCGCGCTGTCCGTGCTGGGCAAGGTCGGTACGTACGCCTTGCTGACGGTCATCCTCGTCTTCGCGGTGTTTCCGTTTCTTTGGACGCTCGCGATCTCGCTGACGGACAAGACCGTGTCGAACGGAGTGTCCATCTACGACTTCCCGGCGAGCCTCTTTCCACGGCACCTCACGCTGAACAACTTCACCGACGTCTACAAGACCTTCAGCCTCGGCAAGTACGTGTGGAACTCCGTCGTGATCTCCACGCTCACGGTGATCGGAACGCTGTTCGTCGCGTCGCTCGCCGCGTACCCCTTGGCGCGCATTCGCTTTCCGGGCCGCGCGATCATCCTGGGAATCATCTTGTCGACTCTCGTGCTGCCGTCCGAGACGAGCTTCATCGTGAACGTCCTGACACTGCGCAACCTCGGCATCCTCGGCACGTACGCGGGCGTCGTGCTGCCCGTCCTCGCGACGGCCTTCGGCATCTTCGTGATGAGAAGCGCGTACCTCGCCATTCCCGAGACGTTGCTGGAAGCGGCGCGGCTCGACGGCGCGACAGAACTGCAGATCTGGTGGCGCATCATGCTGCCGCTGTCCGTCCCGACCCTCACGGCCCTGGCGATCTTCACGCTCGTCGGCAGTTGGAACGACTACTTCTGGCCCAGCCTCGCGCTTATTACCAACGAAGACTTGCAACCTCTCGCCGTGGCCGTCTTGAAGCTCAGAGGCCAATTCAACTACGACCCGTTCAACATCGCCGCGGGCGCCATGATCATGATGCTGCCCGTCCTCGTCGTGTTCCTCGCCGCCCAGAAGTTCTTCATGCGCGGACTCGACGGCGCGGTGAAAGGCTGACCGAACTTCATCCATGCACATCTTGCTGCTTCCCTGCGATTCGCGCCCGCCCACCCTCGACTTGCCACACCAGTTGGCGGAGGCGGCGGGCGTCTCCCTGCTCTCCCCTCCCAAGAATCTTCTCAACGACTGCGCCCGACCCGCCGACACGAGGACGCTGCACGCTTGGCTGCTCGAACACGCGCCGTCGGCCGACGTCCTCGTCGTGAGCCTGGAGATGCTGACGCTCGGCGGTCTCGTGCCCGCGCGCCGCGAATCGACACCGCTGACCGACGTGCTCGAACGCTTGGCAACTTTGCGCGAACTCAAGGCCTCGCATCCTTCCCTGCGCATCCTCGCGCACGGCATCGTCGTCCGCGTGGCGCACGACGACGACCCGCTGGAGGAAAAGCCGTACTACGGCGAGTGGGGCGCACGCCTTCGCGCGGTGTCCGAATGGACGGACCGAAACGAGCGCGCCAACTTCTCCGCCGAGACGAGCGCGCGCCTTCAAGAAGCCCGGAACGCCGTTCCGACGCACGTCCTGACCGACTGGCTGGCGACGCGCGAGCGCAATCACGCGATGCACGAGGCGGCCATCGACTTGCTGCACGAAGGCGTGCTGGAGCGTCTCCACCTCACCTTGGACGACACGACGCCGTACGGTCTCGCCGCCCGCGACCGCCGCGAGTTGGAAGCGAAGCTCGACGCGCTGGACTTGTGGGACAAGGCGGAGGTGTATCCGGGCGCGGACGAAGTGTCGTCGGTCCTGCTCGCCCGCGCCTTGCTCGGCGAGCGGCGCTTGAAGGTCAAGGTCGTGTATCCTTCTCCCCTCTCGGTCGCCGCGACGACGCTGTACGAGGACCGACCGCTCGGACCGCTCGTGCACGATCACCTCAAGGCGTGCGGCTGCGAGGAGGTCACGTCAGGCGAAGCCTTCACCCTCTTCGTGAGCGCGCCCGCCGTGCGGCAAGGACACGCGCAGCCCGACTTCGAGTCGGTGGACACGCCCGCGAGGAACCTCCCGGCGTTCGCCTCGAAGCTCCGAGAAGCCCTGAGCCGCGGCGAGAAGGTCGTGCTGGCCGACGTCGCGTACCCCAACGGCGCCGAGCGACGCCTCATGACTCTGCTGGGAAGCGCGCCCCTCGCCAACCTCACGGGGTACGCCGCGTGGAACACCGCCGGGAACACCCTCGGCGGAGCCATCGCGACGGGCGTGTGCGTCCTGCACGGCCAAGGGCGCGAGCGCGCGCGCGTCGAAGCGCTCTTCTCCCGCCTCGTGGACGACTGGCTGTATCAAGCGGACGTGCGCGCCGAAGTGTGGAACGTCCTGCCCGCTCCGAACATCTTCGATCTCGGCGATCAGATGCCGCTGGCGACGACGGAAGTCGACGCGCGTCTGGCGGTTCGCGCGCGGGAACTTTGGCAGACGGCGTTCGCGCCGCGCTTCGCGAACTTCGCCTTCGAGTGGCACGGCGCGAGCCTCGCTTGGCCGCGCCTCTTCACGGGCGTCTTCCCGTTGACGGTGCGAGATGCCTGAGCGCGTTCTTGCGTTCGACATGGGCGGCACGAAACTCGCCGCCGCCCTCGTCGAGGACGCGCGGGTGGTAGAGCGGCGCGAAGTCGCCATGCCGAAGGACCGCTCGCCATGGCGCGTCGTTCAGGCGTTCGTGGACCTCGGCAGCGAGTGGGCGCGCTTCGCGCCGCGCGTGGCGGTCGCCGCGACGGGACACGTGCGGCGCGGACGCGTGTCGGCCTTGAACCTCGAAACGTTGCCGTGGACGGACGTGGACTTGCAAAGCTTGCTGCGCGGCGCCTTCGCGAAGCCGACGGTCGTCTTGAACGACGCGGACGCCGCCGCGTGGGGCGAGTTCCGGTTCGGCGCGGGGCACGGCACCGAGCGCTTCTTGTTCGTCACGGTGTCCACGGGCGTCGGGGCGGGCATGGTCCTCGACGGACGCCTCGTGGAAGGCGCCGAGATCGGCTTCACGCGCCTCGCCGACGGCACGCCCCTCGAGCTCGCCGCGAGCGGAACCGCCCTCGATCGTTACGCCAAAGCGAGAGGTTGGACCGGCGCGCGCGACGTCGTGCGTCACGCCGCCTCGGACGAGGATGCCGAGGCCGCCCTCGCCCACGCCGCGCGCCTCATCGCCGGAAAGCTGTGGGACGCCGCGAAGCTGCTCGACCTCGAACGCGTCGCAGTCGGAGGCGGCTTGGGGCTCGCAAGCGACTTTCGCGCGAAGCTCGAAGCGCACGTCGGCGTGCCCGGCCTGCTCGCCCCCGCCAAGCTCGGGGTGGACGCCGGACTCGTGGGCGCCGCCCACTGGACGAGCTGAGCGACGTCAAGGCCGCAAGTTGCGGCCGCACTTGCAGCGAAACTTCTGAATCGTCGACGACCACTTGCCCCAAGGCCGCCACGCGGGGCGGCTCCACGGCCAGCGTTTCTCCAGCACCACGACGCCGTGCCCCGACGGAATCCTTTGAAAGCGGTAGGAGCGACCACACGCGCAATGCACGACGTTCACGCTTCGATTTTGCAACGGCGCGCCTCCAGGCGCGACCGAACGACGAATGACACGGCGGTCCGCGCAAACGGGAAACGGGCAAGAAGTTTCACGGCGCGGCGAGAACGCCCCCTCCTGGCATCAGGAGGGGGCGTTCGAGAATCGATTCGGAACGGGTCAGCGGGCGCGGGAATATCTCAGCCGGTCGTACGCGGAGACGCGGTCGTGCGCTTCTTGCTGCGTCACCTTGCCTCGCTCGAGCGCCAAGAGACGCTCCCTCGCTTCCAAGAGCGTCATGCGCCCGTGTTCGTGCGCGCTGAGAATGGCTTCGCGAGCTTCCAGGTACTTCTGCCTTGCGACGGTCATGAGGAGCCTCCAGACCGAACGCGGCTTCACAGTCCTGATAAGCGAAGGCGTTCGAGACGAAGGCAGGATACAAAAGAGAGTCTTACACGGACCTTACGAACCGCACTTCGCGCGAACGTGACGGCGACGGGCAAGCCGCGCGTGAAGTTCGTAGAGGTCCAAGCGGCCCACGCGAAGAACGCCACGCCGAGATCGTCGGGGACCGGGCCGCCTCGATGAGCGTCATCCCCGCCGAAGAAATCGACACCGTCGCGCCCGTGGCGGCGACCGCGAGGGCGGCGCGGCGAAGCCACGCTCGCATGACGTCGTTCACTTGAACTTCAAGCCGCTTGTCGTGAACGTCACGTCGTCGTGGCTGCGGGCGAGCACCTGGTGGTACAGCAGTTCGGCGAGGTCCTTGGCCTGCTGCTCGTACTCGGGGTGGTCGGCCGCTTCCCGCTGAAGGCCAAGGGCGAGGTTCGCCGCGATGACGAGCGATTCGTACAACTCCTGCTTGCGCGCGTCGGGCAAGCCCTTGAAAGTCTGCACCTTCGCGAGCGCTTGCGTGACGCTGCCCAGCACGCCTTCTTGCTGCCCCTCGCTCAACTCCTCGCCCGTCAGCACGAGGTGTCCGACCGTCAGGGCGTACAAGATCGCTCCGGCGACGTTGTTCTTCAGGCGAGCTTCCTGATTTTGCTCGAGCAGCGTGTCGTATCCGTCGAGCAGTTGCTCGTACAACTCGCGCGCCTGTTTCCGCTGCGCGTCGCTGACGTCGGCGAGCCCGCTCGCCATCCGACTCGGCAGGATTCGGGCGCCCGACTTGAACACGCCGATCGTGAGGTCGGCCTTCGCGGCGGCGCTCGACGAGGAGACGGTGCGGCCGAACGCGGAGAGCACTCCTTGGCTGGCAGTCGAAAGCAGGCCGCTCGGCAAGGCTTGAGCGTGAACTCGAGGAGCGAAGGTGAAGCTCGCCAAGCCGATCAGCGCGTACAAGGCGAAGCGGCGAGCGTGAACTCGAAGGAAACGAACGTCGGACATGATGACCTCCTAGCAAGCCGTGGTCGGCGAGCTCGTCGAACGTACAGGCGCGAACGTGACATCAGGATGACAACGGGCCGGGACGGACGACAAGACGAGGAGCGCGGGCAGCACGAAGCGTTCGAGCAGCGACGTCGACACGTTCTCGCCCGACCTTCAACGTGGAAATTGGTACTCGACTTCGCCGAGGGCGCCGCAACCGATGATTCGGTCGAAGTCGACGGTCGTCGTGCGCGCGAAGGCCGAGTTCGCCTTGCCGGTGTCGTGGACCAGCAAAGGCGTCAACGATCCGTCGCTTTCCACGTACGCCAGCGACAGCTCGTACCTACCGAGGGGCAGCTTGCGCAGCGAAATTGTCGTGCTGTCGACGCCGCCCGACTTCGAAGCGACGACGGTGGCTTCGGATGCCGAGGTCGTCGTGCCGTCCACGAGGCGCCCGAGGGGCTTCAAGGACAACTTGAAGCGGTTGACGTTGTTGCCCCCGATGAAGCGAGGACGTTCGGCGGGATTGGTGGAAACGACGAATTCCTGGCGAAGGGTCAAGTCGGCGACGTTCACGTCGATTCTGAAGTGCCGCACCGCGCCGTCCCGATCGAAGAAGAATCCGCCGTTGCCGAAGGGCGCGCCCGGCAAGCACATCGGCTGGTCTCGCCACGTCATGTTCGCGCTCACGACCGCCTTCCACGACACCTCGGGCGTGAGCCTCACCTTGTACGCGCCGTTCGCGTCCGTCTCGAAGGTGCCGAGGGTATTGACGAAGTAGCCGTTGACCGCCGGGTCGATCGTGACGAACGCGCCTCGAAGTGGGCGCCCCAGCGAGTCGAATACTTGACCCGTGACGTAGCCGGGCGAGCCCTTCGTGACGATCGGCTTCGGAGTGACGGCCTTTTGGGAAGGCGCGGGCGAGGTGGAGTCGGGCGCCGCGCCGAGCTTGCCGATCGAGAGGCGCACGTTCGCGCGGGGCGCCTGCACCTTCAACGCCGCGCCGTCGGCACCGGACAGGCGCGCAAAGTAGTCACCGTCGTCGATGTCGCCGTTGCCGTTCACGTCCTTCCAAGCGAGCAGATAGTAGCCGACGTTCGGCTGAACGGCCAATTGAAAGTTCGCTTCGGCGCCCGAGGTGGAAACGGTGGTCAAGACGCTGGCGTCCTCGTCGCACCCGCCGTCCTTGGCGGCACACGCGACGATCGTCGCGCCCTTGAGGTCCACGCCCTTCGGCGCTTGCACGGTGCCCGAGAACGACGCGGCGAGGGCGGTGGAGGTGAGAACGAGGGCGGTCGACAAGGCGATTTTTCGCATGGGAACTTCCTTTCGCGGTCATGAACTGCCGTGCCCGTACCTTGCCGCGAGGCAGGTGATATCCGAGTGACAAGCCGCCGCTCGCCGGGAATGGGAATCGTCCTCGGCAAGCGGCTCGCTCCTCGCGTGAAGCGGGCCGCGCGCTCCGCTCGCCTTGTCACCGTGAAGCCATCGTGCCGACCGTAGCGTGGCGGGCAGGAGGATCACCATGAACACCCTCATTTCCGGCGTGCTGACCGCGTTGCTCGTATCGGGCGCCGCCCTCGCCGCTTCCCCGAGCGAATTCGTCGCTTGGTCGGACGCCGCCCTCGGCCAAGCGGAAAGCGCGCTGCGCTCGCGGCTCGACGTCGAGTACCGGTCCTTGTACGGACCTCCGCCCAGCCTTTCCGTTCGGGCCGAGGCGAGCGCGGCGACGCAAAAAGCCTTGGAGCAGCTTCGCGCCACCCTCGCGGGCATGCCCCCGAACGATCCGAACCGCAAGATCTTCGAGGAAACCCTCGCCGCGCTGAGCGCCCAGCAGACGCGCGCCGCGACCACGCCCGCGGCGGCACCGGTCTCGGCGCCGACGTGTCCTGCTTCCTTGTCGCTCGCGACGGCGTTGAAGAACACGCGCGACTTCGTGGCCAAACACCTCGGCGCGTCGGACGCCGCGAAGTTGCACGCCGCGGTCACCACGCCCGAGCAAGCCGACCGAATCGCCGCGCAGGCCGTGGCCGCGAACCGTCCGCACGTGGCGCTCGCGGCGCTCCTCGAAGGGTACGCGCGTGACGAGCGCGACGCGTCCCAGCTCGTGAACACGGCGGGCCTCGCGGGCGTGCTCGGCTTTCCATGCGAAGCGCTCGCGTTGCTCGACGCGGCGGGCAAGCTTCCGAAGCCGACCGACGACTTGTTCGGAGCGGACGCGCTCGCGCTCAACGCGCGCGGATACGCCCTGCTCAAGCTCGGCCGCGCACAGGAGGCGGAAAGCGTCTTGCGCCGCGCGGTGACGCTCGATCCGTCGCTTTCCGAAGCGCAACGCAACCTCGCCATGGCCCTCAAGGCGCAACGCAAGGACGACGAGGCCATGCGCTTCTACCGTCTTTCCATGCGCCGCGCCGCCGCCTTGAAAGACGGCGCGGCCACGACGAACCCGCCCCCCTCCCAAGCGAGCGGCGAGGGCCACGCCGCGCCCACGCCGACGTGGCCCGCCGCGAAGGACGTGTACGACTTGTCGGGCGGCGTCGGTTGGAAGTTGCCTCAACTCCCGTACCCGAAGCACGTCGGCGAAGGCCTCGTGTTCGAAGCGCGCGTGAAGGAAGTCCAAGGCATCATCGACGCGCGCATGCGCGCTCGCGCGAAGCGACTCGGCGAGTTGGTCGTGACGCTTCGCACGCGCGCGCGGCACGATCCCGGCTCGCTGCTGACGAGCGCGCGCGTTTCCGACATCACCGCGCGCATCGACGCGGCGGAGTTCGACCCCGACGTCCGCGCCGGGTGGGCGCTCGTGAACGAGGAGATGGAACGCGAGGACCGCGCGGTGATGTTCAACGCCTTTCGCGCCGACGCGCCTCACACCCAAGCCCAGGTGTACTACAGCGCCGTCACGCCCGCCGGGATCTACGAGCAGACCATGAAGCTCATCGCGGACGCCCAGACGAGCGCGTGCGCCACGCGGTGCACGGAACTGCAATTGCAAGAATTCGACGGGCAGCGTTGCGACGCCATGGAAACCGCGACGAACGCGTGGCGCACGCGCATGCTGCGCCTCGACGGCGCGGTCGCCGAGGTATTCGACCGCACCTTCCGGCTCATGACGGGCCTCGCCGGAAACATCGAGGATCCCGCCACCTTCGAATTCGCCCGCTTGTCCGCCGAGCAGCACGCCGACATCCTCGTCAGCGGCACGCTCCTACAAGCGGCCGCCGCGCCGAGCGCCTTGTGGCATCAACACGGCAGCCGCGATTGGCACGTCCGCTGCGGCGAGCGCGCCGACGTGGCGTCCGTGAAGTTCGATCCGCCGCCGTCGTTCGCGTGCACCGCCAAGAACCCGAAGCTCAAGTTCGACCTCGTGCTCGTCAAGCTCAACTTGAGCTGCGAGAAGGTCGCGGTGGAGGTCACGCCGCTCAAGACCGGAGTTCTCATCTTCGACGTGGGCGTGTACGGCGAGCTCGAGTACGCGTGGAGTGGACGCATCACCGTGGGCGTGGGCGTCAAGGGTGGCACGAGCGGCTCTCCACTCAGCGTCGGCGTGAAAGGCGGGGTGTACTTCACGGGAGACACGAGCGGGCAACTCATCGACGTGGGCGTGAAGGGCGGCGTGTCTTCAGGCGTGATGATCGGCTCGGCGGGCGGCGACATCTCGGCGACCGGCAAAATCAGCTTCATTCCGAGCTGAGTCTCCTCGAAAGGCGAATTCAGGCGTTCCAAACTAGCCTCGTCGCGTGCCTCGTTCCTTTCGGGCACGCACGAAGCCGCTCGCGGCGAACGCGAAGGGAGAATCCATGAAAAGCGTCATTGTCACGACCCTGCTCCTCTCGACCGTCGTCTTGAGGGCGAAGGTGGAGCGCGGCTTCATCGCGGGCGTCGTCACGACGATGAGGTGACCCGCCGCTTCAAGGGGCAGCACGCTTTCAGCACGCAAAGTCTCCAACGCCTCCGCGTGACCTCGGCCGTTCATGCGAAGGCGTTTCGATTCACCTTGATTCGGCGTGCGCTCGCTTCCATGTCGTCTTCGCTCCTCCTCTCGAAGTTCGGGGCCGCGCCATCGCGGAAGCGCTCGGCGACGTTCGCCGAGCGCTTCGAGTTGTCCTGATGCCGTCGATCGCAACGGCCTCGTACGACGCCTCCTGGGCGCCACTCGGTCGCGGGGGCTCAGCGAACAGGTTTATGGTGCAAGATGAACACCGTGTCCTCGACGTTGCCTTCGATCGTGCGGCGGTAACGCTTCGTGAGTTCGCCGCCTTCCAAGGTGAAGTCGGTGATGGCGAGACCTTCGGTCGCGGGGTTGAAGAACCGGACCTTCTCGTCGTCGTGCATGTCGTCGAAGAACCACTGGTTGTCGGTGGACGTGTGCCCGTTGTACAGCGGGCACAGCATCTTGATCGTCTTCTCGACGAAAGGTTCCACGATGAACAAGACGGGATCGAGGTGCGTCGGCGCGGAACGATTCACGTGGGTGTTGAGTTGCACGTTCATGACCCACATCTCCTGCGCTTCGAGCTTCACGACGGCCATGCCGCACTCGTCGGGCTCGGGCGTGTGCTGCACGTACTGCGCCTGCGCCTTGCCCCACGGGCGAAGCCTCGGGGCGGCCGAGTACATCTTGAACGGAACGACGGCGCGCACGTGGTCCGAAGCGCCGTGTCCCCAGGTGATGCGCGAATCGAACTCCAACTCGTACGTTCCGCAGTTTTCCGCCTTGCGCTCCATCGCCTCGACCTTGCCCGCGAAGTACGGCGAGAGGGCTTGGTTCTTCTCGATCCACGCGAGCCACGTCACCATGGTGCGCAGTTGCACGGCCTCCCCCGCCGAGCATCTCGTGGAGGCGCGGTTCACGCTGGCTTCCACCGCCTTGGCGATGAGGCTCCAGCCTTCGAAGATCTCCGCTTTGAACTTCGCGTCGAGTTTCATGGCGCGAACGCGTCCGCGCCACGCCGAGAATTCGCTCAAAGCCGCGTCCAAGCGAGCTTCGCTCGCGGAAGCGTCCTTCAAGCCGGGATACTGGCGGTCGTAGTCGGCGCGCAGTTGGGGTTCCGTGAATACCAAGGGAGCGGGCTCGACAGGCGGCGGAACGAGCGGCGTGATGAGGTCGTCGTCTCCGGGCGGCAAGACGAGCGGCGCGATGAGGTCGTCGTCGGTCGGCGTGGGCGGCTTGTCGAGTCCGTTTTGACGAATGAGGTCGTTGAGGTGCTGCTGCACGCTCTCGGTGCTTTGGGCGGCGAAGGCGGAGGCGGACACGAGGGACGCGAGGAGGCAGGCTCGCAGGGCGGTCTTCATGCCGGGCACTGTAGAAAAGCGGGCATGGCTGAGGCATGTGGCGCCTCGCCTTCACCCCCGCGTCTTCTCGAATTCGGTGATCGTCAGGCCGGGCGCGACTTCGCGCTCTCCCATCTCGCGAAAGCCGAGGTGGGCGTACAAGCGCTTGGCGGGCGCGTTGAGGCTCCCGGTGGACACGACGAACCGTCGAGCGTCCTCCTCGCACGTTTCGACGAACGTGACGAGCGTGCGGGCGACGCCTCGACGAAAGTACGCGGGCCGCACCATCACGCGGTGCACGTCCACGGTGTCACCGAGACGCTTGTAAGAGACGGCGCCCGCCAACTGCTCGCGCTCGAACACACCGAAAAACGTTTCGCCGCACGCACGCAAGTCCTCCAGCGTCTCGTGGAGCGGCGGCAAGTCCCGCCGCCCGATGAGGGCCGCCTCGACTTCGTACGACTGGCGTTGCAAGTCGAGAACGCGCGCCGCGACGTCCGCCCGGGTGATGTCGAGCGAGCACACGGTCATGCCGACCATCTCTTCAAAAGCGCATGAATTCGCTGTAGAGGTGATCGATGCAATCGTCGACGCTGTCGAAGACGCGGCGTTGACCGTTGGTTCCTTCGCGGACGGTCATGTGGTGCGCGTCTCGTTCTTCTTCTCGCCAGACGCGCAGCACGTACACGCGCCCTCCCTCGGACACACTCGGCGTATCGGACTGTTCTCGTTCCATGATGCCTCCTTCACTTCGGCCGCGTTTCCACGGGCCTTCACCGTAACGCTTCGAGCGTGACTGTCGAATGACGGTCCGACGGTCCACGCTTCAGGGGACGCGGCGTTCAGGAAGCTTGCTCGACGCGGGCGGCCAGGATCGCGAGCGCTTCTCGCGCGCTCGCCGCCGTGCTTTCATCGCCGGTTTCGAGGGCGGCGGCGAGCGCGCGGGTGTACGCCTCGTGCGCCTCGCCGAGCCTCAAGGCCCGCTGCGCCGCTTCACCCGCCTGCACGAGCCACCGAGCGGCTTGACGCGGGTCTTCGCCTGCCTGCCAGTGACCCGCGATGCGCGCGGGAGGCGCGCCTTGCGTCATGAGGACGCGCGCGGCACTGCGGTGCAGGATGCGGCGCACGCCGGGCGGCATCGTGGTGAGCACGCTTTCTTGCACGAGGTCGTGGCTGAACGCTTCGCCCGACACGACTTGCGCGTCCTCCAATTCCTCCCAGGCGGTCGCCGTTTCGAGCAAGCCGATGCCGAGGGTTTGCGAAACGAGTTCCAAGGTGAAGTCGAGGCGCAGCACGGCCGCCGCTCTCGCCGCTTGCAACGCCGAGGGCGAGAGACGCGCGAGCCGTTGCTCGACCATCGCCGTGATGTCGTCGCTCTTGGAGGTGGGCGACTCGGCGACGGTCGAGTCCTCGAACAAGTTCTTGACGGTCTCGAGGACGAACTGGACGTTGCCGCGCGTCGTACGCGCGATCTTCGTTCGGTGCGTCGCGTCGGGCACGTCGAGGTCGGCGAGCAAGGTCGTCACCGCCTGCTCGCTGAGAGGCGTCAGGTGCATCGGGACGATCACGCCCGCCGCCGTCATCTGCGCGACGAGCGACGCTCCGTAAGGCGGAAGGGCCCCGGTGCGGTAGGTGTACAAGGCGCGCAGCGTCGTACTCGGATCGCCCCAGAAGCGCGACCCGACGTACGCGCCCGCCTCGATGCTCGGCTCGTCCATGAACTGCACGTCGTCGGTGCAGATGACGACGGGACCGCGCTCGGCGACGCGCCGCAACACCTCGTACTTCGCTTCGTAGAAGCGCCGCTTGTCGAGTTCCGTCTGCAGAGGCGGCGGGGCCTCGCCAAGTTCGGGCAGCATGCGCGCCAACTCGGCGATCACCCACTCGGGCAACTCCAAGTCCGGATTCGCCTCCAGCGTCTGACGGTAGTTGCGCGCGTGCGTGGCGTACGGCACGTCGGCGTCGCCCGGGCGTCCTTGGAAGAACAGGATCTGGTAGCCTTCGCGCGACCGCAGGAAGTCGCGCGCGAGACGAGACTTGCCCGAACCCGGATCGCCTTCGATGACGATGCCGAGCCCCTTGGCCCACGCTTCCTCCATTCTCGCCCACACGTCCTCGCGGCCCACCAACGTCGGCGGGCGCAACACCGTGAGGGGAATGCGCCTCGGTCGTGGCGCGGCCGCGCTCTCGACCGTGCCGAGGTCGATGGCGCGCGCGAGCCGTTGCGTCTCGGGCGAGGGATCCACGCCGAGTTCGCGGCGAAGCAGCATCTTGCAGCGGTGGTAGGCGCGCAGGGCGGCGGGACGATCGCCGAGGTCGTAGTGGGCGCGCATCAGGGCGCGGTGCGCGTCCTCGGCGAGAGGATCGGCGTCCATCCAGCGTTCGGCGAGCTCGACGGCCTCGCTCGTCTCTCCGCGCGCCAACAACGCCTCGACGGTCTCTTGACGCATCCGCGTCCGCACGACGTCGAGTTCCTCGCGCTTGGCGAGCAGCCACTCGCTGAAGTCGGGCAGGTCGTCGAGCGCGGCCCCGTCGAGGAGACCGCCGCCCTCGACGTGCTCACCGCCCGAGGAAAGCACGTCCAGCACGTCCACACGGACGTCCGCACCCAACGAGAGCACCTCGCCTGCCTCCACGAGATCCACGCCGCTCGCTTCCTTCAAGCGGCGCAGCACGTGCACGAGGTTGTTGCGGGCGGCGCCCGACGGCGTGTCGGGCCACAGAAGCTCCGCCAGAAGAGCGCGTGACGCGCGTCCTTCGAGGGCGAGGTACGCGAGAAGCGCGGCCGTCTTGCGCTCCAACGGCACGGCTCGCTCGGGAGACGTCGCCGACACCAAGCGGGGCGTTCCGAGTACCTCGACTCGCCAGTCCAGACCACGTTGTGGCATGAGAAAGTGTAGCACCGCGTTCACGCGTCGCGGGTAAAACACCTCCACGTCCGAAAGGTGGGTCAATCCGTGGAAGGAACGCGCGGCGTCGAGGCCGCCAAAGCCCGGCCGATGAAGCTGCGCGCCTCGAAGTCCGCGCTCGCCTCGCGCGGCACGTGCCGCAGCGACGTCTCGGTGAACCATTCGCGCGCACGGCGCAGCGTCTCTTCGGCTTCGGCGGCGTTCGTGAGCGCTTGCACTTCGAACGCGGCGAGCAGCACCTCCCCCTTCGACAAATCGGCGGGCTCGTACGCCCGCGCGAGCCGCAGGGCCCGCTCGGCGTGCTCCGCTGCCTCTGGCGGATCGACGCGCCTCAGCAGGGTCGCCAAGCGCGTGTGCGCGCCGAGTCGCAGGCCGGGCAGATCGAACTTCGAGCCCAGCTCGAGCGCTTCTCGCGCCGCGTCCAGCGAGCCGTGCGCCGCCTGCAAGAGGCGCACTCGCCCCAGCAGCAGTGGACGCGGCGTGGCGCCCAGCAAGCGTTCGGCCTCGGCGAGGTCGCGTCCGGGCTCTTCGCCGCGCGCCACTCGTAACCGAGCGGCCCAGAGGTGCACGCGCGCCAAGAACGAGTCCGGCATGCCCTCGCTCAAGGCCCGCTTCAACAGCGTCTCGGCGCGCTCGTAGCTTCCGAGCGTCGTGAAGACGTTCGCGAGCAAGCCGCGAACGTAGTCGTGCATCCAACCGCTCGGGTCGAGGTCGTGCTGAAGCACGCGCTCGAAGAGCTCGATGGCCGACGCGTATTGTCCGAGGTCGGCGTGCGCGGACCCGAGCGAAACGCGCAGCAACGCCGATCCCTCTGCCGCGCTCGCTTCGTGCAGGGCCGCCGCGCGTTGAAGCGCCGTCAAGGACTCGCGCCCGTTTCCGAGCTCGCCGAGGCACACGGCGAGGTTGCACAAGATGACGGCGAGCAGGCTGTGATCGCCGAGACCTTCGAGCAGTTGCGCCGCGCGGCGATGCAGCGGCTCGGCTTCGTGATGGCGGTCTTGGTGATCGAGAAGCACGGCG
Source organism: Deinococcus yavapaiensis KR-236 (assembly GCF_003217515.1). Lineage (NCBI taxonomy): Bacteria > Thermotogati > Deinococcota > Deinococci > Deinococcales > Deinococcaceae > Deinococcus > Deinococcus yavapaiensis. Next base: position 222,258 of record NZ_QJSX01000003.1, on the reverse strand, counting down.
AGGTTGCTGAGCGCCTCGGCCAGACCGCTGGAGGGCCCGAGCGGTTCGAGCAGCGCCAAGGCCTCACGCACAGCCACCTCGGCGTCGTCGAGACGGCCTTGCGTCCACAACGCCGCGCTGAGGTCGCTGAGCAGACTCGCCCGCAAGTTGGGCGCTTCCTCGTCGCCCAACGCCTCCAGGCCGCGCCGCACCGAGGCCTCGGCCCGGGGGCCCGCGTTCGTCGCCGCGAACAAGCCCGCTTGCAGCAGCCAACCTTCGGCGACTTCTCGCGGACTCACGGCGCGTTCGAGCACGTCGTTCACCGACGCTTGCCGCGCTTCCAAGTCGTCGGCGAGCGCCAAGGTGCGCGCGCGCCGAAGCCACGCGTCGAACGCCCTCGAATCCTCGTGCGCTTCGAAGAGCCGCGCGGCGTCTTCGAAGTGCGCCGCCGCTTCGCGCAAACGCAGCGTCGTTCGCGCCGCGTCTCCGGCTCGCACCAGCCACGTCGCCGCCTCGAGGTCCTGCCCGCCTTCACGCCAGTGCCACGCCACGCGGGCGGCGGGCGCCGCGTCGGCCGTGAGTGCCCGCGCGGCCGCGCGGTGCAGCAAGCGCCGCACCGACGCCGGAATCCCGGCGCTCACGGCTTCCGCGACGAGGTCGTGGTGAAAGCGTTCGCCCGACAGGACCTGCGCTTCCTCCAGCTCGCTCCAAGCGTCGGCGACGTCGAGCAGGGGTGCCGTGAGCATGCGAGAGACGAGTTCCGGCGTGAAGTCTCGGCGCAGCACGGCGCTCGCACGCGCGACGTGGAGGGCAGTCTTGGAAAGTCGCGACACACGGTCGAGAATGAGCTGCCCGAGCTTGGGGGGAACGCTCGGTGAGGTGCTCAACTCCCGTCCGGACGCGATGGCCTTGACGCCTTCGAGCAAGAAGAGGGGGTGACCGTTCGACGCGTCCGCCAATCCTTGCGCGTCACCGACCCCGACGCTTTCGAGCAGCGCCCGCGCCGCTTGGGAATCCAAGGGAGGCAGATGAAGCCACGCCGCCTGCCCCGCGCGTTCCAAGCGCTCGAAAATGACCCTTGTGAACTCGGGCAATTCGTGAGAGCGGTGCACGGCCACGAAGTGCGGAACACCGCCCGCCCGTCCCATCGGGAAGAACGCGTCGATGAACTCGAAGCCGACGTCGATGCTCGCTTGATCGGCGAACTGCATGTCGTCGAACACGCACACGTCCACGTTGGCGAGCGTGAGCGCGAGCGCGCGTTGCAGCGCTCGGCGCAAGACGTCGTCGGGAACGTCGGGCGGAGACTCGCCGGGAGGCGCGAGGTCGGGCATCAAGGAGCTCAGCGGACCGCGCAAATCGGGCGGCAAATCCAGCCCCGACGTCTTCAAGGCGCCGCGCATGCTGCGCGTCGTCGTCGTGTACGGCACGAGCGAATCGCCGGGACGCGCCTCGACGAACAGCACGCGCCCCTTGCTGGCAGCGAAATCCGTCGCGAGGCGCGTCTTTCCCATTCCCGGGTCGCCCGCCACGATGATGAACTGCCCGGCCTGCCACGCTCGCTCCATTTCCTGCCACTGGACTTCGCGGCCCACGAGGCGAGGCGCGTGAATGGCGGGCGACTTGACGGGCGACGACGCCGGGCGAGCGACGGGCAAGGCTCCTCCCCGCTCGATAAGCGCGGCGAGGGCGCCCGTCTCGGGCATCGGCTGGACGCGCAGTTCACGGGTCAGCACGTCCTGGAGGCGCGCGTACACCTCCAAGGCGCGGCGCGGCTCGCCTTGCAAGTACAGCAGGCGCATCAAGCGACGGTGGGCGTCTTCCGAGAGCGGGTCGGTGTCGAGCACACGCCGCGCGAGTTCGAGCGCGGTCGCGAAGTCCTCGCGCTCTTCGGCGTTCGCGGCGGCGAGCGCGAGGACGCGGGCGCGGCGCAAGTCCACGCGTTCACGCTGAACGGTCAACCAATCGGCGAGATCGAGCGAGTCGTCGAACACGACGTCGGCGAGCAGCGTCCCTTCGGGCAGATCGGCGGCGGACGAGGAGGAATCGAACACCCGGCGAACATCGACGTCCACGAGCGGCGCGAGCGACAAGGTCTCCATTCCCTCGAAGAGGTTTTCCTCCAAGGTCGTGCGCGTCCGCTTGACGAGCTGCGCCAAGTTGTTGCGCGCCGCCGCCTCCGTCCGGTCGGGCCACAAGGCGCCCGCCACTTGCGAGCGCGTCGCGGAACCTTCCACGGCGAGGTAGGACAGCAAGGCCACTTGCTTGTCTCCCAGCGAGATTTTCCGGCCGTCCGGAGCGACGAGCTTGAACCCGCCGAGCACGAACAGCCGCCACGTCGGCGCGCTCTTCATCGTTGCCCTCAATGTATCAAAGCGTCCGAGCGCGGCGGATGAAGCGTCGGCCGCTACGACTTCCGGCTCGGCCGGCGCTTCCTCGCGTTCCCCGCGCCTTTGGCTCGGCGCGGCGTCGAGGTGCGCGCCACGTCGCTCGCGCCGGGAAGCTCGATGCGGTCGCGGTCGCTCGGCAAGGCGTCGAGCAGCAGTTCCAGCACGACGAACACTTTCAACGCGGACCATCCCGGTCCCCGCCTGCCTCGTCGCTCGCCCCAGCGAGCGAGCGACGCTCCACCGATCACCAACGCGGCCACTCCGATTGCGAACACGAACAGCGTCCACTCCATGCGATCCTCCCCTCGAGGCTCGACCTCGAAACGCCCTCAGGGTAAGCGTCGCCGGGTGATTCGGGCATGACGCCTCTCGCGCCAGCGCACGTTTCCCAGACTTGAAGAATTCAAGACGACGCACAGCCGTCGTGTCGCCGGGCGAGTACACTGCCCGTACACCACACGCCTCGAAGGAGTTTCATGCCGCAAGTCATGGTCATCACAGGAGCGACGGGCGCCATCGCGAGCGCGACTGCCAAGGCGCTCGCCCGACAAGGGCACGACTTGGCGCTGCTGGGCCGCAGCCAGGACAAGCTCTCGGCGCTGCGCCAGCAAATTCTTCAGGAGGCTCCGGCGACCCGAGTCCAGCTCTATCCCGTGGACTTCTCGGACTTGCCTCGCGTGCGCCGAGCGGCCCTGGAGCTTCGGGAAGCGCACGAGCACATCCACGCCTTGCTTCACGTCGCGGCGGTGTTCAAGCAGACGCGGACGGTGACGTCGGCGGGATTGGAGACGATGTTCACCGTGAACCATCTCGCCCCGCTCCTGCTCACCCGTGAACTCACCGAGACGTTGCAGCGAACGGCGAAGTCGCGAATCCTGACGGTGACCGCGCCGTCCACGACCCGCATCGACTTTCAGGACGTCATGGGCCTTGAGCGCTTCCAAGCCCTACGGGCGTTCGGTGCGTCCAAGATGGCCAATTTGCTGTTCGCGTTCAAATTGGCGAGAAGTGGTCTCGTCTCGCACGCTTTTTATCCGGGGTTGGTACGTTCGGAATTGATGAACGAGGCGTCGCCGTTGGTTCGCGTCATCAGCGGCTGGGTGTCTCGCCCGCCCGCCCGAGCAGGGCACGCCCTCGGCGAACTCGCGACGAGCGACCGATTCCTGCAGCCCAACGGGCAGTTCTTCAACCTGACGCGTCCGATTCGAGCGTCGCCGTACGCGTACGACGTTGGCCCTCAGGACCGACTTTGGGAGGCGTCCCTCGAACTTCTCGACGGAGTCGAGACGGCCGGACAGCCTTGAAACCGTCGGGGTCGCAGCGGGAGAGCGCCTGAAAAGGCGGCGAGGCCGTACAGCAGGTCCGGTCATACGGTTTGACAGCGTCGCCGCTTCAGGAAAGCAAGGACGCGCCGACTCGAGAATCGGCGCGTCCTTCAGGCGTGCGGGAAGTCGTTCGAAGGCTCCCCGCGTCGAGTGCTTTTTAGGGGTGTTACTCGACGGTGACGCTCTTGGCGAGGTTGCGAGGCTTGTCGACGTCCTTGCCGAGCAGCGTCGCCGTGTAGTAGGAGAGAAGTTGCAAGGCGACGACGTTCACGACGGGACTGACGTACTCGTCGGCTTGCGGCACGAAGATCACGTCGTCGGCGTGACGTGACGCCTCGGTGTCGCCGTCGGACACGAGGGCGATCACGCGGCCTTTGCGGGCGCGAACTTCTTGGATGTTGCTAACGGTCTTCTCCAGCAAAAAGCTCTTCGTGGCGACCACGACGACGGGCAAGTTCTCGTCGATGAGGGCGATCGGGCCGTGCTTCATCTCGCCGGCGGCGTACGCCTCGGCGTGGATGTAGCTGATCTCCTTGAGCTTGAGCGCGCCTTCGAACGCGGTCGGGGCGTTCACGCCGCGCCCGAGGAAGAGGTAGTCGCGCGCGTCCTTGTACTTCTCGGCGATCCGCTCGATGTTCGCGAGTCGCTCGGGCGAGAGGGCCTCCTCGACGAGGCGCGGAAGCTCGCGCGCGCCGTGCAGAAGCTCCGCGCCCTTCTCGGCGTTCAAGGTGCCGCGCGCACGACCGAGCCACAAGGCGAGCAGCAGCATCGCGCCGACCATGCTCGTGTACGCCTTCGTGCTCGCCACGCCGATCTCGGGACCCGCGTGAATGTACAGCACGTCGTCGACTTCGCGCGTCATCGAGGAGCCCTTGGCGTTGATGACTCCGAGGGTCTTCGCGCCGAACTTCTTCGCTTCACGAAGCGCTTCGAGGGTGTCGATCGTCTCGCCGGATTGCGACACGACGATCACGAGGGTCTTCTCGTCGACGATGGGCGCGCGGTAACGATATTCGGAAGCCACGTCCACCTCGACGGGCACGCGGGCGAGTTGCTCGATGAGGTACTCGCCCACCAAGCCCGCGTAGAAGGCGGTGCCGCACGCGACGATCTGGATGCGCTCGAAGCACGCCGGATCGAGGGCGATGTCGAGGTCGACTTCGCCCGTCTCGTCGTGCAGACGGCCCATCAAGGTGTTCGTGAGGGCTTGGGGTTGCTCGTGGATCTCCTTGAGCATGTACGTGTCGAAGCCGCCCTTCTCGGCCGCTTCCGCGTCCCAGTCGATGTGCACGACGTCACGCGACTGTCGTTCGCCCGAGAGGTTCGTGATGCGGTAGCCGTCTTCGGACAGCACGACCATGTCGCCGTCGTGGAGGTACACCATGCGGCGCGTGTACGGCAGCAAGGCGGGCACGTCGCTGGCGAGGAACATCTCGCCGTCCCCGACGCCCATCACGAGCGGGCTCACGGTCCTCGCCGCCACGATTTCACGGTGGTCGACGTGCGTCACGACGATGCCGTACGCACCGCGCACTTCGGCGAGGGCCGCGCGGACGGCGGTTTCGAGGTCGCCTTCGTACTTCTCTTCGATGAGGTGCGCGAGGACTTCGGAGTCCGTCTCGGACTTGAAGGAGTGGCCGCGCTCGGTGAGGCCTTCTTTGAGCGTCAGGTAGTTCTCGATGATGCCGTTGTGGATGATGACGATGCGTCCGTCTTCCGTGGCGTGCGGGTGCGCGTTGCGGTCGTTCGGAAGGCCGTGCGTCGCCCAGCGGGTGTGCCCGATGCCGAGCGTTCCGGAAACGGGTTCTTGCGCGAGTTCCTCGACGAGGAAGGCGAGCTTGCCCGCCTTTTTGCGGACGGTGAGGCCCGCGTCCGTTCGCACGGCGACGCCAGCGCTGTCGTAGCCGCGGTATTCGAGTTTGGCGAGCCCGTCGATCAAGACGTCACGGGCGTTGCGGAAGCCGACGTAACCTACAATTCCACACATGTTGTTGCTCCAGATCCCTCTGATCTCGCGGCGTCCGTGCTGACGACAGGCGTGATCGAGGAGATGAAAGAAGAAAGGCTCCCCCGAGGGGGATTCGTTGAATTGGCTCGCGGACCGCCAGTCCGTTCTGTTCGCATCGTGCCGAGCTTTATCGGAGCGTTGCCGCTCGACGCTTATGGCTGGGCTTGCACGAGTCTTCGTGCGGGGAGGGTCCGATGCGACCCTGGAGGCATCCGCAGATGCTCGATCACCTCCACCTCGTCATCCAGCGAGGAGCTGGACCTTGCGCTTCCCCTGAGAATTGTGTAAGCGGAAGACCTCCTTCGGGCGCAAGTGTAGCACATGTTTTACAGGAGTCACAGGTTCATGAAGAGCATGAATCCTTGAAGAAAACGGCGTCACGAGGGAACCAACCCGCGCAGAAAGTCGCGCGTGCGCCACGCCTTTTCCTCGTGAACGCGGCGAAGCAGCAGCCAAGCGCCCGCGCGCAGCAAGGCCGACAGCGAGAACAACCAGTGATACGGGGTCCACACGAACGACCCGGCGTCGAACGTGAGTTGCTCGAACAAGGACAGCAACGGTCCCGCGAGCACCCCGCCGAGAAAGCCCGCGAGCCCCATCACGGCGACGAGCACGCCCACGAAAGACGTGCGCGTGGCGGGCGGCACCGACGCGAACAGCAAGTTGAACACGCCCGGCCCGATCGCGCTCCACACGAGGGCGTTGAGGACCGCCGAGAGCCAGATCGGCCAGATGTGCTGCGGTGAGGCGAGCATCCACGACAAGGGCAGCAACGTGCCCGCCAGAAAGGTCGTGAAAGCGAGCACGGGTCGGTGGCCCACGCGGTCGGCGACGCGTCCCCACCACGGACCGATCGCGAGCGTCGCGAAGGCCGAGATCGCTTCCCACACGGCGATTTGCGTGAAGGTCATGCGCAGGTGCGACAGAAAGTACGGCACGACGAACGCTCCGCCGAGCAGAACACTGAACTGCCAGTACCCCGCGAAGGCCAGCAAGCGGCGGAAGTTGCGGTCTCGAAGCGGCTCGGCGAACGCGGCGCGCATCTTGAGCGCCTCGCGGTCGCTTCTCGGATGCGCGTGAAAGCTCAAGACGATGCTCGCGACGACGCCCATCACGACGGCGAGGCTCAGCAGCACCGTGAAGTCCAGCGGCGACGGGACGCGGTCGAGCCAAGTGCCTCCGAGGAAGCTCACGGCGACGCCGACCACGCCCATGAGGGCGTTGCGCGTTCCGAAGTATCGGCCGCGCACGCCTTCGGGAACGACGTCGCCCATCCACGCGAGCCACAAGGTGCCGTTCCCGGCGATGAAGACGTTCGACACGGCGAGCACGCCGAGGATCGCGGCGAGTTTCGCCTCCTTCGGCATCGGGGCGAGCAGCAAGAGCGGCACGAGCAACCACAAACCGCGCCCGAACGCGGCGAGGGCGACCGCCACGCGGCGGCGTCCGAGCTTCCCGGCAAGCCACGCGAAAAGCGGCGCGGCGCCTTGCGCGAGTTGCGGCAAACTCGCGACGAGCGCGAGGGCCAGCGGGCCCGCCCCGAGGTACAGCGCGCAACCGGTGAGAACGCTGCCGGACGTCCAGTTGATGAAAAACATCGCGAAGGCGCCTTCGAAGATCGAGAGGCGCATCGTGCGGCGAGCGTCACGAAGGGGCAGCGCGGTCGGGGACGGCTCGGCGTTCACGCGTCCAGCCTACGCCGGAGGCGAGCGAAGGTCGAGCGGCCCCTTCGACGCCGTACCCTCAACGACACTTCACTCAAAGCTGTGCCGTATCGGGAAGTCGCGTTTCAAGAATGAGAGCACATTCGATCAGGAGGACGAGCATGCTGAGCCAACAAGACATCGAACGTATCAAGAACCTTCCTCAAGACAAGATGGTCCTGATGGCCGTCGTGAACGACAACCCCGCCGTCGTCGACAACGAGGGCAGCGGCCTGATGGTGCGCGCCAAGGTCATGATGAACGACGCGGGCGTGCCGCCGACCATCGCGAGCCGCGTTCTCGACGACTTGCAGGAATCACGGCAGGCGTACGGCAAGAGCGCTTTGTACGTCGTCGCCGAGGACATGTTCGAGCGGTACGACGTGCAAGTCGATTTGCCCGAGCGCTTCCACTACGGTCGGCCCTTGAAGTCGATGATCGCGAACATCTTGGAGATGATGCCGTCGGTCGGAGTGCTGTGCGTGGACCGAGAGTGGGCGCGTTTCTTCGTGTGGGAGCAAGGCGAACTCAGCGAAATTCGCCGTCGTGAGAACGTTCGCCTGACGGACACGGACAACTGGGACACGTTGACGTCCTCCACGCGGCACGTGCCGGGCGTGCAAGGCTCGGGCGGCGCGGGCCGTGGCCAACCGGGCAGCGGGCCGCGCAGCGATTCGGGCGTGGACCTCTTCGAAGCGCGCGAGGACGCGATCGCGCAGCGCTTTTACAAGGAGACCGCCGAGCAACTCGTGAAGCTCATGCAACGCCGCGGTCTGAAGCACCTCGTCCTCGTGGGACCCGTGCACCGCCTCGCCGAGTTCAAGGGTGAAGTGCCCGAGAAGGCGCCGATCGAAATCATCGGCGAGACGAACGTCAGCGCGGGCGCGGGCTGGGCGGACCCGGCACAGATCCTGGAGCGCGTCACGCCGATGGTGGAGGAACTGCGCGAACGCGAAGAGCGCGAGTTGCTCGACCGCATTCAGGAAAAGGGCGTGATGGAAGTCGAGCGGGTGCTGGAGATGATTCAGCAAAACCAGATCTATCTGCTGGTGATTCCCGAGGACGGCTCGAACATGCACATCTACAAGAGCCACAACCGCGACGTGCCGTACTACACCAGCAAGAACATCGCGCACAGCCCGCTCGACGACTCTTTGATGGAACGCGTGGCCCTCGACGAGTGCCTGCCCGAGTTCGTCGACATGTTCGGCGTGGACGTGCGGCGCGTGCGCGGCGAACACGCGCAAAAGCTCGTCAAGGAGATGGGCGGTCTCGCGGGCTTGACGCGGTACTGAGAACTCACCCCAGGCTCCCTTTCCCATGGCGGGAAAGGGGGCGGGCGAAGAACGAACAAAAATCGCCCTCGTCGTTGCAGACGAGGGCGAGGCGGATGGAGCGACGGCGTTACGCCGTCGCCATTTCCTGCTGGTACTTCGCGACGATCGCGCGCGAGATGATGAGGCGCTGCACTTCCGAGGTGCCTTCGCCGATGCGCGTGAGGCGGTTGTCGCGCCAGAAGCGTTCGACGGGGTACTCCTTGACGTAACCGTAGCCGCCGAGGATCTGGATGGCTTCGTCGCAGGCGTGCACGCCGACTTCGGTCGCGAAGAGCTTGGCGCGCGCGGCGGCGACCGTGAAGTCCTTCCCGGCGTCCTTGAGGTCGGCGGCCTTGCCGATGAGCAGGCGCGCCGCTTCGAGTTTCGTGTCCATGTCGGCGAGCTTGAAGCCGATGCCTTGGTTCAGCGCGATGGGCTGGCCGAACTGCACGCGCTCGGTGGCGTACTTGGCGGCGAACTCGAAGGCGGCGCGTCCGAGGCCGAGACCCATCGCACCGATGCCGATTCGGCCGCCGTCGAGGACTTTCATGACGTCCTTGAAGGCGCGGCCTCGCTGGCCGAGCAAGGCGTCCGCCGGAAGGCGCATGTCCTCGAAAATGAGCTGCGCGGTGTCCGAGGAGCGCAAGCCGAGCTTGTCTTCCTTGCGGCCGATGGAGAAGCCTTCGACTTCGTCACGGTTGAAGACGAAGGCGGAGATGCCGTCGTTCTTTGAGCGGCCTGGGCGGGCGGGGTCGGTGCGGGCGAGGATGACGTAGGTGCCGCCGACGGAGCCTTGCGTGATGAAGTTCTTCGCGCCGTTGAGCACCCACGAGCCGTCGGCCTGCTCGACGGCCTTCGTGGCGAGGCCGCCCGAGTCGGAACCGCTGCCGGGCTCGGTGAGCCCCCACGCGCCGAGCTTCTTGGCGACGGCGAGGTCGGGCAGGTACTTCGCTTTTTGGGCGTCGGTGCCCCCGATCAGGATGTGACCTTGGCACAGCGAGTTGTGCGAGGCGACCGTGAGGCACAAGCTTCCGTCGACGGCGGCGATCTCTTCGACGATCATCGCGAAGGTCGCGGTGTCGAGCTCGCTTCCGCCGTACTCGGCGGGCGTCTGGGCGCCCATGACGCCCATCTCTCCGAGCTCGCGGACGATGTCGAGGGGAAACTCGCCGGTTTGATCGCGCTCGGCGGCGCCGGGCGCGACTTTGTTTTTGAGGAAGCTCTTGAGGGCGTCGAGGATGACGCGTTGATCGGCGGTGAGTTCGTACATGAGGCACCTCGGACGAGCAAACGTTCGTTCTGCTTATGGTAACGCATCCGCCCCCGTGAGGTGTCATCCCCGCAACACTCAGGAACGCGAGCGGTCGGGACGCTAGAGTAGGCGTGATGGACGTTCGCTTTCCCGAGCCTCAAGGCCGCCGCCGCCGCACGGCGCTTTTCCTCGTCCCGATCCTGTTGGCTGGCAGCGCCTTGGGCCTCGTCGCCTCGCAACCGAGCGGTTCTCTCGTGGCGGGCACGGCCGTCGCGGGCGTCGACCTCGGCGGCTTGACGTTGGATCAAGCTCGCGCCCGCCTGAAAAGCGCAATTATCGCCGCTCCCCTCGTCACCGTGCGAGCGGGCAGCCGAACCACCACGGTGTCCGCCGACGTCCTGGGTTGGAGCGTGGACGTCGACGGCACCCTCAAGAACGTGCAAGACGTGCAAGGAACGTTGCTGACGCGCGTCCTCGACGCCGTCACGAATCAGAAGGCCAAGACGCCGAAGCTCGCCGCGACGATCGACGATCGCGCCGCCCGGGCGTACCTCGCCGACTTCACCGCCGACCTCGCCAAAAGCCCGAAGGACGCCGCCATCGTCTTCGACAAGGCGCGCTACGCCGTGCGTCCCGACGAATCGGGCGTGAAGCCCGACGTGAACTCCGCCGTGGGCACGTACGCCAAGAATCCGGACGCCACCGAAGTCAGCGTGCCGCTCGCACCGCTTCCGGCCAGCGTTCGCGCGAGCGCTCTGCAACCGCGCGTCGACGAGGGCAACCTCTTGATGCGGCCGCTCACGCTGAAGCTCGAAGGTGCCAAGAACAGCCTCACGCTCTCGCCCTTGCAAGTCGCCAACCTCTACTGGGTGCGCCGCGCGGGCATCGAGCTGGACGCCAAGACCATCGAGGACGCCGTGAAGCGCGCCGACCTCGAAGTCGGCACGCCCGTCCAGGAGGCGCGCTACAGCGCCAAGAACGGCAAGCTCGTCAAGGTGCCCGAGCGCGAGGGGCTCTCGGCGTTGCACGACGAGTCCGTTCGACTTCTCTCCGACGCGGTGCTCGACGCCGCGGTTCGCAGCGTCACCTTTCCCAGCGAGGTCACGAAGCCCTCGCTCAAGGCCGCGTCGCTGCCCGACCCGAAGAAGCTCACCCTCGTCGCCGTCGGGAAATCCACGTACTACGGCTCGAGTCGCGCGCGCCGCACGAACGTCGCCGTCGCGGCGGGCAAGCTCGACGGCCTCGTCGTGCCGACGGGCGGCGAGTTCAGCTTCCTCAATGCCGTGGGGCACATCACGGACGACGCGGGCTTCGTCTCCGGTCTCGTCATCAGCGGCGGGCGCACCGTCGCGGGTCTCGGCGGCGGCGTGTGTCAAGTCAGCACGACGGCCTTCCGCGCGTTGTACACGGCAGGTCTGCCGATCGTGGAGCGCAATCAGCACGCGTACCGCGTCGGGTACTACGAGCCGAACGTCGGCTTCGAGGCGGCGGTGTACGACCCCGGCGTGGACTTGCGCATGACCAACGACACGGGCGGCCCCCTGCTCATCCGCACCGTCAACGACGACCAGAAGAGCACCCTGGAAGTACGGCTGTACGGAGTGCCGCAAACGCGCACGGTGAGCGTCTCCCCCGCCGTGATCCTTTCGCGCACGCCCGCCCCGGCGCCGCAGTACATCGTCAATCCCTCGCTCGCTCCCGGCGTGCGCCGTCAAGTCGATTGGGCGCAAGACGGCTACAACCTCTACATCACCCGAACCATCAACGACGTCACGGGAACGCGCACCGACAAGGTCAGCACGGCTTACCGAGCGTGGCGCGCGGTGTACGAAGTCGGCGCGGCGAGAACGACCTCGAACAACTGACCTCCGAATTCCAAGCGAAGGAAGGAAGGGCGACTGGCCCTTCCTTCCTTCGCGCGTTCACACGAACGCGCTGAATCCCGTGATCGCTCGTCCCACGACGAGGGTGTTGATTTCGTTCGTGCCTTCGTAAGAGTAGATCGCCTCGGTGTCCATGAAGAAACGAATGACGTGGTGTTCGAGCAGGATGCCGTTGCCGCCGTGTACTTCTCGGGCGAGGGCGACGGTCGCGCGGCACGTGGCGGCGGTGTAGACCTTGGCGAGCGAGGCGTGCTCGTCGCGCATCTGTCCCGCGTCTTGCAGTTGCGAAAGGCGCAGGCACATCGTCTGCATGGCGGTCACGTTGGCGAGCATGTGCACGAGGAGGTTTTGCACGAGTTGGAAGTTCGCGATCTTCTTGCCGAACTGGTCGCGGGTCTGCGCGTACTTCAAGCTTTTCTCGTACGCGCCCATCGCGCAGCCCACGCCTTGCCACGCGACGCCCGCGCGGGTCGCGCGAAGCACGTCGGCGGTGAGGCGAAAGTTGTTCGCCTGCTGCAAGCGGTCCGATTCCGGGACGCGGCAGCCTCGCAAGGTGATCAAGCCGTTCTCGACCATGCGAAGGGCGACCTTGCCTTGAATCTTTTCCACGTGGTACGCCGGGTTGTCGGTGCGTAAGATGAACCCCTTGACTTGATCGTCGTCGACGTCACGCGCCCAAATCACGACGAAGTCCGCGAACGTCGCGTTGCCGATCCACTTCTTCTGGCCGTCGAGGATCCACGTGTCGCCTTCTCGCCTGCAAGTCGTGGTGAGGCCGCCCGCCGCCGCGCTGCCCACGTCGGGCTCGGTGAGGCCGAAGGCGCCGATGACGCTCATATCGAGAATCTTGGGAATCCACTCGCGCTTTTGCTCTTCGCTGCCGCCGAGCGCGATGCTGACGAGAGCGAGTCCGGAATGCACGCCGAAGAAGGTGGCGGTGGAAACGTCGACGCGCGCCATCTCCATCGTCACGATGCCCTCCACGACCGACGCGTCTTCTCGGCGACTTCCCGTCTCGTCGTAGATCTCGCGAATGAGATTCAGCTCTTGGAACTTCGGGATGAGCTGCTTCGGGAATTCGTCGCGGCTCCAGTACTCGTTGGCGATCGGCGCGACTTCCGTTTCCATGAAGTGCCGCACGCGCCTTTGAATGTCTCGCTGACGCTCGGTGAGCGTCCCGGCGATGTCGAAGAAGTCGCCGTTCGGCTCGGGCAGCTTCGCCGCCTTGCGATTCCCACCGCCTTGCAGCAGCTTCGTGAGCTGCTTGAGCTGCGACTCGTCGAGGTTCGCCGCCGCCTCCAGAAGAGCGGGCAAGTCCACCTTCGAAGCGACTTGAGCGAGCTTTTGCATGTCGAGACGTGACATGAGCGACATGAGGTCGTGCGGCTGGGTCATGCTTCTTGATACGCGCGAAGAGACGCTTCGTCTGAGCGCCAAGGAACCGAATGATTGTCGTGTAAAGACGAAATCCGATCGCCATGAGTACACTCGAAGCGTGCGCCCGTCGAAGCCGCTGCCCTTCAAGCCCGCAGGGTACGTCACGCTGGAAGGCTACTCGTCCTTGAAGCGCTTCTGGTCGTACCTCGACTTCGCCGAGCGCGCGGGGCGGCGCGTCACCGTGCCGCGCGGTGACGACGAGGAAACATGCCGGCGGCGCATCGAGGGCTACGAGTTGCGCGGCGCGGGCGGTCTTCTCGACGTCGACAAGGCGAGGTTGGAAGTCGACGAGGGCATGGTGGCGCACTCGGCGCTCGTGGCCCTCGCGGCGGGCGACTCGGAGCTTCTCAAGGCCTTGCTCAGCGAGATGTACACGCTGCGCGTCACGTTCACGTTGGGCTTCACGAAGACGCGTGACCTCGTCTTGAAGTCCGACTTCGGCTTCAAGCCTCTTCGAGAAGACGTCCTGAGCGTGAAGCTCGTTCCGAAGCGCTTCAGCAAAGATGAACTTCGCTTCATGCTCGACAAGGCCTGTACCTCCGAACCCATGAAGCCCACCTTGCATTAAGGATCGCGCAAACAGCGTTTTCGTGCGGTTCGAGCGGCGCTCCTTCTATCCTCGGTGCAATGTTCTCGTTCGAACTCGGAGGTTTTCGATGATGCGCGTTTTGGAGCGCGGCGTGTACCGTGGCCCGAACATCTACAGCTTGCGTCCCATGGTGCGCTTCATGCTCGACCTCGGGCCGCTGGAGCAACGACCGTCGAACACCATCGACGGTTTCACGGAACGCCTGTTGACCTTGCTGCCGAGCGTCGGACAGCATCACTGCTCGCTCGGCGTGCCGGGCGGCTTCGAGCGACGCTTGCGGGACGGAACTTGGCTCGGGCACGTCACGGAGCACGTCGCGCTGGAGTTGCAGACGCTCGCGGGCGAAACGACAGTGCACAAAGGCAAGACGCGAAGCGTGCCCAAACGACCCGGCGTGTACAACGTCATGTTCGAGTACCGAGACGAGCGCGTGGGCCTCATGGCGGGCCGTCTCGCGTTGCAACTCGTGAACAGCCTCTTGCCGAGCGACCTCGCGGGCGTGCGCGGCCTCGACATGATTTGCAAGGACGACGCGCTCTCCGCCGAGTTCGACTTCGAGTCGGGCTTGACGGCTTTGAGGAAGCTCGTGCGCCGCACGAGCCTCGGCCCGACGACGATGTCGTTCGTGGAGGAAGCGCGGCGGCGCGGTCTGCCCGTAATGCGCCTCGACGAGTTCAGCCTCGTGCAAATCGGGTACGGCAGGGCCGCGAAGCGCATTCGCGCGAGCATCACCGAGGGCACGTCGCACCTCGGCGTGACGGCGGCGGGCGACAAAAACCTCACCAAGAGCTTGCTGGCCGACATTGGCGTGCCCGTTCCGAGAGGAGTCGTCGTCAAGGACGTCGAGGAAGCCGTGCGGGCCGCGAGTCGCCTCGGATTCCCGGTCGTGACGAAGCCGCTCGACGGCAACCACGGCCGGGGCGTCTCGGTGAATCTCAAGGACGCCTCGGAAGTGCGCGCGGGCTTCGAGCTCGCCGCGAGCGTCTCGCCGAGCGTCATCGTGGAGCAGTTCTTCGTGGGCGACGACCACCGCATCCTCGTCGTGGGCGGTCAAGTTATCGCGGCGGCACGGCGCGTCCCGGCGCACGTCGTCGGCGACGGAACGCGCACGGTCCAAGAACTCGTGGACGAAGTCAACCGTGATCCTCGGCGCGGCGACGGGCACGAACAGGTCATGACGAAAATCAAGATCGACCGCTCGGTACGCGAGTTGCTGCGCGAGCAGGGCCTGAGCCTTCGAGACGTGCCCGAGGCGGGACGGCACGTGCGTCTGCGCGGCACGGCGAACCTCTCGACGGGCGGCACGGCGATCGACGTGACGGACGCCATGCATCCCGAGAACGCCATGATGGCGCGCCGCGCGGCCCTCGCGGTGGGGCTCGACGTCGCGGGCATCGACTTCCTCGCGCCCGACATCACGCGCAGCGTACGCGAGACGGGGGGCGGCATCGTGGAAGTGAACGCCGCGCCGGGCTTTCGCATGCACCTGCAGCCCAGCGAGGGCACGCCCAGAAACGTCGCGAAGCCCGTCTTGGACCTCCTGAAGCCCGGCCGCATCCCGATCTTGGCCGTGACGGGCACGAACGGCAAGAGCACGACCGCTCGGATGATCGCGCACGTGTACGCGTCGAGCGGCAAGATCGTGGGCTTCACGAGCACGACCGGCGTGTACGTGGGCGGCGAGCGCGTCACGACCGGGGACGCCACGGGGCCGAAAAGCGCGCGAATCGTCTTGCGCGATCCTCTCGTGGAAGTGGCGGTGCTGGAAACGGCGCGCGGCGGCATGCTGCGCGAAGGCCTGGGATACGATTTCGCCGACGTCGGAGGAGTCCTCAACGTCTCGGCCGATCACCTTGGTCTGGGCGGCATCCTGACGCTCGAGCAACTCGCGTGGGCCAAGAGCCTCGTGGCTCGGGCGGTGCGGCGACGCGGCTGCACGGTTCTCAACGCCGACGATCCTCACACGGTGAGAATGGCGCGGCGAGCGGGCGGACGCGTGGCGTTCTTCTCGCAGCGGCCCGACGCGAACATCGTGCGCGGCCACATCGAGCAAGGAGGCCTCGCCGTGGTGCGCGAAGGCGAGGACATCGTCGTGTACCGACACGGAGAGCGCGAAGTCCTGATGAGCGTGTGCGACATCCCGGCGACCCTCGCGGGCCTCGCGCGCTTCAACGTCGAAAACGCCCTCGCCGCGACCGCGATGTGCGTCGGGCAAGGCCTCGCGCTCGACGTCGTGCGGCGCGGCCTGTCGACGTTCACGTCGTCGTTCGAGCAGAACCCGGGCCGCCTGAACTTTTTCGACGAGTTGCCTTTCCGCGTGCTGCTCGACTACGCCCACAACCCGGCGAGCCTCGAAGCGCAGCGCGAGTTGCTGCACAGCCTGCGCACGCCGGGAGGTCGTCTCATCGGCATGGTGAGCGTGCCGGGCGATCGCCGAGACGACGACATTCGGGAAGTCGGCACGATCGCCGCGCGAACCTTCGACGAGATCGTCTTTCGCGAAGGGCCCGACGGACGCGGTCGCCCGAGAGGCGAAGTGATGGACTTGCTGCGCGAAGGAGCGCTCTCGGCGGGCAGCGAGCAAGAGCACCTACGCCTCGTGCTGGAGGAGCAAGACGCCGTCGAGGAGACGCTGCGCCTCGGTCGCCCGGGCGACCTCGTGGTGATCATGCCCACGAAAGTCGACGAGGTGTGGGCACAAATTCGAAGCTTTCGACCGAACGTGGAGGTTCACGGTGACTGACATGAAAACTTGGGGCATCATCTTGCACGGCGGCGCGGGCAACATCGCCGACGAATGGAAAGACCGCGCGCGTGAAGGCTGCCTCGCCGCGCTCGAAGCGGGTCGGACCATCCTCCTGAGCGGCGGAAGCGCCCTCGACGCGGCGGAAGCGGCCGTTCGCGCCTTGGAGGACGACGACGCCTTCAACGCGGGGTACGGATCGGTGTTGAACACGGACGGCGACGCCGAGATGGACGCCGCCGTGATGGACGGCGAGACGTTGAACATCGGCGCCGTGGGCGCCGTCATGGGCGTGCGTCATCCCGTGTCGGTCGCGCGCCTCATGCTGACCGAGCGACCCACCCTGCTCGTCGCCGGAGGCGCTCGCCGCTTCGCCGAGGCGAAAGGCGCGGAGTTGTGCGATCCCGCCGAGATGGTCGCACCGCGCCGCAAGGAAAGCTTCGAGCGCGACGTGCAGGCCAACGCGCACGACACGGTTGGATGCGTCGCGCTCGACATGAACGGCCACGTCGCCGTGGCGACGTCCACAGGAGGTCTCAGCGGCAAGATGCCAGGCCGGGTGGGAGACGCGCCCCTGCCAGGCTGCGGCTTCCTGGCCGACGACCAGATTGGCGGCCTCGCGTTCAGCGGGCACGGCGAGTTCATCTCGCGCACCGCGCTCGCCGCGCGGCTGCTCACGAACATTCCCGTCATGGGACCTCAGCGCGCGTGCGATGAAGCGACGAAATACATGACCTCGCGCGTCGGCGGAGAAGTCGGCGGAATCGTCCTCGACAAGAGCGGACGGGTCGGGTGGTCGCACGAAAGCCGCGACTTCGCCGTGGCCTTCGCGACGTCGCGCGATCCCGAGCCGAAAGCGTACATGACGAAATCGGAGGAAGCATCATGACGACCGATTCATCCACGCCGCCCAAAGGCACCCTCATCATCATCGGCGGTCACGAAGACAAGGAGGGGCGACGCGGCATCTTGAAGGAAGTCGCGCGGCACTTGCACGGCGGCAAGCTCGTCGTGGCGACCGTCGCGTCCCACGAGCCGGAAGGGTACTTCGAGTCGTACCAAAAGGCGTTCGAGCCGCTCGGCGTGACGGACTTGACGGAGCTTTACGTCGAGAACCGCGCGGACACCCTCAACGAGGAGAAGCTGCAGTCCCTCGACGAAGCGACGGGCGTGTTCTTCTCGGGCGGAGACCAGCTTCGGATCACATCGCAAATCGCGAACACGCCCGTCGAGGCGAAGATTCGCGCATTGTACGAGAAGGGAGGCGTCATCGCGGGAACGTCGGCGGGCGCGTCGGTGATGTGCGAGACGATGCTCGTGAAGGGCGCGAGCGGCGAGTCGTACCGCATCGGGGACTTGCGGATGGCGCCCGGCTTGGGGCTCATTCGCGGCGTGATCATCGATCAGCACTTCGGGGAGCGCGGACGAATCGGTCGTCTGCTGGGAGCGGTAGCGCACAATCCGCGCGTGCTCGGCATCGGCATCGACGAGAACACCGCCATCGTCGTGCAAGGCGACACGTTCAGCGTGATCGGCGAGGGCGCCGTGTACATCGCCGACGCGTCGGGCGTCACGTACTCGAACCTCGTGGAAGCTCGGCGCGACCGTCCTCTTTCCTTGTACGACGTTCGCCTGCATGTCCTGAGCCACGGAGACACGTTCGACCTCGTGAAGCGGCGGCCTCACGAAGCGGGCGACTTGGAGACGAGCCAAGCGCTCGAAGCCGCCGAATGCTGAATTGAAGCCGAGAAGAGGACGCGCCAAGTTCGACTTGGCGCGTCCTCTTCCAAGGTCTTCAGGCGCGGTGAGATTCGTTCTTCGCGCGCGCCGGATCTTGCGGGAGGCGCGGCGGCGTGTTCGAACTGTCGAACGTGCGAATCCGCTCCCAGACGTTCTCGACTTCCGTGACGAGGATGATGACCAAGTCTCCTTGCCTCGCCAAGCGCAAGGCGGCGTCCACCGCTTCGTGCTCGGGCAGGATGACGTGTAGGTGCTCTTGCGCGAATCCCGCGCCGAGGGCGCCTTCCATGACGAGGCGCGCGCCTTCGCCGACACGCCGCCCCCGGCGGTAATCGTCTTCGCGCACGATCAACTCGTCGAAGGCAGTGGCGGCGAGTTCGCCCATGCGCGTCATGTCCTCGTCGCGCCGATCTCCGGCCACGCCGACGACCCCGATCACACGGCCGTGAGGTGGACGCAAGTGCGCCACGAGGTCCGCGAGGTACTCCAAGCCCGTCGGGTTGTGAGCGTAGTCGAGCAGCACCCGGAACGGATGACCTTCGTAGAGGTTGAGGCGACCCGGGCTTTGCTCGAAGGACGTCGTGAACGTCGTCAAAGCCGTCCGAAGGACCGGAAGCGGCACGTTCTGCGCGAGGGCGATGACGCTCGCCGCGAGGGCGTTCTGGACGTTCACGGTCGCGAATCCACCGAGGGTCGCGGGAATGTCACGGGCCCGCACGATCGGCAGTCGCTGACCGCCGTCGTACATCACGAGTTCGTCGCCGAGTAGGGTTGTCTCGCGTACGACCGCCAGGCCGCCCGAAGCGATGTGCGCCTTGAGGTGCGTCGGGGCACGCTCGCCTCCGTGCATCGAGAAGAGCGCGAGCTGCCCGCCCGCTCGCTCTCGCATTTCCAGCGTGAGGGGATCGTCGGCGTTGAGGATGCTCGTGCCAGTGTCCGTCACGACTTCCACCACGAGCGACTTCACCCAAGCGAGATCCTCGATCGTCTCGATGCCCTTGAGACCGAGGTGATCGGGTTGGATGTTCAGGACCGCTCCGACGTCGCAGCGATCGAACGCGAGCCCTTCGCGCAAGATGCCGCCGCGCGCCGTCTCCAGCACGGCCACTTCGACATTCGGGTCCATGAGCACGACCTTCGCGCTTTTCGGTCCGGTCGTGTCGCCACTCACGACGAGCTCGCCGTCAATGTAGATGCCGGTGGACGTCGTGAGGCCCACCGTCTTCCCGGCTTGCTTGAAGATGTGCGCAACCATGCGCGACGTCGTCGTCTTGCCGTTCGTGCCCGTGATGGCGACGATCGGCATGCGACACGGCGTGCCCTTCGGAAAGAGCATGTCGAGGACGGGACCGGCGACGTTTCGCGCCTTGCCTTCGCTGGGCTGCAGGTGCATGCGAAAGCCCGGCGCGGCGTTCACTTCCACGATTGCGCCGCCGACTTCGTGCACGCTGCGCGTGATGTCGGGCGTGATGAGGTCGATGCCCGCGACGTCCAGACCGATGACTTGCGCCGCGCGCCGCGCGATCGTCACGTTTTCCGGGTGGGTAACGTCCGTGCGGTCCACGGCGGTGCCCCCTGTCGATATGTTCGCCGTGTCTCGCAGGAATATGATCTCGCCCGCCTCGGGAACGCTGACGGGCGAACGGCCCGCGCGAGCGAGGAGGTCGACGACGTGCGAATCGATGTTGATCCTCGTCATGACGTTCTCGTGGCCGTTACCACGCCGAGGATCACGGTTGACTTCGTCCACGAGTTCTTGGATGGTGTGCTTGCCGTCGCCCACAACGTGGGCCGGCACGCGCTCGGCGACGGCGATGACCTCGCCGTTCACGACGAGGACGCGATGGTCGTTGCCTACGAAGTACCGTTCGACGACGACGCGGCGACCGTGCGTGCGAGCTTCGTCGAAGCCGTGACGCACCTGTTCTTCCGAGCGCAAGTCGAGCGATACGCCACGCCCGTGATTGCCGTCGAGCGGCTTGGTGACGACCGGGTATCCAATGCGCTTGGCGGCGCGCACAGCCTCATCGGCGTCTCGCACGACCACGCCTTTCGGGACGGGCAGGCCGACGCGGTCGAGCAGCTTCTTCGTGAGGTCCTTGTCACTCGCCGTCTCGGTGGCAATGTGGGGAGTCATGCTCGTGAGACTCGCGCGAATTTGACGCTGGTACTTGCCGTACCCGAGTTGCACGAGCGACGCGTCGTCGATCCGCAAGTACGGAATACCGCGACGCTCGGCCTCGTTGACGAGCGAGTCAGTCGTCGGGCCGAGGGTGTGCTGCCTCGCCAAGCGTCGCAACTCGCCGAGTTCCGCTTCCAAGTCGAACGGCGCCTCGGGATCGAGGCGCGTGTCTACGTCGCTCGGCAGCAGGCGCGCCGCGCCCTGAAGGCCGCGTAAGTCGGCTGGCAGCAGGCTTTCTACAAGTCGCAACGCGACGAAGCCCGCGAGGCGTCCGAGGCGTTCCTCGCGGTAGGTGTACAACACGTTGTACACGCCGGGCCGGTTCTTCACCGACCGCGTCTTGCCGTGGTCCACGCGTGTTCCAGCGAGCGTTTGGAGTTCGAGGGCGACGTGCTCGGTGACGTGTCCGATCCACGTGCCTTCCCGCAGGCGCTCGACGAATCCGCCCGGGCGACCGAGGCTGCACTCGTGCTCGTGCAAGCTCGGCAGGAGGGCCAGCAGGCCATCCGTGAAGTCCGGCAAGGTGTTCGAGGGCCGGTCCTCCAAGGCTCCGAGGTCGAGTTGAAAGCGCACCATCGGGTCGTATCCATAGACGTTCGGACCGCGGTACACCTGCGTTTCGAGGACGACGAGTGGCGTGGACGACCGAGCGGCCTTCGATGCCGCTCCGGAAATGTGAGTCATAATTGTTCTCCTGAATGCAACAGTGCCGCTGGATCAGCGCTACATCATCGTAGAAGCCGATTGGGGAGCTCGGCTGCAATCGAACTTCGGGGGAGTTCACCAATTCTCCCCTCTTGCTCGAGAAAGCGCTCAAGAAAGCCCTAAGCCAACATAACGACCGCGCCATCCGCGAGGCAGAAGCCGACGGAGAGGAGGAATGCGCTCGGGCGCCACCTCAGTTGTGAAGTGGCTGCGTGAAGTTCACCTAACCGTTCGTGGGTTGGGTTTCTTGCGTCGCAGTCCGCCTGCTTCGGCTTTTCGATTGGAAGTTACGTAAGCCGCACGAGACCGCCGTACCGATTCTCGTTGTTTCCGCGTTGCTGCTCTTCCGCCTCCGAGCGAGCAATTACGGCGTTCGGCCGAGACTGACGGACCTGCTGTTTGTACAGGTTGGAATGCGGGGGCAACGGTCTCAGTCGCATGCTCTTCAAGGTGCCGTGCGAACGAACGCGCCTCGAAGCTCAAACGGGGCGTATAACCACGGTTGAAGTTCGAGGCGGAGGTAAACGTCCTTTGGAGGTCTTCTTCGTGCTCGAGTTCACGACGCTCGCCGTCGAGCCGAAGGCGAACGTCATGAGCATCGTCCCGATGGTCCGCCGTCAGGAGTTGACAGAGCTACTCGGTCGGCTGTCGGTGTTCGCCTTCGAGCGCTTGCTGTTCGTAGGCCGCCCGTCCATCGTGATCACGGAAGCGGTGGACGGACGCGCCGACCGCCCTGTAAAGACGGCATTCTCGCCGTCTTTACAGGGCAGCCGATTCAGGGAGTTGACGTCAGGAAGGTCGATCTTCGGGAGGTTCGCGGTTCTCGTCCGTCACGTCCTCCCAGTACTCCTGGCCGTCCTGCTCGGGCAACTTCTTGTCACCGCCCCAGTTCGGGTTGTCCTGCACCTGCTCTTGCGGGACGTTGTCTTCGCTGCGGTCTTGCGGCTCGGTCATACGCTCCTCCCGTTTCCCAAGGTTGTTCCCGTTCCAGTAACAATACGCCTCCGAATTCGAGGGGTACACTCTTACCAAGGCTTTCTCAAGCCCGTTCGCTTGAGGTCATTCCAAGGAGATACGAGATGGCGAAAGATCTGTTCGGTGCGCGCGAAGTACTGATGGAGCGCGCGGATGGCAAGCTGTACTACTACCGCCTCGGCAAGCTGGGCGAGCTCGGCTACAACGTCGACCGATTGCCGTTCAGCATCAAGGTGCTGCTCGAAAGCGTCTTGCGCGAAGCCAACGATTACGACGTGACGCAAAACGACGTCAAAAACCTCGCCCAGTGGGGCGGCGAAGGCGTCGACATGAACGCGGAGGTGCCCTTCAAGCCCGGACGCGTCATCCTGCAGGACTTCACGGGCGTGCCCGCCGTCGTGGACCTCGCGTCGATGCGCGACGCGATGGTGAAGCTCGGCGGCGATCCCAAGAAGATCAACCCGCTCATTCCCGTGGACCTCGTCATCGACCACTCGGTGCAAGTCGACGAGTTCGGCACGGAGTTCGCCCTCGCCAACAACGTCGCCATCGAGTTCGAGCGTAACCGCGAGCGTTACGAGTTCCTGCGCTGGGGACAGCAGGCGTTCGACAACTTCGGCGTCGTGCCGCCCGCGTCGGGCATCATTCACCAAGTCAACATCGAGTATCTCGCCAAGGGCGTCATGACGCGGCCCGAGGACGACGGCTTCGTCGCGTTCCCCGACTCTCTGGTCGGCACGGACTCGCACACCACGATGATCAACGGCCTCGGCGTGGTCGGGTGGGGCGTCGGCGGCATCGAGGCGGAAGCCGTCATGCTCGGCCAGCCCATCTACATGCTCGTGCCCGAAGTCATCGGCTTCAAGGTGACGGGCGAACTGCCCGAGGGCGCGACTGCCACGGACCTCGCCCTCACCGTGACGCAAATTCTGCGTTCCAACGACGTCGTCGGGAAGTTCGTGGAGTTCTACGGTCCGGGCTTGTCGAACATGACGTTGCCCGACCGCGCGACGATCGCGAACATGGCGCCCGAGTACGGCGCGACGATGGGTTTCTTCCCCGTCGACGATGAAACGCTGCGTTACCTGCGCCGCACGGGCCGCTTGGACGTCGAGATCGAACTCGTCGAGCAGTACGCCAAGGCGCAAGGCATGTTCCGCACGGACGCCACGCCCGACCCGGTCTTCACGAAGACGCTCGAACTCGACCTTTCGTCGGTCGTTCCGAGCCTCGCGGGTCCCAAGCGTCCGCAAGACCGCGTGGCCTTGAGCGACATGAAGCCGGTCTTCGAGGAAGCGCTCACGGCGTCCGTGAAGCAACGCGGGTTCGAACTCGCGCAAGATCAACTCGGCGCGACGGGCACCGTCGTCAATGCCAAGGGTGAAAGCGAGATCGGCCACGGCTCCGTCGTGCTCGCCTCCATCACGTCCTGCACGAACACCTCGAACCCCAGCGTGCTCATCGCGGCGGGTCTCGTGGCGAAGAAGGCCGTCGAGAAGGGACTGACGAGCAAGCCGTACGTCAAGACGTCGCTCGCGCCCGGTTCGAAGGTCGTCACGGAATACCTCGAAGCGGCCGGTCTGCAAGAGTACCTCGACCAAATCGGCTTCAACACCGTCGGCTACGGCTGCATGACCTGCATCGGCAACTCGGGCCCGTTGCCCGACGAAGTCGTGAAGCCCATCGTCGACAACGACCTCGTCGTCGCGTCGGTCCTTTCGGGCAACCGCAACTTCGAAGGGCGCATCAATCCGTACATCAAGGCGAACTACCTCGCCTCGCCGCCCCTCGTCGTCGCGTACGCCCTCGCGGGCCGCGTCGATATGGACCTCGTGAACGACCCGATCGGAACGGGCAGCGACGGTCAGCCCGTCTACCTGCGCGACATCTGGCCCTCGAACGCGGAAATCCAGACGATCATGGACCAAGCGATCAACGCCGAGATGTTCAAGAAGGTCTACGACGGCATCGAGCACTCGAACCAGATGTGGAACGAGATTCCCGTCGCGGGCGGCGAACTCTTCGCGTGGAAGGAAGAGTCCACGTACATCCAGAACCCGCCGTTCTTCGAGAGCCTCGGCGGTGAAATCAAGCCGATCTCCAGCATCACGGGCGCGCGCGTCCTCGTGAAGGTCGGCGATTCCGTCACGACCGACCACATCTCCCCCGCCGGTTCCTTCAAGGCCGACACGCCCGCCGGGAAGTTCCTCGTGGAGCGCGGCGTGCAAGCGCGCGACTTCAACTCGTACGGCTCGCGTCGCGGCAACGACCGCATCATGACGCGCGGCACCTTCGCGAACATCCGCCTCAAGAACCAACTCGCGCCGGGCACGGAAGGCGGCTTCACCACCAACTTCCTCACGAACTCGGTCACGACGATCTACGAGGCGAGCGAAGCGTACAAGGCGGCGGGCACGCCCCTCATGGTCATCGCGGGCAAGGATTACGGCATGGGTTCCAGCCGTGACTGGGCCGCCAAGGGCACGTTCCTGCTCGGCGTGAAGGCGGTCCTGGCGGAAAGCTTCGAGCGCATCCACCGCTCCAACCTCGTCGGCATGGGCGTCTTGCCCCTGCAGTTCATCGCGGGTGACAACGCGGAGACGTTGGGCCTCACGGGCCGCGAGACGTTCTCCATCGAAATCGGCGACGACGTCAAGCCGCGCCAACTTCTGGCCGTCACCATGACGAACGAGAACGGCGAGACGAAGACCTTCCAAGTGCGCTGCCGCATCGACACTCCCGTCGAAATCGACTACTACCGCAACGGCGGCATTCTGCAGACGGTGCTGCTGCAACTCCTCAAGAGCGAGCCCATCCGCGAGCAAAGCGCGGAAAGTGGCGACAACGGCAACATCGTTTCGGCCTGATTCGATTGAATTCAGGACCGAAGCACGGCTGAAGCAAGCGCAAAGGCAAGCCCTCCGATCCCTGGGATCGGAGGGCTTGCCTTTGCGCCGCCTCCCTTCCCGAAGATCGAATGCCACCGCGATCTTCGGCTCTCGGTCGCACGAAGTGGTCGGGTCTCAGCAGCCTTACCGGGCTTTGCCGTACGTGGATACCGGCGCCTCGACAAGGTGCTTCACCGATCGGAACGGTTCGTTAGACTTCTTTTATGAAAAACGTGCGGCTGGGAATGCCGAAAGATCGGGTGGACACCGTGATCGACGGTGTCTTTGCCATCGTCCTGACCTTGCTGGTCCTCGAACTCAAAGTTCCCGAAGGTCTCTCGCTGCAACAACTTCCCGGCCACCTCCTCGAGCTCGCTCCCAAATTCGAGGTATACGCCGCGGCTTTCACTTGTGTCGCGATCGGTTGGATGTCTCATTACTTTTTCGCCAGCGTCATCATCCGCACGGACTTCACGCACGTCGCCTTGAACATGCTGCAGCTCCTTTTCATCAGCCTGGTGCCTTTCACAGCGGCCCTCCTGGGCTCCTACATCGATTCGCCTGTCGCGCTGGCCTTCTTCGGGCTCAGCGCGGCCGCCTACGCGCTCGTCGGCACGTTGAATTGGTGGCACTGCACGCGCGGCCACCACTTGACCCACCACGCGCTCAGCGACACGCTCGTCCGTGACTTGACGGTCGCGTTGTGCGCGTACACGGGAGGCTGGTTTCTCACGGTGGCGTTGGGATTCGTGTCTCCGCGCGTGGGCTTGGGAAGCGCCATCGTGGTCTTGATCGTGTCGTTCATGCTGATGCTGGTGATGCAACCGAGGATCGCCGCCGCTCAGGCGGAAGCAGAGTCGGCTCCGGACTTCGAGGCCGAGCAGGACGCCTTGCAAGTCGCGTGAGCGATGCCGGGGAAGCGGCATCCTCGCCTGCCAATCACAGGTGTCTTCGTGAGGCGCTACTGTCGTCCGAGGAGGCTTCGGTGCGGCCGTGAAGTTCGGGCCTCGTCGCGACTATCCCAACTTCTCTACAGCCTGCCTTCTTCATCCATCGTTAAACTGTCACGGTGACCCTCGACCTCTACGTCGCCATCATCTTGGCGGTTCTCGGGGCCCTCATCGGCTCCTTCTCCAACGTCCTCATCCACCGCCTCCCCAGGAAGCAGAGCGTCGCCTTTCCGCCGTCCGCCTGCCCGAACTGCGGCCACCGCCTCGCGCCTCTCGATCTCGTGCCGATCTTGTCGTGGGTGGCGCTCGGGCGGAAGTGTCGATACTGCGGCGCGCCCATCAACGGTCGCTACCCGCTCGTGGAACTTCTCACGGCGGGCGGCTACGCGCTTCTCGGCGTGCTGTTCCCGTTCTCGCAGGTCGGCGCGTCCGTGCTGCTGTTGTGCGCGTTGTTCACGCTGCTGCTGGTGATCTCGTTCATCGACGCGGAGACGTTCACGGTGCCGGACGAACTCGTGCTGCCGGGCGTGGCCCTCGGAATGCTGACGGGGTACGTCAATGACGCGGCGGGCGCGACGACGTCGGGGCTCCCGAGCTTTCAGGGAGCGTGGCAAGGAGCGTTGTTGGGAGCGGGGGTGTTGGCGGTGATCAGCTTGTACGGAGAGTTGGTGCTGCGCCGCTTTCGAGAACGGCGGCACCCGGAGTACCCGGTGAGCTATCAAAACGTGGCGCTCGCGCTTCTCGTGGGCGCGTGGGTGGGACCTTGGTGGGGCATCGCGGCGGGCGTGGCGAGCGTGCTGTTGAACCTCGTCGTGCGCCGCCCCGTGAGCTTGCCGGAAAGCCTCGTGCTGCTGGGCTTCCTCGTGTCGATGGCATTGTCGGTCTCGGGCTTCGGGCCGAGCATCATCGACATGTGCCGAGACGCGCTTCTCGCCGCGGGCGGCATGAGCCTGCTCGCGGCGGTGTACTGGTGGGCGCGTTCGCCCAAGGAGGACGACGTTCCCGAGGAGGAGCTCGATCCGGTGGCGATGGGCTTCGGGGACGTGAAGCTCGCGGCGATGATCGGGGCGTTCGTGGGCTGGGCGTCCATGCTCGTGACGCTGGGATTCGCGGTCGTGGCGGGAGCGGTGCTCGGCGTGATCTTCGCGGCGCTCGGCCGTGGAAACAAGTTGCCGTTCGCGCCGTACCTCGCCGTGGGGGCGCTCTTGACGCTCTTCTTCGGCGAGGAAGTGCTGCGGGCGTACTTGAATTATGTGGGCGGTTGAGGAGCCGCGAAGGCAGCTTTCTTGCAGGCGCTTGAGTCGGGGTGAAAGCCGTCTCGTCGAGGGCAGTACACGAAAGCCGTCCGCCCTTTCGGGCGGACGGCTTTCGTCGCTCGGCTTACTTGCCGAGGAGGGACTCGACGGCCGAGCGCTCCTCTTGAAGCTCCTGGTACGTCTCTTGCATCTTGCGGCGTTGGAATTCGCCGATTTCGAGGCCTTGCACGATCTGGTAGTCGCCGCCCGAGCAGGTGCAGGGAAAGCCGTACAC
Source organism: Deinococcus yavapaiensis KR-236 (assembly GCF_003217515.1). NCBI lineage: Bacteria > Thermotogati > Deinococcota > Deinococci > Deinococcales > Deinococcaceae > Deinococcus > Deinococcus yavapaiensis. Next base: position 194,663 of record NZ_QJSX01000003.1, on the reverse strand, counting down.
GACGCCTTCGGGAATGCCGTACGAGCCGTCGGACGGCACGGCCATGGACACCCAGTCGCCTTCTTGCGTGCCGAGCGCCCAGTCGCGCATGTGGTCGATGGCGGCGTTGGCGGCGCTCGCCGCGCTGCTCGCGCCACGGGCCTTGATGATGGCGGCGCCGCGCTGCGCGACGGTGGGGATGTACTCGCCTTCGTACCACGCTTGATCGACGAGTTCGAGGGCGGGCGTGCCGTCCACGGTGGCGTGCGTGAGGTCGGGAAACTGCGTGCTGGAGTGGTTGCCCCAGATGGTGAGGTGACGAATGTCCGTGACCTTCTTGTCCGTCTTCGCGGCGAGTTGCGACAGCGCGCGGTTGTGGTCGAGGCGAACCATCGCGTGGAATTGGCGGGGGCTCAAGTCCGGGGCGCTCGAGGCGGCGATGAGGGCGTTCGTGTTGGCGGGGTTGCCGACAACGAGCACCTTGACGTTCCGGGCGGCGTGGTCATTGATGGCCTTGCCTTGCGGTCCGAAGATCCCGCCGTTGGCCGACAAGAGGTCCTTGCGCTCCATGCCTTGCTTGCGGGGCATCGCGCCGACCAGCAGGGCGTACTCGACGTCTTTGAAGGCGACGTTGAGGTCGTCCGTGGCGACGATGCCGTGCAGGAGGGGAAAGGCGCAGTCGTCGAGTTCCATCACGACGCCGCCGAGCGCGCCGAGGGCGGGCGTGATCTCGAGGAGGTGCAAGATGACGGGCCGATCGGGGCCGAGCATCTCGCCGGACGCGATGCGAAACAGGAGGCTGTAGCCGATCTGGCCTGCCGCGCCGGTGACGGCCACGCGGACGGGTTGCTTGGAGGATTGAGTCATGGAAAAACTCCTTTCTTGCGGCCCTATCCTAACGCACTTCGGGGGAGGGGCGACAACAAAAAGGCTCCCCTCGAGGGGGAGCCTTGAGCGCCGCGAAGGCGAATTCAGGTGTTGGGTTCTTGCGTGTTGTTCGAGGCGGGCTGTTCGGCGGCGGGCGCACCCTTGGCAGGCTTGGTGACGCCACTGTCACGCATCATGCGGCCACGGTCGACCTTGATGCGGGCGGCCTTGCCGCGCAGTTCGCGCAGGTAGTACAGCTTGGCGCGGCGAACCTTACCGCGTTCCAGAACCGCCACCTTGTCGATGTTGGGGCTGTTGTACGGGAAGACGCGCTCGACGCCTTCGCCGAAGGAGATCTTGCGGACCGTGAAGCTTTTGCGGGTGCCGCTGTTGTTGATGGCGATCACGACGCCTTCGAAGGCTTGAACGCGCGTGCGGGTGCCTTCGGTGACTTTCGTGTCGACTCGGACGGTGTCGCCCGCTTGGAAGTCGGGCAGGCCCGTCTTGAGGTGGGGTTGCTCGATCGAGCGGAGGATCGCGCCACGGTTGATCTTCATAATTCTCTCCCTTCGCGGCAGGCGGACCGCACCCGGAACGCTTGGCGGTTCGTCAGGTGCGTTCACTGTCACTTCGCCCGGCCTTCGCGCCGGGGCACAGTCGAGCAGTATACAGGGCGCGGCGGTTCCCCGGCAAGACTTACCACTGCCGCTGGTCGGTCCCTCCAAAACGAGTGTTCGGAAAGTGTGCCGCCCGTGTTCATCGACGCGATCGGCGGGCACTACAATACTCGCCGTGACTGGATTCGCCGTTCTCGATTTGGGCCTCGTTCCTTACGAGGAGGCGTGGGCACGTCAGAAGGCCGAGCACGCTCGCGTCGCCGAGGGAAGCACGCCGACCTTGATTCTCGTGGAGCACCCGCCCGTCTTGACGCTGGGCCGCAAGGCGCGTGAGGGCGGCAACATCGTCGCGCCTCGCGAGCTTCTCGCCGCGCACGGCATCGAGGTGTTCGAGGTGGAGCGCGGCGGGGACGTGACGTATCACGGGCCGGGTCAACTCGTCGCCTACACGATCTTCCCGGTGGGGCGGCGCGTGCGCGATTTCCTGCGATTGCTCGAAGCGTCGTTCGTGAGCGTCGTGGACGCGTACGGCATCGCCGCTCGGGCGAACCCGGGCTACGCGGGCGTGTACGTCGATCCTCGTGACGAGAACGGACGCAAGGTCGATCAGAAGATCGCGTCCATCGGCGTGGCGGTGCAGAGGAACGTGGCGCTTCACGGCGTGGCACTCAATGTCGCCACGAACTTGCAGCACTTCGATTTGATTTTGCCGTGCGGGCTTCAGGACACGCGCATGACGTCGCTGGAACGCGAATTCGACTTGCGCGGCTTGGGCCGCCCGCCGAGCATGACCGACGTGAAGGACCGGACCGTGCGGGCCTTCGAAGAGACGTTTTCGACTTACGATTGGGCGCTGCCGATGGGGGCGTTGGAGGAGCACACCGCATGACGACCGAGCCTAGATACATCAAAAACGGCATCTACCGCAAGAACGCCGAGAAGACGCGCGAACCCAAGCCGTCGTGGCTGAAGGTCAGCATTCCGACGGGCGAGGTGTTCGGCCAAGTGAAGCAGATCGTGCGCGAACACAAGCTGCACACGGTGTGCGAGGAGGCGATGTGCCCGAACATCGCCGAGTGCTGGTCGCGCGGCACGGCGACCTTTATGTTGATGGGCCACATCTGCACGCGGGCGTGCCGCTTTTGCGCCGTGGACACGGGCAACCCGATGGGCCGTCTGGACGCGATGGAGCCGTTCAGCGTCGCGGAGAGCGTGCAGCTCATGCGCCTTCAGTACGTGGTGTTGACGTCGGTGGACCGCGACGATCTGCCCGACGGCGGCGCGTATCACTTCGCGCGAACGGTGGAGCAGATCAAGAAGACGTCGCCGGGCACCCGGGTCGAGGCGCTCACGCCTGACTTCGGCGGCAACACGAATTGTGTGGACCTCGTGTTGGCGGCAGGAGTGGACGTGTACGCGCAGAACGTCGAGACGGTTCGGCGCCTCACGCATCCCGTGCGCGACATTCGCGCGAGCTACGACCAGACGTTGAAGGTGCTCGCGCACGCCAAGGCCGCGCGACCCGACGTGTACACGAAGACGAGCTTGATGTTGGGCCTCGGGGAAACGCGCGAGGAAGTCATCGAGACGATGCGCGATTTGCGAGCGGCGAACGTCGACATCGTGACCTTCGGCCAGTACTTGCGGCCGACGCATCACCACCTGCCCGTGGAGCGGTACGTGACGCCCGAAGAGTTCGCGCAGTTGCGCGAGATCGGCTTGGAAATGGGCTTCGTGGAGGTCGTGTCGGGGCCGCTCGTGCGTTCGAGCTACAAAGCCGAGCAGCTTTTCACGGACAAGCCGGGCGATTTTCCCGAGCACCTCGCGCACCTCGAAGGCGACGCGAAGCTCACGTTGATCTGATTTCAATTTGCGCGGCGCACGGACGAGGAGCCAACTCGTTCGTGCGCCGCGTCCTTCTTCAAAGGACGGGCAAGGTCGAGTTCGCGTGGAGAGGGGTACACTGCTGTTATTGAGAATCATTCCTATTTACGCTTCTCGAACAACATCAGGAGTTGCCCATGACCGTCACCGCAGGACGTGAAGTCCGCTCCACCCCACTCGCCTTCCACCTCTCCCCCGCCCTGAAAACCGCCATCACCCTCACCGCGCTCACCCTGCTCGGCTTGCTCGTCGGTCTGCTCGGCGAGTACGTCCTTCGTCACGACGTCATCGGAACCTTGGGCTTCGCGCTCGCCTACCTCACGGGAGGCATTCCCGCCGGTCGTGAAGCGCTGCACAGCCTGAGCGAGGAGCGCAAGCTCGACGTGGACTTGTTGATGGTCCTCGCCGCGCTCGGCGCCCTCTCGATCGGTCAGGCGGCCGACGGCGCCGTCCTGCTCTTTTTGTTCAGCCTCTCCAACACCTTGCAAGACTGGGCGATGGGACGCACCAAGAGCGCCATCCAAGCCTTGATGAACCTCAATCCCGAAGGTGCGACCGTGCGGCGCGGCGACGTGGAGAAGTGGTGCGAGCTGAGCGACGTTCGCGTCGGTGACTTGCTGATCGTCAAGCCTGGCGAACGCATCGCCGCCGACGCCCGCGTCACCAACGGCCGAACGAGCGTCGACGAGAGCCCGATCACCGGAGAAAGCCGACCCGTCGACAAGGAAGTCGGCTCGACGCTCGCGAGCGGCACGGTGAACCTCGGCGGCAGCGTCGAAGCGACCGTGCTGCGGCCCGCCGGACAAAGCACCCTCGCGCGCATCGTCGCCCTCATGGAAACGGCGCAGTCGCAGAAGAGCCGCACGGAAACGCTCAGCGAGCGCCTCGAGAGTCCGTACGCCACCCTCGTGTTGCTGTGCGTTCCCCTCGTGTTCGTGCTGCTGAGATACGGCTTCGGTCTTTCCGTCGACGACTCCTGGTACCGCGCGATGACGTTCATGGTCGTCGCGAGTCCGTGCGCGGTCGTCATCTCGACGCCCGCCGTGATGTTGAGCGCCATGGCGGCGGCGGCGCGCGGCGGCGTCCTGTTCAAGAGCAGCGCGGCCCTCGACGCCTTGGCGGGCGTGCAGACCGTCGCCTTCGACAAGACGGGCACCCTCACGAACGCGAAGATGACCCTTACGGACTTCGAGGCCGACGACGGGCGCGTCCTCTTCGAAGTCGCCGCGAGTCTCGAGGCCCACTCCGAACATCCCATCGCGGCCGCCATCGTAGAGGCGGCGAGGGCGCGTGGCGTGAGGCCCGTCGCCGTGTCGAACGCCCGGGCGGTGCCCGGACACGGCATCGAGGCGACCTTGCCGAGCGGCGCCCTCGCTTGGGCGGGCAACGAACGGCTCGCCACGAGGCAGGCAGCGATCCTCGCACTCGCCCAACGGCGGGCCCTGAGCGCCCTGGAAGCGCGCGGCAGCAGCACCGTCACCGTGGGAATCGAAGACCGCGTGCTCGGCGTGCTCGGCGTCGCCGACACCTTGCGCCCCGACGTTGCCCGGTCGCTCGCGGCGCTGCGGGAAAGCGGCGTTCGGCACCGCGTCATGCTCACGGGCGACAAGGAGGTCATCGCGAAGTCGGTCGCCGCCGAAGTGGGCCTCGGCGAGTACCACGCCGAGCTTCTGCCCGAAGACAAGTTGCGGCTCATCGGCGAGTTGCCAGCGCCCGTCGCGATGGTCGGGGACGGCGTGAACGACGCGCCCGCCCTCGCCCGCGCCGACCTCGGCATCGCCGTCGCGAGCGGCACGGACGTCGCCATCGAAAGCGCGGACGTCGTCTTGATGCAAAGCGACCTCGGCAAGCTCGCCGGGGCGGTCAAGCTCGCCAAGGACGCGCGCCGCACGGTCGCCTTGAACCTCACGTTCGCCTTCGGCGTCATCTTGATCGTCGCGCCGCTCGCCGTGACGGGTCACGTTCCGTTGCCCCTCGGGGTCGTCGCGCACGAAGGCGGCACGGTGTTCGTGGTGTTCATGGGGCTTCGCTTGCTGCGCTCCCGCCTTTGAACGGACGCGACGTGACTCACGCGACCTTCCGGCGCGTCCGTTCATGGTAGCTTCACGACATGGTGCTCCTCGAAGAGACCAAATTGCCCGGCGTCGGTGTGCGGCACGACTTCGAAACGAAGTACGGCAAGCGCGTCGGCGTCATCACCCACCGCGACGGACGCCGCGAAATCTACGTGACGCGCGCCGACGACCCGGACGCGTGCGGCCAAAGCATCACCTTGAGCGAAGAGGAAGCGGAAGTCGTCGCCGATCTTCTCGGCGGCAGCACCATCACGCGCCGCCTCGACTCCATGACTCAGCATGTCGAGGGACTCGCGATGGATTGGTTGGCGATGCCGCCGTCTTCGCCGTTCGCGGGTCTCACGCTGGGTGACACGGACATGCGGTCGCGCACGGGCGCGAGCATCGTCGCCGTGATGCGCGGCACCCAAGCCTTTCCCGCGCCCGATCCGCAGTTTTTGCTGCAAGCGGGCGACACCGTCGTCGTCGTCGGCACGCCCGAAGGTGTGCTCGCCGCTTCTCGCCTTCTGGGAGGTGCGTAAAGCTTTCCCTTCCCGACGCTCGGGCCGAACGGTGATGCTGCCGTTCGGCCCGTTTCCACCTCGCCAGCATCCCCACCCAACCCCAGGAGGCACCACATGGATCTTGGTCGCATCTTTCTGGAGCTGGGCGCGGTCATCCTCGCGCTCGCCTTCGTCGGTCGTGCCGCCGGACGCATCGGCATCACCCCCATTCCGCTCTACCTCATCGCGGGTCTCGCACTCGGCACGCTCTTCCACCTTGGAAGCGAAGCCGAAGAGTTCGTGCACGTCGGCGCCGAGATCGGCGCGGTGCTGCTGCTGTTCGCGCTGGGGCTGGAGTACACCTCGGACGAACTGCGCAGCAACCTCAAGACGAACGCGCCCATCGGCGTGATGGACCTCGCCTTGAACTTCACGCCGGGCGTGCTCGCCGGATTCATGCTCGGCTTTCCACCGCTCGCGGCGATTCTGCTGGGCGGCGTGACGTACTTGACGTCGTCGGGCATCGCGTCGAAAGTGCTGTCGGACCTCGGTCGTCTCGGCAACCGCGAAACGCCGATCGTGCTCGCCGTGTGCGTGCTCGAAGACATCGCCATGGCCGTCTACCTGCCCGTCATCGCCGCGCTCCTCGTCGGCGGGACCCTCTTGGCGATCGGGGTGAGCCTTGGCGTGGCCCTCCTCGCGTTCGGGGCCGCGTTCGCGAGCGCCTTGCGCTTCGGTCCCGCCTTGAGCCGCGTGATCGACGTGACGTCCAGCGAGGCCTTGCTGCTCAGCGTGTTCGGGCTCGTCCTCGTCGTGGCGGGCCTCGCAGACGTCCTCAACGTCTCGGCGGCCATCGGCGCCTTCCTCGTGGGCATCGCTTTGTCCGGAGAAGTCGCGCACCGCGCGCGTCTGCTGATCGAACCGTTGCGCGACCTGTTCGCCGCCATCTTCTTCGTGTTCTTCGGGCTGCAACTCGATCTCACGACTGTGCCGGGCGTGCTGCTGCCCGCCATCCTCCTCGCGTTGCTCACGACCGCCACGAAGATGATCGTCGGTTGGTTCGGCGCCGCTCGCCTGGGCGTACGGACACGCGGTCGCTTGCGGGCGGGCGCGACGCTCGTCCCACGCGGCGAGTTCAGCATTCTGATCGCGGGTCTCGGCGTCACGGCGGGACTCGCTCCGCAACTCGGGCCGCTCGCCGCCGTGTACGTGCTGCTCACCGCCCTCATCGGCCCGATCCTCGCGCGATTCGACGAGCAACTCGCGCCGCTCGTGCAGCGATTCGAGCGTCCTAAAGCGGCGGTGAAGGAAAACGTCGGGCGCGGACGTTCGGAAAACAAAGGCGCGGACTGAGCTTTGGATCGAGCGGCTTCCAGAGCGCTTCGAGCGTCCGAGGACAAAGAAGAACACCCCGCCGAACGGCGGGGTGTTCTTCGAAGCTGGATTCGAGCGGACTTTAGAAGTCCATGTCTCCACCCATGCCGCCGGGAGCGCCGGCGGGGGCGGGAGCGTTCTTCTCGGGCTTGTCGGAGACGATCGCTTCGGTCGTGAGGATCAGACCGCCGATGGACGCGGCGTTCTGAAGCGCGGTGCGCGTGACCTTGGCAGGATCGACGATGCCGGCGGCGATCATGTCCTCGACGAACTCGCCCGTGGCGGCGTTGTAGCCGTAGCGAGGCTTGTCGGAGTTCACGATGGCGTTCACGGCGACGCTGCCTTCGAAGCCGGCGTTCGCGGCGATTTGGCGGGCGGGCTCTTCGAGGGCGCGGATGAGGATGCGCGCGCCGGTCGCTTCGTCACCTTCGAGGGTGACGGCGAAGTCGCGGAGCTTGGGGATGACGCGCAGAAGCGTCGTGCCGCCACCGGCGACGATGCCTTCCTCGACGGCGGAGCGAGCCGTCGAGAGGGCGTCTTCGTAGCGGTGCTTCTTCTCCTTGAGCTCGGTTTCCGTGGCCGCGCCGACGCGGATCACGGCGACGCCGCCCGCGAGCTTCGCGAGGCGCTCTTGGAGCTTTTCACGCGCGTAGTCGGAGTCGGTCGTTTCGAGTTCGGCCTTGATGGCGCCGACGCGCGCGTCGATTTCGGCTTGGTCGCCCGCGCCGTCGATGATCGTCGTTTCGTCCTTCGTGATGCGGATGCGCTTCGCGCGGCCCAGCATGTTGAGGGTCGTGTTCTCGAGCTTGTAGCCGAGGTCTTCCGTGACGACTTGGCCACCGGTAACGGCGGCGATGTCGCGCAGCATTTCCTTGCGGCGGTCACCGAAGCCGGGAGCCTTGACGGCGGCGATGTTGAGGGTGCCGCGCAGCTTGTTCACGACGAGCGTCGCGAGGGCTTCGCCTTCGACGTCTTCGGCGATGATCAGCAACGGACGGCCGGTTTGCGCGACCTTTTCGAGGACGGGCAGCAGGTCCTTGAGGGCGCCGATCTTCTTCTCGTAGATGAGGATATAGGGATCTTCGAGTTGGGCTTCCATCTTGTCCGTGTTCGTGACGAAGTATGGGTTGATGTAGCCCTTGTCGAATTGCATGCCTTCCACGACGTCGACTTCCGTGTCGAAGCCCTTGGACTCTTCGATCGTGATGACGCCTTCCTTGCCGACCTTGTCCATCGCCGAGGCGATTTCGATGCCGACTTGCTCGTCGTTCGCCGAGATCCCGGCGACCTTCTTGATCGCTTCGGAGTCTTCGACGGGCTGCGCCATGGAGCGGATCGCTTCGACGGCGACGGCGACGGACTTGTCGATGCCGCGCTTCAAGGCGAGCGGGTTGGCGCCCGCGGCGACGTTGCGAAGGCCTTCCTTGACGATCGCTTGGCCGAGCACCGTGGCGGTCGTGGTGCCGTCACCGGTGATGTCGTTGGTCTTCGACGCGATTTCCTTGAGGAGTTGCGCGCCGATGTTCTCGAGCTTGTCTTCGAGTTCGACTTCCTTGGCGACCGTCACGCCGTCCTTCGTGATGGTGGGGCTGCCGAACTTCTTTTCGATGACGACGTTGCGACCGCGCGGGCCGAGCGTGACCTTGACGGCGTTGGCGACGGCGTTGACGCCGCGCTCGAGGCTACGACGGGCGTTCTCTTCGAACACGAGTTGTTTGGCCATGGTGTTGTCTCCTTATGAGATCAGATGCAGTGTGATTCGGTTGAGGAATTGATTTACGCGCCGACGGCGGCTTGCTCCAGCACGCCGAGAATGTCGCGCTCGGACAAGATGGAGTAGTTGTTGCCTTCGAGTTGCACTTCGTTGCCGCCGTACTTCGCGAAGTACACGATGTCACCGACGTTCACTTCGACGGGCACGCGGGTGCCGTTGTCGAGCATCTTTCCGGTGCCGACGGCGACGACGCGGCCACGCTGGCTCTTTTCCTTGGCGGTGTCGGGAACGTACAGGCCCCCAGCGGTCTTTTGCTCGGCTTCCTCGACAATTTCGACCAGCACACGATCGCCCAACGGTTTCAGCATGACTGTACCTCCGATAGAAAGATTCTTGAGTGATCAGCAAGCGGTCAGCTTGCTAACTCCAAACGCAATGGTAACAACTCGCTCAGCCTTGTGTCAATGGGGTGAACACAAGATGTGAGTGCGCCACACTCACATTGGCAAGCGTCGTAGAGCCACGACAGCGTAGAGCGGATCGGAACGACGCGGATGAGGAGTTCGGTCGAGCCCGATCGGCTTCTCGAACATGGCCGAACTCCGCACGAACGACTTCACGAGTTCGACGTGTCCGGCGTCGTCGAGCGCGTGCCACGCGAGGACCGCCTTGGTGGGAAAGCAGCGGTTGGAAAAGGTGATCACGAGAGGTGCGTTCGGCTTCAAGACTCGCCCCACCTCACGCAGCACCTCCACCGGCCGCGTGAGGTAGTCGATCGAAACGCAGACGCCGCATCCGTCGAACTCGCAGTCGCCGTAAGGCAGCGTCGGGAACGCGTTGAGATTCCGCACGACGTACTCGGTCGCCCGCTCGTTGCGGGCGAGTTCGCGCTCGTTCATGCCGAGGATCGCCACGCGGCGGTAAGCCACGCCGGGCGGCAGGTGACTCACCCACGAGCTCATGAGGTCGAGAATCGCGCCGTCCGCCGGAAGGTACTCGCGGTAAAGCCGTGTCACGGCGGCGATGGCTTCGTCGTCGATGTGGGTGACGAAGCGTGGCTGGGCGTAGAACTCTTCGTCGGGCGATTCGTCGAGGCGGCGCAAAGAATCGGGCATGCGTTCAGCTTGCGCCCTTTGCGCGTTCACCACAGCGAGGATCACCTCTATATGGCTTACATATATACAAGATATGATATATATAAGGAATAGGAGAACGAAGATGAAGACGTTGGAGTTGCTCAACCGCGCGAATTTCGAGACCGCCGTGAACACCGTCGACGCGACGTTGCCCCTCACCCTCGGGCTGGTCGACCTCGATCACTTCAAGACGCTCAACGACGAGCTCGGCCAAGAGGCCGGCGACGACATGCTGCGCTTCGTGGAGCGTGTCTTGACGGGCAGCTTGCCGAGCGGCAGCCTCGTCGCGCGTCTCGGAGGAGACGAGTACGCCGTCGCCCTCCCCGACACGCCCACCGAGACGGCGCTGATCTTGCTGAACGAAGTTCTTCACCACATTCGGGAAGTGGGACCGGGGCTCGACATTCCGAAGCATCTCCTGCCGAGCCTCTCGATCGGCCTCGCCCAACGACCCGCGCACGCGAGTGACTTTCCCGGCTTGCTGCGCGCCGCCGACGAGGCGTTGCTGCGCGCCAAGCGTGAAGGGCGCGGACGCATCGCCATCTACGTCGAAAGCAAGATGGTCCTCAAGAGCAACTACTACCCCAAGGCGAGCTTGGAGCGTCTCGTGAAGTTGTCGGGCAACCTCGGGCGGACCGAGGCGAGCTTGCTGCGCGAAGCGCTCGACGACCTCGTGGAGAAGTACCGCGAGCGACTGTGAAGCTTCTCGGCAGGCTTGACGTGAAGTTCACTTCACGTGCGAGTCTGTGCGGCAGGAGGAACTCAACATGACCGACACCGCACTGCTGACCCTGGATACGATCGCCAAGTACCTTCGCGACAAAGAAGTCATCCTCGACATGGAAGACCAAAACGGCCAGCGCTTCATCCGCATGGGCTGGAAGTTCGACATGGGCGACGCCGCCGTCCTCGTGAGCGTCAACGACGGCCCGAACAACACCAGCCGTCTCGAAATCACCTGCGTCACGCAAAAGTCGTACTCGAACCGCAAGCAGGAAGTCCTCACGATCCTCAACGGCCGGAACCGCGAGCGCGCCTTCAACCGCTCGATCGACGACGAAGGCAACATGTGGCTCGAGTACGTCGGCTTCTACCCGACGCTGATGGAATTCCCGCAAGACACCTTCGACACGCTGTTCGGCGGCGTCCTGATGCACTTCCAAGACGACTACGCCTTCCTCGAAGGCTTCCAACCCGCGACCCAAGCATAATCGGCGCGACGCGAGCAAAGAAAGGGAGGGGCTCCGCGCCCCTCCCTTTGCCTTTGCCACGAGCTTCAGGGCGTGGCGCGCGTGAGAAGGGCGCGCATGGCCGACTTCGCGAGCGACACGTTCAAGTCAGACACGGCGGCCGCCTCGAAAGGCTCCAAATCGATGTCGACGTTGCTGCGATCCCCGCCTGTGAGGTTGACGGTCGTCGGGTACATGCCGATGGGCTCCGCGTCGTCGATGGTGAGGTCTCCGTCGAGGTCTTGCCACGCGACCGCCGCGTACACGCCCGGTTGCAAGTCGCGCACCTTGTAAAGCGAGCGTAGCTTGTCCCCGGAGACTTCCTCCCACGTGCTCTTGTTGTAGTCCACGTCGTTCAGCGTGCGACCGTCGCGCAGGTACAGCGCGAACACGAGGGTCTTGAGCGCGCTCGTCGGAGGCGTCGGAATCGGCGTGGGAGAAGGTTGCGCCGCTCCGCCCAAAAACGCCGCCGCGTCCACGATGCCCGCGCCGCAGCCGTTCGTGACGCCGCACGCCGCGCTCGACAAGGAATGCGACGTGGCCTTCAAGCGCGCGAAAATCTGGCTCGGCGTGAGGTTCGGCTGCACGCTCTTGAGGAGCGCCACGAGGCCCGCCACTTGCGGCGCCGCCATGCTCGTGCCGTTGTACGGAGCGTACACCGGCTCTCCGTCCTCGTCGAGAATCGTGGAGTACACGCCGCCCGGCAAAATCTTGCCGCCGACGTTGATGCCGAGGTCCATGTTGCCGCCGGGCGCCATCACGTCGACGTACGAGCCGAAGTTCGAGTACGGCGCTCGCGCTCCGTCGGGACCGACCGCGCCGACCGTGATCACGTTCGCGCAGTTCGCCGGAAAGGAGGTGCTGGCGTCCACGTCCTCGTTGCCCGCCGCCACGACGACCGTCACGCCGTTCGCCGCCAGATCGTCGAAGGCGCTTTGCAAGGGGGGCTCGCACGGCGCGGTACCGCCGAGGCTGAGGTTGATGACCTTCGCCGGATTCGGGTTGAGCGGCGCGCCGTCCACGTCTTCGCCCGCCGCCCACGCGATTCCGTTCATGATGTCGTTCAAGCTGCCGCCGCTCGCGCCGAGGACGCGCACCGGCACGATCTTCGCGCCCCAACTGGCACCGGCGATTCCCTCGCCGTTGTTCGTGCTCGCGGCGATGATTCCGGCGACGTGCGAGCCGTGGTAATCCGATCCGTTGCCCTCGTCGGTCGGATCGTCGTCGATTCCGTCCCAGTCGCCCGCGTTGTCGGCGTCCGCCACGAAGTCGAAGCCCGGCAGAAGCTTGGCGCGCAAATCCGGGTGGTCCACGATGCCCGTGTCGACGACGGCGACGGGAATCGAGCGGCCCGTCGTGACGTTCCAGGCGGCCTCGAGGCGCGTCATGCCCTGGTCCCACTGAACGGCGTGGAGCGGGTCGCTCGGGACGGCGTACGCGTGCAACACGTAATTCGGCACGACACCCTCGACGTCGGCGCGAGCGGACAGGGCCGCCACGACGTTCGTCTGGCTCGCCGCGCGCAGCGAGTCGGACGACGCGCGGTACAGCGTGAAGCCGAACGCGCCGCGCCGCGCGCGGGAGAGCGTCACGCCCGCCGCGTTGAGGGTCGCCGCCTGGGCGCTGACGCTCGGCTTGAATTTCACGAGGTACTCGCCGGGCACGACCTCCTTTGCGTGCGGTTGCAGCCACGGCTGCGAGCGCACGCGGGTGTCGAGTCGCGTCAGTGACGCTTGTGCGGACGCCACGGTCGCACCCGGGGTGCTGAGCACGCCCGACATGACGCGCCGCTCGATGATCGGCGCGGACGTCGCGCCGTCGCCGCAGGAAGCCAGCAAGCTCGCGCCGAACGCGGCGAGCAAAGCGAATTTCAAGTTCTTCATGTTCATCCTCCGGCCGCTCGAAGCGGCCCTTCGTGCTCGTTCTTGCCGAGATATCCCTCGGCTGTGAAGGCACGGTAAAGAACGCAGGATGATTCGAGAATGACGCACTGATGGCGGGCGTCAAGCGGTAGGCTGAGCGGCGATGACCGCCATTCGCAAAACGCCCGAAGAATTCGGGCGCATCGTGAAGGAGTACGCCGACCGGCTCGCGAGCGACGCGGCCTTCGCCGACATCATGGCCGTCTTGTGCGGCTCGCCCGACGTCGCCGCCCGCTTCGCCGAGGCGCGCGGCGTCTCGATGGGTTCGTTCGCCGGCATGGTGAACTTGCCCGACTCGACCGTGCGGCACTATCAACGCCTCGGGCTCATCACTCCCTACGAAGTCAACGGCAAGTTCCGCTTCTGGGTGCACAACCTCGCTCAAGCCGAGTCGGTGCGGCAGTGGCAAAGCCTCGGGCTGAGCTTGGAAGAGATCTTGGAGCAGCGCGATCAAGAACGAGTCGGCGGCCAAGCGGCTTTGCTGAACTGGAAGAACGCCACGAAGAGCGCGTCGGTCCTCATCGCTTCGGGCGGAGCGTTTCCGAGCGGCGCGCACCGACTCGGAGATTGGGAAGTGTACGTCGAACGTACGCGCCCCGCGCGGCCCTTCCTCGCCGGAACCACGAAGAACAGCGGGGTCTTCGTCACGCCGGAAAATGTCAGCGCCCGCGAAGGCGAAGACCTCGGTGATTGGCGGCGCGCCATGCAACGCGCCCAATCCGAGGTGCACGCCGCCCGCAAGCGGTTGGAGGAGAAGCTCGCCGCCTTGCAAGAGCAGTTGCAGCGCGCCCAAGAACTCGAGGCGGCGCTCGAACGCCACAGCCGACGCGGATGAACCCGCCAAGAAAAGCGCGTTGAAGTTTTCAAATTGTCATCTCGATTTTGAAATTTGAAAGTCGCACACTCTCGTCATGACCGAGACGAGATTCGAGCAGGTGGACAGGTACGACGTCGAGAACGCCGAGCAGGCCAAGCTCGTGTACGACCCGGAGTACGGAATTCGCCTGCTCGGTTTTTTCATCGAGCCGCGCTTGGCCTCCGAAGCGGCCAAACGGCTTGGCGAACCCGCCAACCGCATCGCGTACCACGTCGGCAAGCTCGCGAACGCGGGCCTTCTGAAAGTCGTCGCGACAAAAGGCAAGCGCTCGCTGTACCAAACGGTCGCGCGCGAGTTCATGGTGCCGAAAATGCTTCTTCCGATGCACCTGCTCGACACCGGCAAGGCGATCGAACCCATGCTGCGCGGCCTGCTGGAAGGCATGACGAACTCCAACGCGGCGGCGCGCGACGCGCAAGGCGTCGTCGTTCGCCTGACGAGCGACGACCATGACCGCGAGCGGGCCGAACACCTCGTGGAGGACGTCAAGCAGAAAACGGACTTCGTCGCGCAACTCGTGATCGCGCCCCTCAAGGTCACGCCCGAACGCTTTCGCGAAGTGCAAGCGGCGCTCGCCGCCGTCATCGAGCAGTTTCGCGCGCAGCCCGACGACGAGCGCGCGCAGGACTGCACGTTCGGCTTGATTTCCTTTCGTGGCCGCTTTCGTCCGGGCAGCCAGTGAGTTCCGCCCGCCTCGAAGCTTCGAGCACCTTCCCTCGACCAGGAGAGCCATCATGAACACCCCGGAATCGACAGTTCAATTCGCACAAGAACGCCTCGCCACCTTGCGCGCGGAAGCGTCCGTTCGGCGCCTCACCGCTCGCCCGCGCTTCACGTGACGCTTCGAGTTTCCGGGCATGGCCTTGCCGGTGGCCTTCCGCCCGCTCCGCCAAACAGCTTAGTCGCCTTGTTCGCGCTCACACGCGCCCGGAACACGGTAGGCTGAACGCCGCAAGACAACGAGGAGGACGCATGTTGGATCGGGAATTGGTCTCGGAAGTGCTGAGCGTCGCGCGAGCAGGCGGCGCCGACTTCGCGGAGTTGTTCATGGAGGACACCGTCACGACGAACTTGCACTTGCTGCAAGGCAAGGTGAAGGACGCGGGCGGAGGAAACATCTACGGAGCGGGCCTGCGCTTGTTCTACGGAACGAACGTCGTGTACGCGTACACGAACGACTGCACACGCGAAGGCCTCTTGGAAGTCGCGCGGGCCATGGCCAGGGCGCGCGGCCAAGGCGGCGAGGTGGACGCGCGCGGCGCGGGCGGCCTGGACTTTCGCAGCCTGGACGCTCAGAAGCTGTGGAACGTGCGCGAGCACCCGCTGCGGACGAGCAAGCAGGCGAAGTTGGAGATCGCGCGCCGCGCGTACGGCGCCGCTCGCGTCGGGCACGTCAAGACGGTGGACGTGACGTACATCGACGTGGCGCAGCGCATCCTCGTCGCGAACTCGCTCGGTGACTGGAGCGAGGACGAGCGCGTGCGAAGCCGCCTCATGGTGTCGGCGATCGCCGAGGACGGTTCGGACCGCGCGACAGGCTACAACGGGCCGGGCGCGGCGCTCGGCATGGAGTTCTTCGACGGCGACCTGCCCGAGCGGGCGGGCGCGGAAGCGGCGCGCATCGCCAACGCCATGCTGCGCGCGGGCTACGCTCCGGCGGGCAAGTTGCCCGTCGTGATCGGCAACGCCTTCGGCGGCGTGATCTTCCACGAGGCGTGCGGGCACATCTTGGAGACGACGTCGGTCGCGAAGAAGGCCAGCGTGTTCGCCGACAAGCTCGGCGAAAAGATCGCGCACGAAAGCGTGTCGGCGGTGGACGACGGCACGATTCCCGGCGCGTGGGGCTCGATCAACGTCGACGACGAGGCGACGCCGAGCGAGCGAACCGTCCTCATCGAGAACGGCGTGCTGAAGTCGTTCATGGTCGACCGCCTCGGCGAACTCCAAACCGGCTATCGCCGCACGGGCTCGGGGCGTCGCCAGGACTACACGTTCGCGCCGACCTCGCGCATGCGCAACACCTTCATCCTCGAGGGAGACAAGACCCCCGAGGAGCTCATCGCGGGCGTGGAGTTCGGCTTGTACGCCCGCACGATGGGCGGCGGCAGCGTCTCGCCGGGCACCGGGGACTACAACTTCAGCGTGAACGAAGGCTACCTGATTCGCAACGGCGAGATCGCCGAGCCGGTGCGCGGCGCCGCCCTCGTCGGAAACGGCGCGCAGGACCTGTTGAACATCGTCGGGGTCGCCAAGGACTTGTCGCGCGGGCAAGGCATGTGCGGCTCGCTTTCCGGCTCCATCCCGACCGACGTCGGGCAACCTCACATCCTCGTTTCCGAGATCACCGTGGGAGGACGCGCGTGACCGCCAACACTCAACTGAAGTTCGAGGAGGCGCGCAGCTTCCTCTTGAGCCTCGCCAAGGAGCGGGGCGTGCAGCTCGAGGTGTTCGCGCAGCGCGGAACGGAGACGACCGTGCAGGCCTTCGGCGGGCAAGTCAGCGAATTCAAGCTGTCGAGCAAGCAAGGCGTGGGCTTGCGCGCGCTCTCGAACGGAGCGTGGGGCTACGCGTACACCGAGAACCTTTCGCGTGACGCGTTGTCGCGCGCCTTTCGAAGCGCCGTGGAGAACGCAGAGCTCGTCGAGCCCGCTCCGCACGCCGTCCTCGCCGCGCACGCCGAACCGCCCGCCATGGATCTGTTCGGTGAAGGGCTGAGCGGCGTGACGGTCGAACGCAAGGTCGCCGTGGCGTTGCGCTTGGAGCAAGCCGCCAAGGAGAGCGACGCGCGCGTCGTGACAGTGCCGTACGCCGAGTACAGCGACGGCGAAAGCGAGACGGCCGTCGCGAACACCGAGGGGCTCGACCGGGCGTTCAAAGAACTGCACGCCTACCAGTACCTCGGGCCGCTCGTCGCCGAGGACGGGCAGAACAAGATGAAGATGGCGTTCCAAGTGACGCGCGAATTCGAGGAGCTCGATCCGACGGCGACGGCCCTCGAAGCGACACGCAAGGCGCTCGCCTTGCTCGGCGCGAGGCCCGCGCCGAGCGGCGTCTTTCCCGCCGTGATCGAAAACGAGTGCATGGCCCTTCTGCTCGCCGTGTTCTCGGGCATCTTCAGCGGAAAGATGGTCGAGGAAGGCAAGAGCCCGCTCGCGTCGAAGCTCGGTGAGCGGATCGGAAGTGACCTCGTCACGATTCTCGACGACGCCACGCTGGAGCGCGGCCTCTCGTCGCGGCCCTTCGACGCGGAAGGTTATCCGAGCGCGCCCGTCACGCTCGTGCAAGGCGGCGAACTTCGCGGCTTTCTGCACAACACCGAGACGGCGGCGAAGGCTGGCGTGTCCAGCACCGGGCACGCCAGCCGACCGTCGTACAAAGGCACGGTCGGCGTCTCCCCCACCAACTTCGTCCTCGCGTCCGGCGAAGGCACGCGCGACGACTTGCTGACGCAACTCGGGACGGGCTTGCTGCTCACCGACGTGCAAGGCGTCCACGCGGGCGCCAACCCGATCACCGGCGAGTTCAGCTTGCAAGCCGAAGGATTCTGGGTCGAGAACGGCGTCGTCGCTTACCCTCTCGACGTCTTCACGGTGGCCGGGAACTTCCTCGATTTGCTTAGGAGCGTGGAAGCGGTCGGAAGCGACACGAAGATGAGCATTTACGGCGCGATCGCGCCGAGCGTGCGCATTTCGAGCATCAACGTCGGCGGGCAATAAGACCGTCGAGAGCGAGCAAACGAGAAGGGCGGGTCGATACGACCCGCCCTTCTCGTTTGCTCGCTCACTTCACGGTGACGGCGCCCTTCATGCCCGACTCGTAGTGTCCCGGGTAGTGGCACGCCATCTCGAACGTGCCCTTCTTGGTGGGCGTGAACGTCAAGACGGCCTTCTCGCCCGGCTTGAGGTTCACTTCCATGAACGATCCCGCCTTGGCCTTGCCGTTCACGGTGAGCTTCACGTCCTTCGCGCCGAGCCACCAAGCGTGCTTCTCGATGTAGGCGTCCCACGCTTCCTCGCCGCTCGGCGAGTTCTTCGGCACGTCGTACGCTTGGAATTCGTGCGGTGCTCGGCCGCCGTCCACGATGGTGAGCTCGACTTTACGGCCCGCTTGAAACGAGAGCTTCATCGGCATGAACATCATCTCCGACATCGTCACGGTGACTTTTTGCGTCGTGCCCGCTTGGGCAGCGTACGCGAAGGGCGCGGCGACGAGGAGCGCGGCGGCCGGCAAGAAGCGCTTCGAGTTCATGCCCTCACCCTGCGCGCCGAACCTAACGGAAACGTCAAACCGAAACGATACGGTCCGAGCCGGGGTACGTTTGCCCCCCGCTATGCGTTCTAAACTGAGGGCATGAAGTGGATTCGCGACCCTCAGCTCGTGTCCATCGCCGAGAAAGTCGAGGCGGGCGAGCGCCTCACCTTCGAGGAGGGACTGCTGCTGTACCACACGCCCGACCTCAACACCCTCATGCGTCTGGCGAACCTCGCGCGCGAGCGCCTGCACGGCGACAAGGTGTACTTCGTGCACTCCATGCGCCTCGAATTCACGAACATCTGCTACGTCGGCTGCACCTTCTGCGCCTTCGCCGCTCGCAAAGGCGAGGAGCGCGCGTGGGACTACGATGTCGACGATGTCGTCGCGAAAGTTCGTGAACGTTGGGAGCCCGGCATCACGGAACTCCACATGTCGTCGGGTCACCACCCCAACCGTCCGTGGAGCTACTACCCCGAAATGGTCCGGGCCCTCAACGCCAACTTTCCCGGCTTGCAAGTCAAGGCGTTCACGGCCGCCGAAATCGAGCACCTTTCGAAGATCAGCAAGAAGCCGACGTTGGAAGTTCTGCGTGAACTCAAGGAGGCGGGCCTCGCCGCGCTTCCGGGCGGGGGCGCCGAGATCTTCGCGGACCGTGTGCGCAAGCAAGTCGCCAAGAACAAGGTCAAGGCGGAAAAGTGGCTGCAGATTCACCGGGAGGCGCACTCGCTGGGCCTGCGGACGAATGCCACGATGCTGTACGGGCACATCGAGACCCTCGAGGAGCGCCTCGATCACATCGACCGTCTTCGCACCTTGCAAGACGAGACGGGCGGCTTCCACTCGTTCATTCCGCTCGCCTTTCAGCCGATGGGCAACACCCTCGCGCAAAATCTCGGCAAGACCGAGTACACGACGGGCCTCGACGATCTTCGTAACCTCGCCGTGGCGCGCGTCTACCTCGACAACTTCGCGCACGTCAAAGGCTACTGGGTCATGATCGGCTCGGAACTCGTGCAAGTCAGCCTCGATTGGGGCGTCTCGGACATCGACGGGACGATTCAAGAAGAGCACATCGCGCACGCGGCGGGCGCGACGAGCCCCATGAAGATCAGCAAGGACAAGCTCATCTCCATGATCCGGTCGGCAGGTCGCGTGCCCGTGCTGCGCGACGCCTTCTACAACGAGCTCGAGATCTTCGGCGAAAAGGAAGCGGCGGATTGAGCGCGGGCGACGAGGCTCGCGCCTTCGAGCGGCGGGCGGTTCACGTGCTCGGGCGTGACTCGGGAACAGGGCGCGCGGTGAGCGTGTCGGTGGCGCCGTGACGTACCACGTCGGTCTGATTCATTACACGAACGTCGCGCCGCTCACGGACCGCCTCGAGTTTCCAGAGGGCGTGCAGTTCGTGAGCGGCGTTCCGACCGCCATGAACGCCGCCCTGCTCGACGGGCGGGTGGACCTCGCCAACATCAGCGTCTTCGAGTTCATCCGCCACGCCGACCACCTCGCCGCTCTGCACGACTTCAGCGTGGCAGTGCTGGGCGCCGTGTACAGCGTGAACCTCTTTCACGTCAAGCCGTGGGAGGAGCTCTCGGACGTCAAGATCGCCCTCACGAGTCAAAGCGCGACGTCCGTGGAGTTGCTGCGGGTGCTGCTGCAGAAAAGCGGCATCGACGCCCACTTGATTCGCGCGGAGGGCACGGCGCTCGAACTGCTTTCCCAAGGGTACGACGGCGTGCTGCGCATCGGCGACTCGGCCTTGCGCGAGTGGTACGAGGTCGTCGGGCCGATTTCCGAGGACGTTTCGATGCTGGACTTGCCGCACACGGGGCGCGGAGTGATCGTCACGGATCTCGCGCAGAAGTGGTACGAGCTGACCGGGCATCCGTTCGTGTTCGCCGTGTGGGCCCATCGCAAGGACAATCCGCCGCCGCGAGACTTGCAACTCGCGATGCGCAACGCGCGCCGCTGGGGCGTCGGGCACCTCGGCGAGATCTCGCAGGCGCACGCCAGCAAGCTGGGCTTGCCGTGGCGAGTCGTGCAGCACTACCTGTGGAACTTCCGCTACCACCTCGAACCGCCCGACCGCGCGGGCTTGAAGGTGTTCGCGGACCTCGCCTCGCCCGGTCACGCCGAGTTGACGTTTTCCTAAGCGGACTCGTCCTTTCGCTCGAAAGAGTATGCTACGAGCGGAGGCGAGCATGAACGAAATGTCGGGAACAGAAGACGGACTTCGCGACCTCTCGGCGGTATGGCGAGCGAACGCCGAGGTGAACGCGGCGTTACTGAAGCACCTCACGCCCGAGATGCTCTCGGCGGTGACGCCCGGCGGCGGCTTCACGGTCGCCGAGCACCTCGCTCACATGGTCGGCACGACGAAGTACTGGGGAAGCTTGCGAAGCGAGGACGCCATGCGTGGCGTGCCGACCTTGTACGACGAGAACGCGCGCCTCGCCGAGACGGACATAACGCGCGTTCGGGACGCCTTCGAGCGGACGCGCGACGACGCTTGGCAAGCCGCCTTCATGCTCGGCGGTCAGCCGAACGAATGGGGCGAGGGTCCGCACGCTTCACCGACGGCGTTTCTCGCCCACATGCTGATTCACGACGCGCACCACCGCGGGCAGATTCTCTTGGCCCTGAAGACGAACGGCTTTCCCCTTCCCGGTGAGGACGCCTTGTGGGCGCCGCTGCGGGAAGCGCGGTAGAATCAGCGCCGTGCAAGGCTTTCGTGACAGCGTCCTCGGCTTCGTCGCGCGCATTCCCACGGGCCGCGTGATGACGTACGGTCAACTCGCCTTGCTCGCGGGCGGGCCGGGCAACGCTCGCCAAGTCGGGTTCATCATGCAGGGACTCGCCGATTCGGACTTGCCGTGGCACCGCGTCATCAACTCGCAAGGCGCGATCAGCACGTACAAAGTCGGCTTCGGCGAGGCGCAACGCGCCTTGCTGGAAGCCGAAGGTGTCACCTTCGACGACGCGGGCAAGTGCGATTTGAAGAAGCTGCAATGGTGGCCGGACCGCGAAGACGAGCAGCCGAGCTTACTTTGACGCGAGCAGGAAGCGGTCCCTTCCCGTCAAGTCGGGATGGACGGTGACCGTCCATCCCGTCATCTCCGACGCCAAGACGCGCACGTTGCGAGGATCGAGTTCGAGGGCCAGACGCGTCGTGAGACGCTCGGCTTCGAGCACGAGGCGTCGCGCGAGCGCGAGACCGTCCGGACCCCCGTACAACGCGAGGCTCGGATCGTGGCGCACCTCGGGCTGAGCTCGCGCGGCGTCCGCGTCGGGCAGGTAGGGCGGGTTGGACACGACCGCGTTGAAAGGCCCGGCCAAGTTCGCCGTGAGGTCGCCGAGGACGAATTCGACGTCGAGTTCGAGCCGAGCGGCGTTCTCCCGCGCGAGTTCGAGCGCGTCCTCGCTGACGTCCGTCGCGAGGACGACCGCGTCGGGGCGAGCGGCCTTGACGCCCAAGGCGAGCACGCCCGTTCCGGTGCCGACGTCGAGCACTCTCGGGGCGGCGACGCCACGCAGGCACTGCAAAACGAGTTCCAGCAGCACTTCCGTTTCGGGACGCGGAATCAGCGCGGCGGGCGACACCTTCAAAGTCAACTCGCCCCACTCGACCTCGCCGAGGAGGTGCTGCAAGGGTTCGCGCGCTTCGCGGCGCCGCGCGAGCGGTTCGAGAATTTCGAGCGGCACGTCAAGGTCGCGCCGCGTCACGAGGTCCGCGCGCGACCACCCGAGCGCGTGCATCACGAGAGCGTCCGCGTCGAAGCGAGGCGAAGGAACACCCGCCGCTTCGAAGCGACGGGTGAGTTCCCGAAGGTACTCGGCGAGCGTCGACAATCGGTCAGCTCGCGTGACGCGGCTTGATGACGAGGTGACGGCCCGATCCTTCCCCGACGGATTCCGTCATGACGTCCGGATGGTCCTTGAGGGTGATGTGCATGATGCGCCGATCGGCGGGCGGCATGGGTTGCAGTTCGTGAGGCTCGCCGCTCTTGGCGACTTGCACGGCGAGGCGCTCGGCGAGCTTGGCGAGCGTCTCGGCGTGACGCCGCCGGAAACCGCCCGCGTCTATGCGCACACGCACGTCGCTGCGGCCCGTGTGCTTCGTCAAGACGGCGTACGCGAGCGTCTCGACGGCGCTCAACGTGCGGCCCTCACGGCCCGCGAAGCGCGCGGCGCGCTCTCCGACGACTTCCGCTTCGATACCGTCCTCGACTTCCGAGGCGCGCACGTCGAGTCCTTCGTCGAGGCGCGTCACGAGACCGTGCAGGAAGCGCTCCACGATGACGAGCGGCTCTTCGGGCGCGGCGGTCTTGCCGATCGCTTCAGGCCGGCTCGGCGCCTTGCGGGTGGGCGCCTCGTCCTCGGCTTCACTGATGCCGAGGTCGGCGAGATAATCGTCGAGGTTCGTCTTCTTGTCCATGATGTTCTTCATTGTACGTCAAACCCCACGCGCCTCGGTCCCTCGGCCTTCGCCTCGCGGCGAAGGCCACAAACCAAAAGCCCCCCTCGAAGGGGGGCGGAGCCTCGGGAGAGGTCACTCTTTCTGGCGCTTGTTCTTCGCTTGCCCGCCTTGGTTGGCGTTCGGCAGCGGCTTGCTCGACTTGGGAGCGCTCGGAGAAACGCTCGGGCCGCCCGCTGGCGCGACGCGGCTCACGTTGAGGGACGCCATGGTGCGTTCCATCTGACGATTGATGAGGATCTGCTGGACGATGCCGACGAGGGACGACAAGATCCAGTACAGCGTCACGCCCGCAGGGAAGGTGATGGCGAAGTACGCGAAGATGACGTAGATGAACGCCTGCTGCTTGAACATCTGCGGCGCCTTGCGCGTTCCGATGTAGATGCTCAGCAAGTTCGCGGCGACGTACAGCACCGCCAAGATGTACAGCGGATCGGGAATCGAAAGGTCGGGCAGCCAGAACAAGCCGCTGTTGAACTCGAAGTTACGCATCGTGTTCCACAGCACAGCCAAGATCGGAATCTGGATGAACACCGGGAGACAACCTGCCGGGTTGACGTTGTGCTCCTTGTACAGAGCCATCGTCGCTTCCATGCGCTTTTGCTGATCGTCGGCGTACTTCTCGTTGATCTTTTGAAGCTCGGGTTGAACGAACTGCAACTTCGTCGTGTAGCGCATCTGGTTTTGCATGATCGGCCAGATGGCGAGGCGAATCAGGACGGTGATCGCGACGATCACGAGACCCCAGTTGCCGACGAAGCGGTACAAAATGTCCATCAGTTGCGCGATCAGCAGCGACAAGTCGCCGAAGACGTTCGGGCGAAAGAGGCCCGGCTCGCGCAGAAAGTCCTCTTTGTACAAGCGGATGAGCTCGTTCTTGCCGCCGTACACTTCGAGGCGGGCGTTTCCGGTGAGGCCCGTCAGGGTGAGGCGGGCGTTCTCGCCGCCTTGCAGCGTGGCGCCGAAACGCGTGTCGCCGATGGGCCGCACGATGAGAGCCGTCTTGAATTGCGATTGCGGATCGAAGAAGGGATTGATGGCTTCTTGCAAGGCGGCGTAGCGGACGTTGTCGACGCTTCCGGAGGTACGGACGTCGGCGGCGCCTTGCTGCACGGCCTTCGTGGAAGGATTGTTGTTGCGCGCGAGCCCCGAGAAGTTCAGGTCGTACCGATCGGCGCCCGTGACGTTCGTTTCGACGTCGAAGCCGAACTGACGGGGTTGCAGCACGACGCTCTTCGTGACGGAGACGTCGCCTTGCTGGTAGTTGAACGTCGCCGTGAGCTGGCCCTTGGCGTTCTTACCGACTCGCGGCGGTTGCACGGTCGACGGCTTGGCCGTGTTGCCGGGAAGCACGACTTGCAAGCCGCTGCCCGAGCGCACGAGGTTCACTTGGCTCTTGAGACGGTTGAAGTCGTAGGTGGTGTTTTGACCTTCACCCTTCGCTTGGATGAAGCGGGTGCCCGCCGTGGCCTTGACGTGGTAGAAGATGATTTCGCCGCGGTCGTTGAAGACGACGTCCTTGAGGTTGGTCGTGGCGATGACGTCTTGTCGGCCGTCGCCGTTGAAGTCCGCTTTGATCCACTCGGGATTGACGTTCGCGCTGGCGGTACCGAGGCCAATGGCGGCCAGAAGGGGCAAAAGGAATCGTTTCATGTTTCTACGCTGCGCTCCTCACGCGTCGGGCACGTTCGGCTCGGGAACCGGATCGTACCCGCCCGGATGCCACGGATGACATCGCAGGATGCGCCTCACGCTCATCGAACCGCCCCGCCAAGCGCCGAACCGCTCGATGGCGGTCACCGCGTACGCGGAGCAGGTGGGCGTGAAGCGGCAGGTACCCGCTCCCTTCAAGGAAGACAGGTGCCGCCGATAGAAGCGCACGAGCATCAGCATACCCCGAGCGAGCGGGCTCTTTGCCCCGCTGGGAGAAGTGTCGGAAGCGCACGCCTGGCACATCGCATCAGTGTACGGTGTCATCGAGCGCGAAGTTCCGAGTTGGGTGACAAAGGACTTCGAGCGCGAAGATCACGTCGCTTTGTCGAACGCTTCTCGCAGTTGCGCCCGAAGCTCTTCGAAGTTCGCCGTGAGCACGTCGGGCGTCGGCTGGAGAATCACGCGGCACGCGGGCAGTTGCAATCGGCGCAGCGCTTCGCGCACGCGGCGGCGCGCACGGTTACGGTCCACGGCGAGCTTGAGGGTCTTCTTGCTCACGACGATGCCGACGACCGTCATGGGCTTCCACGCTTCGCCATGCCGAGGGCGGTACGGCAAGGCGCGCAACGTGAACAAGCGTGTGCGAACGGTCTTGCCTTTGCGCACTTGGCGAAACTCGCGCTCGCCCTTAAGGGACGTGAGGCCGCCACTGCGTCGGCGCTTGGGTTTCTTGGCCTCGGGCGTCGTCATCGAAAGAAAGATGGCGGGCCGAAGCCCGCCGTGTCAAGGAAAAAGCCGCTTACTCGTCCGAAACGGTGAGGCGGGTGCGGCCCTTGGCGCGGCGACGCGCGAGGACGCGGCGGCCTGCCTTCGTGGCCATGCGAGAGCGGAAGCCGTGGGTCTTGGCGCGCTTGCGGTTGTTGGGTTGGTAGGTACGCTTCATGCTGAGTCCTCCTTCGCGGCGCGGCCGTATCGCGGCGCCATGCGAGACACCCCCACAGAGCAGGGGCAAACTTGCTCATGCTAGCACGGCGCCGAAGGTCGGTCTAGCGGCGGCGTGGCCACATCACGAGGACCACTCCGCCGATGATCACCGCGAGGGCCGCCCAGCCCAGGCTCGTCAAGGCCTCGCCGCCGAAGCCCACTCCGAGGATGACGGCGACGACGGGATTCACGTAGGCGTAGCTCGTGGCGACGGCAGGTCGCGTGTTCTCCAGCAAGTACAAGTACGCGGAGTACGCCACGATCGAGCCGAACACGACGAGGTACGCGAGGGCGACGAGGCTCGCGGTCGTGGGAGCGTGCCACTGCTCGCGAAACAAGACGCTCAACGCGAGGATGAGCGCGCCGCCCGTCAGCATCTCCGCCGCCGAGCCCATCAAGCCTTTGGGAAGGGTCAGACGCCTGCTCCACATGCTGCCGAACGTCCAGCACAGCGGCGCGAGAATCAGCAGGAACGCGCCGAGCGGCGTGGCGCGAAGATCGCCGAGGTTGAGCAGCACGATGCCGAGCAATCCGACGGCGATGCCGAGCCACTCTCGACCGGTGGTTCGCTCGCCGAACAGGCGGGCGAACAGCGACGCGAACAACGGCGACACCGCGATCACCATGGCGGCGACGCTGGAGGACACGTCACGCTCGGCGAGGGTCACGAAGCCCGTTCCGCCCAGCAGCAGCAGCGCTCCGACGATGGCGGACGAGCGCCACTCCTCACGCGTGGGGTTCGGCACGCCGCGCAGACGCAAAAACCCGTAGAGAATCGCTCCGGCGAGCAGGAAGCGCACGCCGAGCATTCCGAGGGGCGGCAGCGACTCGATGGCGACCTTGATGCCGAAGTACGTGCTGCCCCACACGATGTACACGAGGCCGAGGGCGACGAGGACGAGCGGTTTGTAGGCGAGACTTGGAGAACGACGTGCGGCAGGTGCGGTCGCGGCCTCTTCGATCATGCCCCAGGGTACGAGGGCGAAGAAGGAAAGTACAGTCGAAGTCGAAAGTGTTTCGCGCATTTTGCCTTCGATTTTTCGCCTTCGTGGTATGGTAAGCCATGACGCTTACCGACGCGAAAGTGCTCGACGACGTGAGTTGGGCGATCTTGACGGAGCTTCAAAACGACGCTCGCGTGCCCTTCAGCGAACTCGGACGCAAAGTGGGATTGTCGGCGCCGGCCGTCGCGGAGCGCGTGCGCCGCTTGGAAGACGCGGGCGTGATTCGCGGCTACCGAGCGGAACTCGACCTTTCGAAGCTCGGATACACCTTGCTGGCCGTCATTCGCATCTCGGTCGACAATCCCCGCGAAGACGCCTTCGTGGGCCGCGTGCGGGACATGCGCGAAGTGCTGTCGTGCGACCGCGTCACGGGCACCGACTGCTCGGTGTTGCGCGTCGCCGTGACGGGCGTGCCGCACCTCGACGAGGTCATCCGCACCCTCAAAGCGTACGGATCGCCCGTCACGAGCATCGTGCTGTCCTCTCCGGTGCAGTCGAGGCTCGTCGGCAAACCGTGACGTTTCGAGAAGATGTCAATCGCGGCTCGTGACCGCGTGGTAGATCAAGATGCTCGCGGCGACGGACGCGTTGAGGCTTTGCACTTCGCCTTTCATGGGAATGGAGGCCAATTCGTCGCACTTGTCGCGCACGAGACGCCTCAGGCCCTCACCTTCCGCGCCGATCACGAGGGCGAGCTTGCGCTTGAAGTCGAGCTTGCGAAGATCCTTCGCGCTCTCGCCCGCCGCGCCGTACACCCACACGCCGTCCTCCTTGAGCTGGTCGATGAAGCGCGGAAGGTTCTTCACCCGCGCGACCGGCAGAAAACTCGTGGCGCCCGCCGCCGTCTTAGCGACCACCGCCGACAAAGGCGGGCTGCGGCGCTCCTCCACGACGACGCCGTGCGCGCCGAGCACCTCGGCGCTTCGGATGATCGCGCCGAAGTTGCGCGGATCGGTGATTCCGTCGAGCAGGATCACCAGCAAGTCCTCGCCTTTGGCTTCCGCGCGGTCGAGAATGTCATCGACGTTGGACCAGTCGAGATCTTCGACTTCGGCGACGACGCCTTGATGCTGGGTGGTCCCGACGAGTTGATCGAGTTCGATGCGCGGCGCGAACTTCAACCGCACGTCGAAGCGTTCGAGGTCGCGCACGAAGCTTTGCTCGACGCCCCTCGCGACGAGCAGATCACGCACGCGCCCGTCGCGCAGCGCTTCGAGAACGGGATTGCGGCCATACAGAAGCATTGGAGTAGTGTATCAAGCATGCTCGCCCCCCGCCTCGAGGACGCGCTGCACCCCGATTTCTTCGACCGCGACCCGTTGCAGGTGGCGCGCGACCTCCTTGGCTGCTCGATCGTACGGCGCGAGGAGCGAGACGGCGACTTGCACGTCGTGGCCGTCACGCGCATCGTGGAGACCGAATCGTACGACTGCCCGATAGACCCGAGCTGCTACGTCATCGAGCGGCTTCCGGGGGCGAAGCCTGCTTTGGCGGGACCGCCCGGACGCTACTACTTGCACCGCAGTTACGACCACCGCCTGTTGAACGTCGTGTGCAAGGAAGTCGGGTACGAGGCAGCGATTCTCGTGCGGGCTGTGGAAGTGCTGTCGGGCGAAACGTGGCTGCGCGAACGGCGCTTCGTGAAGCGCGCGCGCGACCTCACGAACGGCCCCGGCAAGCTCGTGACGGCCCTCGCGTTGAACGCCGCCTTCGAAGGGCAGCCCGTGAACCACCCGCTCGTGTTCTTCACGAAAGAGCGCGACGTTCCGAACGAGGACGTGCGGATCACGACGCGAATCGGCTTGTCGCGCGGCGCGGACTTGCCGTGGCGTTTCGTCCTCGCCGGAAATCCCTGGGTCTCGAAAGCGCTTCCGTCTCCTCGGGACGGTCAGGCGACGTAGAAGGTTCGCCGCCGCGTTCCTCCACGCCGTTCGGGCCGCCGAATCGTACGTCACGCTCTCGGTGGGCGAAGAAGAGAGACGCGTCGATTGCCGAACCGCGACGAACGGAATGCTTTAAGCTACGAGTATGCGCCAAGGGGCGGCGTTGGCATGACGAAACAGGAATCTTCGCACTACGATTGGTTGCTGGAAAAGTTGGCGGACATCCTTGGCCGTGAAGTGGCGCGCGGCACCCTCGACTCGCTCTTGGCTTCGCTCGGGCACGACATGACGAGCGCGACCGAGCAAAATTACCGCGCGTTGCTGCGCGGGCCGCTGCAAGAGCGGTTGCGGCTTCGCCTCGGAGGTCAGTCGGCGAGCGCGTGGGTGACGCGCACGGAACGCGAGCGCTTCGGGCCCGAACGTTCCGGGAGCGCGGCCGCCACCCGAATCTCGCCGTTGGGGCGGCGCGGCAGCGACGCCGCGCTCGCACTCGCGCTGCTGCGTGTCGAGATCGCCGAGCAGCAGCGGCGTCGCGCGGAACTCGCCGAGCATCTCGGCGCCGCCGAGCGCCTCGCCGTGAGGCACGAGGAGGCGCTCGCACGCTTGGAGGTGCGGCAACTGCAAACGCAGGACGCGCTGTCGAGGCAACGCGACGCGCACGCGCGCCAAACCGCTTGGCTGAGCCTCAACGTGGTTCGCGCCCGAAAGCGCCTGCTGGCCCTGCAGCTCAAGACGGCCACGACGCGCGGCGTCGCCGAGCAGGAAGTCGAGGCGATCAAGCTCGCGTGGCGTGGCGCCCGAGAGCATGCCTCCGCGTTGGAAGCGCTCGGCGTGCCCGAGGTGACGATCGACGACTGGCCGAAGGTCACGCTGAGCGCCGACGTCTGGCTCGCGCACCTCGACGAGCAACCGTCCGT
The DNA here is from genome assembly GCF_003217515.1 of Deinococcus yavapaiensis KR-236. Classification (NCBI taxonomy): domain Bacteria; kingdom Thermotogati; phylum Deinococcota; class Deinococci; order Deinococcales; family Deinococcaceae; genus Deinococcus; species Deinococcus yavapaiensis. Next base: position 165,341 of record NZ_QJSX01000003.1, on the reverse strand, counting down.
CCTGCACGCCCGTCAAACGGCCGAGCGAGCGAGCGCGCACTTGCAGGCGGCTTCGGCCCACACGCGCGCCACGCTCGAGAGCGTGACGCGACGCGCGGAAGGCGAGTTGGAGGCGGCGCGGGCGAGCGTGATGAGGGAGGCGCGCGGGCGACTCGCGAACGTGCGCGCGGCGTTCGACGAGGCCGAGCGGCTGCGGGCGGCTCACGCACGCGCCCAAGAGCGCGTACGTGAACTCGAACAGGCCTTGGCGTCGGGTCCCGTGGACGAGCTCGCCTTCGAAGAAGCCCAGCACGACGCGGTGCTCGCGTGGTCGGCCGCCGTACAGGCGAGCCATACGCTGGCCCGCCTGGCGCTCGAGCTTCGGGCTTTTCTCGGCTTGGCGCCCGAAGGCGCGGGCGCGTAACGCGAGGGTGGCGGTGCGAGCTTTCGAAGCCGCCCTACACGAAGCCGTCGCGGCGCATGGCAGCGGCGCTCAATCCGCGGCGCCTTCACGAAACTGCAAGTCGTAGAGATCCCGGTACAAGCCCCCGCTCGCGATGAGCTCGTCATGCGTGCCGACTTCGCGCACGCGCCCACCGTCGAGAACGACGATACGGCTGGCATTGCGGACGGTGCTGAGGCGGTGCGCGATCACGAAGGTCGTGCGGCCGTGCATGAGGCGGTCGAGGGCGTCTTGCACGAGCGCCTCGGATTCCGAGTCGAGCGCGGACGTCGCCTCGTCGAGAATCAGGACGCGCGGATTCTTGAGGAGCGCGCGCGCGATCGCCACGCGTTGGCGCTGCCCGCCCGACAACTTCACGCCGCGCTCGCCCACGATCGTGTCGAATCCGTCGGGAAAGGCCGTGACGAAGTCGAACGCGTTCGCGGCCCGCGCGGCCTCCTCGACGTTCGCGTTCGTGGCGTCCGGACGTCCGTAGCGAATGTTCTCGCGAATGGTGCCGGAAAAGAGCTGGGTCTCCTGCGGCACGATGCCGACGTGCGAGCGAAGCTCGTGCAGCGAGACGTCGCGGACGTCCACGCCGTCCACGAGAATGCGGCCGCTCGTGACATCGTAAAAGCGCGGAATCAAGGTCACGAGGGTGCTCTTGCCCGCCCCGCTGGGTCCGACGAGCGCGACGATCTCGCCGGGCGGCACGTCGAGGTCGATGCGTGACAGGATGTCCGCGTCGCCGCGATCTCCGTAGCGAAAAGAGACGTCCTCGAACGTCACGTGGCCCCGCACGGTTCCGAGGGGAACGGGCGCGGCCTGCTCGACGAGGTCGCTGCGCTCGTCGAGCAGTTCGAAGATGCGGCTCGAGGCGCCGAGGGCTTCTTGGAATTGGCTGACGAGGCCCGTGAACGCGCCGATGGACGTCGCGACGGTGATGGTGTAGAAGAGAAACGCGATGAGCTGGCCGGGCGTGAGCTGGCCCGCGATCACGAGGCGTCCGCCGTACCACAACACGACGCCGAGCGCCGAGAACATCGCGAAGACCACGGACGGCACGAAGGCCGCGCGAACTCGGGCGCGGCGCAACGCCACGCGGAAGCTCTCGGTGATGAGATCCGAGTAGCGCCTGCTCTCCAGCGCCTCGGCCGTGAACGACTGCACGACGCGCACGCCGCTGATGGCCTCCTCGGCACTGCCGTTGGCGGCCGCGACCTTGTCTTGGAATTCGCGGCTGACCTTGCGCAGCATCCGGCCGAAGAACACGGCGGCGAGCACGACGATCGGCACGATGGCCAGCATCACCAGGCTGAGCCGCAAGTTCGTCACGAGCAGGATCACGACCGCGCCGACGAGCGTGATCGTCTGGCTGAACAACTGCGCGAGGGCCGTACTGACCGCGCCCTGCACCGTGGACACGTCCGACGTGAGGCGCGACGTGAGCTCGCCCGTCTTGCGCGCCTCGAAGAACTTCGGGCTGAGGGTCAGCAAGTGCCCGTAGAGCGCGCGGCGCAAGTCCGCGACGACGCCCTCGCCCGCCCGTGACAGCAGGTACGTCTGGAGCGCCGTGAACAGCGATTGCGCGGCGAACACCACGATCAGGAAGATCACCGTGCGGTCCAAGACGCGCGTGTCCGCCGAGCCGATGCGCAGGAAGGAAGCGTCGATGAGGCGTCCGACGACTTGCGGAAAGACGAGGTTGAACGCGGCGGCGATGAGGGTCGCGACGGCCGCGACCCCGATCGAGCGTCGGTAAGGCCGCGTGTAGCCGAGCAGACGGCGAAGCTGCCCGAGGTCGCGCGACTTCGGGCGCTCCGTGGTGGACGCGGGACGGCGGGCGAAGGTCATGCGGTCAGCCTACGCTTCCATGTTCGAAGCGTCCACGTGCGTGCACAACTTTGGGATGAGCCGCTCCTCGGCCATGCGGCGCATGTGTCGGCGCGTACCGAAGCGTACCGTGAACGCATGAACACGATCGCCCGCTTTCAAGGCCAATTCGCCCTTCTGCCCGCGCCGCTCAAAGTCGTCACGATCGTCCTCGCCGTCCTCGTCGGCGTGAAGTTCGTGCTGCCGCTCGCCTTGCACCTCGTCGGCGTTCTGCTGGGATTCACGGTGAGCGCGGTCCTCATCGGGTTGCCGCTCGCGTTTCTGGGCTGGCTCGCTTGGCAGTTCTTCGCGCCGCGCCGATAAAACGGCAAGAGACGAGCTCCCTTTCGGGAGCTCGTCCTCGCTTGCGAGGCGGTGGGGTGTGAACCGCCGGAAAGCGCTGCGTGTCAGTCGCCGCCGAGCAGGACGGGCGCGCCGAGGGGACCTTCCTCTTCCGTGTAGCCTTTTTCGCGGTGGGCGCTGAGGTCCGTGCCGAGGGCTTCTTCGGTCGTGGTGAGGCGAAGCGGCGTGATGAAGCCGACGAGTTTGAGGAGCGCGAAGGTGCCGACCGCGCACAGCAGGACCGTGGCGAGTACGCCGACGACTTGGATGCCGAGCTGGGCGAGGTTTCCGTCGAGGACGCCCGATCCGAGCGAGTTGTAGGCTTTTTGCGCGAAGACACCCGTGAGGATGGCGCCCGTGATGCCGCCGACGCCGTGGCAGGCGAACACGTCGAGGGCGTCGTCGGTGGTGAGGCGGTGCTTGAGTTGCACGGCCCAGTACGCGGCGGTCGCGCCGATCAAGCCGATGGCGATGGAAGCGATCGGCGAGACGAATCCGGCGCCGGGCGTGATGGCGACCAAGCCGACGACGGCGCCCGTGGCGGCCCCGACGGCGGTTGGTTTGCCGCCCCGCACGGCTTCCCAGGTGAGCCACGCGATCATGGCGGCGGCGGTGGCGGTGTTCGTCGTGAGGAAGGCGAGGGCGGCCGTGCCGTTGGCGGCGAGCGCCGAGCCCGCGTTGAAGCCGAACCAGCCGAACCACAGCAAGCCCGCACCGAGCAAGACGAAGGGCACGTTGTGCGGAATGGCGGCGCGTTTGGAAGTCGCGAGGCGCGGACCGATGACGAGCGCGGCGACGAGGGCCGAGACGCCGGCGCTGATGTGCACGACCGTTCCGCCCGCGAAGTCGAGGGCGCCGAGTTTGAACAGCCAGCCGTCACTGCTCCACACCCAGTGCGCGAGCGGCGCGTAGATCAAGAGGCTCCACAAGGCGACGAAGAGCGCGAAGGCGGGAAAGCGCATGCGGTCCACGACGGCGCCCGAGATGAGCGCGGGCGTGATGATCGCGAACATCGCTTGGAACATCACGAAGACGTACGCGGGAATCGTGCCGCTGAGTTCGCCGTTGAGGCCCGCCAAGCCGAGATTTTGCAAGCTGCCGACGATGGCGTTGCCGCTCGGTCCGAACGCGAGGGTGTATCCCAGCAAGACCCACAGCACGCCGACGATGCCCAGGGCCACAAAGCTCATCAGCATCGTGTTGAGAACGGCTTTGCCGCGCACGAGCCCGCCGTAGAAGAAGGCGAGGCCGGGCGTCATGAGCATCACGAGGGCCGTCGCAGCGAGCATCCAGGCGGTGTCGCCCGTGTCGAGCTTCGGCGTGGCGGCCATCGCGCTGGAGACCAGCGCGAGTCCGCTCAAGGGCAAGAGATATCTCTTCATCGCATTCCTCCTGAAGTCACGTCCTCAGACGGGTTCGGGCTTGAGCTTCTTCTCGGTGACGGGCGTGAGGGCGTCGTTGTCGCGCTCTCCGGTGCGGATGCGCACGACGCGTTCGAGCGGTTGCACGAAGATCTTGCCGTCGCCGACATCTCCCGTGTACGCCGAGCGGCGAATCGCTTCGATGGCGATCTCCACGAAGGGTTCGGAGACGGCCATCTTGAACTCGACCTTTTCGCGAAACTCCACGAGGACGCGGCTGCCGCGGTACTGCTCGATGATCTCCTGTTCGCCGCCGTGTCCGCTGACGCGCATCAGGGTCACGCCGCTGATGCCCGCGTTGAACAACGCTTCCTTGACCTGCTGGACCCGTTCGGGTCGCACGATCGCCGTGATCAACTTCATACACCCCTCCTGCACGTCAGGGTACGGGGTGAGATTGCGTATTGTCAACGCTAAACCTGCTTCTTGTACATATTTGACGCGACAAGCCGCAGAATGAAGTGACAGTAATTCATTTGCAGCGGTCTCTCGGTGCAGTTTGTCATTCATTTGCTGAACGCCCAGGTTCCGCTGGAGAGTACGCCGAGTTGTCATGCTGCCAGCAGACGGGTACGCTGACGCGCGTGAAGATCCTGATCAGCGCGGACATGGAAGGCGTGTGCGGCGTGACGAGTTGGGCGCAAGTGACGCCCGTGGAGTACGGCGGACGCGCTTCGGGCGAGTACGAGCGAGCGCGCTTGCAAATGACGCGCGAAGTGGCCGCCGCCGCTCAAGGCGCCCTCGCGGCGGGCGCGAGCGAGGTGATCGTCGCCGACAGCCACCACGGCATGCGCAACATCCTCGGCGAGCTCCTGCCCAGTGGCACGCGACTCGTGAGCGGCAACGAGCGCCCACTCGGCATGATGCAAGGCGTCGACGAGCAAGGCGTCACCGCCGCGTTCTTCGTCGGCTACCACGCGCGGGCGGGCACGCCGCGCGCCGTTCTCGCTCACACTTGGAACGGACTCGTGCAAGACGTTCGCTTGAACGGGCGGTCCACCGGCGAGTTCGGCCTCAACGCCTGGATCGCCGCGCACTTCCGCGTGCCCGTCGCGCTCGTCACGGGAGACGACATCGCCGTGGCACAAGTGCGCGCGGAGCTCGGCGAGCACGTCGAGGGCGTGTCCGTGAAGACGTCGCTCAGCAGGTACGCCGCGACGAACCTGCATCCGGGCGACGCCTGCGAGCGCATCGAAATCGCCGCGAGGATCGCCACCGGACACGCGCCGACCCTTCCCGCCTACGAGGTCAACGCGCCGACCCGCGTCGAGATCGACCTCGCCGGGTCCGCGCGCCTCGACCTCGTGACGCACCTTCTGCCGAACGTCGAGCGCCTCGGGAACTTCACGGTCGCGTACACGGCCGCCGACGCCCTCGACGGCTTCCGGATGTTCCGCCTCGTGAACAAGCTCGCCGAGGTCGACCAGGACTTCTGAGCGTTATCCCAGCGCCCTTCCCACGGTCCGCCCCGAGAAGATGCACCCGCCGAGGAACGTGCCTTCCAACGAGCGGTAGCCGTGCATTCCGCCGCCACCGAAACCCGCCGCTTCTCCGGCGGCGAAGAGGCCCGGAAGCGGTGAGCCGTCGCTTCCGAGCACCCGCCCCGACAAGTCCGTCTCCACGCCGCCGAGCGTCTTGCGCGTCAAGATCCACAAGCGCACGGCGATCAACGGCCCCGCCGACGAGTCGAGCAGGGCGTGCGGCTTCGTAACGCGCGTAAGCTTGTCACCGAGGTAGGCCCGCGCGCCGCGAATTGCCGTGAGCTGGGGGTCCTTGCCGAAATCGTTGACCACTTGGGCGTCGCGAAGTTTCACGGTGCGTTCGAGTTCGGCGGCGTCGATCAAGTCCTCGCCGATCAAGTCGTTCATGCCGCGCACGAGGGAGGCGAGGTCGTCGCGCACGACGAAGTCCTCGCCCTTCGTCTTGAACGCCTCCACGGGCGGCGTCGCGCCGGGAAGCGCGCGGCCGAGCGACTTCAAAACGCTCTTTTCCGTGAAGTCCGGATTCTGCTCCGAACCCGAGAGGGCGAACTCACGCTCGATGATCTTCTGATTGAGCACGAACCACGAGTGGTCGAACCCCGAAGCATTGATGTGCGCGAGCGCCCCGAGCGAGTCGAAGCCCGGAAAGAGCGGCGGCGGCAAGCGACGACCGCGCGCGTCCAACCACAGCGGACTCGGACCCGCCAAGACTCGGATGCCGTGACGCGACCAGATAGGCGCGTAATTCTTGAGGCCTTCCGGGTAGTGCCACATGCGGTCCTCGTTCACGAGCCGCCCGCCCGCGTCACGCACCACGCTCAGCATCCGTCCGTCCACGTGATCCGGCACGCCCGACACCATCTTCTTCGGCGGCTCGCCGAGACGGCGCGGCCAGTGGCGCCGCACGAGATCGTGGTTTGCGCCGATGCCGCCGCTCGTCACGACGACCGCCGGAGCGTGCAACTCGAAGTCGTCCACGATGACCCTCGAACTGCGCTCGCCGCGCTGAACGTCACACCGCTCCAGCACGTCGCCGCGCACGCCGTCCACCGCGCCCGCCGTCGTCGTGAGGCTCGTCACGCGATGCCGAAAGAGGAACTTCAGCAAGCCGCGCCGCTCGCCTTCGCGCGTGCGGCGCACGAAAGGCTCCAGCACGCCCGGCCCCGTTCCCCACGTCACGTGAAAACGCGGCACGGAGTTGCCGTGTCCACCCGCGAAGTACCCGCCACGCTCCGCCCACTGCACGACCGGGAAGAATCGCACGCCTTGCGCGTGCAGCCACGCGTACTTCTCGCCCGCCGCGAAGTCCACGTAGGCCTCGGCCCACTTCCTCGGCCAGAAGTCCTCCTCGCGGTCGAAGCCCGCGCTGCCCATCCAGTCCGACAAGGCGAGGTCGCGCGAATCCTTGATGCCGAGCCGCCGCTGCTCGGGCGAGTCCACGAAGAACAGCCCGCCGAACGACCAAAAGGCTTGCCCGCCGAGGCTCGCCTCGGGCTCTTGATCCAGCACCAGCACCCTTTTGCCCGCGTCCACGAGTTCCGCTGCCGTCACGAGCCCTGCCAGGCCCGCTCCGACGATGATGACGTCCGCGTCGTGAGTCATGCTTTGTCTCCTTGAGACAGCATGACACGCGGCAAGTCAAAGCGCCCAGCGCCGCCCCCTCCACCTTCGCCATGCCGAGAAGATCACGAGCGCGATCAAGACGAGCAGCAGCACCGCCACGATCGGCGCGAAAATCGCCAAGAAGGTCAGCACGCCCGACGACACGTCCTCCAACAAGGACAGGACGGGGTTGCCGATGCCGCCCGTCGTGGCCGTTGCGACCGGCCGTACCGCCGCGCGAGACGCGTGGAAGGCCCCGCCGACGAGGGCGCCCGCGACGAGGGCGAGGGTGGGGTTCACGTCGTGAAACACGCCCGAGTTCGCCGCGAACACCACGGCGCCCGCCAACGGGTTGATCCATCCGCCGACCGTGTGCAGCACGTGATCCACCCCCGGCACCTTGTCGCCGATGAAGTCCAGCACGGCGATCGCGCCGACGATCAGGAGCGTCCAAGGACTCGAAATCCAGTCGTACTGCGGCGCGAGGTTCGTCCATCCCAATCGGTCCAGGACGCCCAACGTCAGCAGCGGAATGTACGCGTTGAGTCCCGCCGCACCCGACAAGCCCAGCGAGGACAGGAGGTTCGAAAAAAGGCTTTCCATGCCTCATGGTGAGGCACGGAAAGCCCGGGGAGCGGAGCGCGGACTTGAGGAATTACTTCGTGAGGTACGCGACCAGAAGGTCGATCTCGGCCTGCGTGTCCGTCGCGTGAATGCTTTCGACGATCGTGTGGATGTACCGCGTCGGCAAGCTCAACGTGAGGGTCGGAACGCCGCCCCTCGTGCGCTGGATGGCCGCGCCGTCCGTACCGCCGAGCGGAAGGATCTCGAGTTGATACGGAATGCGCTTGTCCTCGGCGAGCGCGACGAACTCGTCGACGAGCCAGCGCGTCGAGATCATCGTGGAATCGTAGAGCTTCACGGCCACGCCCTCGCCCATCTTCGTGACGGCCTCGTCGGGGCCGACGCCGGGAGTGTCCACGGCGAGGGTCACGTCGAGTCCGATGCCGATGTCGGGCTCGACGGAGTACGCGGCGACGATCGCGCCGCGCAAGCCCACTTCCTCCTGGGTGCTGAAGACGGCGTACACGTCGTGCGTCGGCGCGGCGTTCTGAAGCGCGCGCAGCACTTCGATCTGCACGAACACGCTCGCACGATCGTCCATCGCCTTGCCGCACAACAAGTCGCCGATTTCTCGGAAGGCTTGGTCGAGCGTCACCGGGTCCCCGACGCGCACCTTCGCCTTGACGTCCTCGCCCGAACGCCCGAGGTCCACGAAGAACTCCTTGATCTCGGGCACCTTCTTGCGGTCCTCGGGCGTCGCGATGTGCACCGGTCGTCCGCCCGGCGAGAGGATGCCCGGCAGGGGACCGTCCTTCGTCCAGACGGTGACGTTGCGCGCGAACAAGTTGCGCGTGTCGAAGCCGCCGAGGTTTTGCAACCGCAAGTAACCCTTGTCGTCGACGAACTTCACGATGAAGCCGATCTCGTCCATGTGGGCCGACAGCATGATCTTCTTGCGCTCGCCGTCGGGCGCCGTGCCACGCTTCAGGGCGACGACGTTTCCGAGGGCGTCCTCGCGAATCTCGTCCACGAGTCCTTGAATCTCGGCGACGACGAGGTCGCGCACGTGCTCTTCACGGCCGGGCACACCATCGATTTCCGAAAGACGACGTAACAGTTCGACGTTGAGTTGTGTCACGGGGGGCATAATACCCCGCCGCGAGCGCTTTGCAAGCCGCCGTTGCTTCTTGCGCCCGTATGCTGAGTCCATGCTGCCCGACGTCTTGCGGACGTTGTCGGGCGTATGGCTCGCGCCGACGGGCGAGCGCCGCGTACGCCCCGACGACGTGCCCCACGCGGCACGTCCCGACGACGTGCTCGTGCCGCGCGCCGCGTACCTCGAAGCGACCGAGCGACCTCTCGCCGACGGGTTCTTCGCCGCTCCCGACGCGAGTCGGCCCTTGACGTACGCCCTCTTGGCGAGCACCGCGTGCGCGACGCTCGCGGACGGCCGGTTGCGCGCGGACGAGGCGTGGGCGCTCGTGCGTCCGGTTCTGGAACGTTTCGGGACGACGCTGCGCCTCACGTCGGCCGCTTCGACTCCGGGCGGCATCTACGACGACGGCGCGTGCGGCACGTGGCACTTCTTCGTGGACTTCGTGGAGGCGCGCCTGGAAACAACCGTGCAAGTCTCGGTCCTCTCGCCCCGGGACGTCACGCGCCCGCCCGACGCCACGTCGTGGGTGGCGTGGTGCGAAGTGCGGGCCCACACTTGGCCGAGACCCGGCAGCGTCGCCGAGACGCTCTTGAACGGCGGGCGGGTGTCGTCCGACTTGCTCGCGACGATGAACCGCGCGCTTCCCGGATTCGGCGCGGCGGTGAGCAAGTTGCAGAACGAGGGCGGCGTGACGCCGAGGACGCTCGCTCGGCAGTGGAGCGAGCGTCCCGCCTTTCCGGAGGACGCGCTCGATTCGCAGGCGGTCTACGAGCTTCTGACGGCGCTCGGCGTGGACTTCACGTCGGACGCGGAAGACAAGAGCGAGTTGCGAGCGCGTGTCGGCCAGGACGGAGCGTGCGGCTGGGAAGCCGTTCCGTCTGGAACTCGTCGGAGCGTGAGCGCGCAAGAAGTGCGCGGCCGTTCAAGCGTCGGGCGTGGCGGGCATCGGTGACGGCGCCTGGGCTTCCCTAGGGCGCAGATCGGTGCCGTTGAAGTCCTTCTGCGCGTCCAGCAATCCCTTCTCGCCCCAGGTTCGCACGGCCTTCACCCCGATCGCCACGAGGTCTCGCAAGGTCGCTTCCTCTTCGGGACGCCACTTCGACAGCACCCACCCCGCCGGATCCCAGCCGCTCGGAGGGCGGGAAATGCCGATCTTGAGGCGAGCGAAGTCCTCGGTGGCGAGCTTGGCGATGATGTCCTTCACGCCGTTCTGCCCGCCCGACCGCCCCCCTTTGCGCAAGCGCAGCAACCCGAACGGCGAGTCGAGGTCGTCTTGCGCCACGAGAAGGTCCGTACTCGGTTCGAGCTTGTAGAAGCGCGCGAAGGGGGCGACGGCGCGGCCCGAGGCGTTCATGAACGTCTGCGGCTTGACGAGCAACGCCTTTTCACGCCCGAGACGCACCTCGGCGACTTCCGCGTCGCCGTCTTTGCGCCACACCGCGTTTTCTTGGCGCGCGAGCTCGTCCACGACGAGCCAGCCGACGTTATGACGCGTGGCCGCGTACATCGCGCCAGGATTGCCGAGACCCACGATCAGCTTCAAGCTTCCAACCCCCGCACGAGGTCGCGCCAGCGCTTCTCGGTGTCCTGCACGCGCTTGTCGTTCTTGGCGCGTTCGTAGCCCGCGCGGAAATCGGCGAAGTTCGTGTCGGCGGGACTGAACAGCAAACCGAGCGCGCCGCGTACGTCCTGCACGTTACGGTCCGAGAGGCGCTCTTTGGAATCGATGACTTCGTCGAGGGTCGCCATGAGGCCCGACAAGGGACGCAGCCACTGAAAGGACGCGTCGTTCAAGACGAGGTTGTAAAGAGTGAACGGCCCGTCGATCGTGCCGCCCTTCGATTCGTACTCACGCTTGGCGACGTCGAGCAGAGCCGAGTGAAAGTGCCGCAGCGCCGTGGCGAGGGCTTTGAGGTGGTTGCGTGTCTCGGTGTCCGTCATGCACGGATTGTATGCCCGCGCGTTCGTTAGTCTGTACGCCATGATGTACCGAGCCTTCACGTCCGCCGACTTCGACGCCTTGCGCGCCCTCGACCTCGCCGTGCAGCGCCGTGAGGACCTCGCCTTCGACACGCTGTCCGAGCGCGAGCGCGAAGGACGCCTTCGCACCTCCGAGGCGGCATTGCGCTTCTTCGAGCGCTCGGAGCACTCGTTCGTGGCGGACGACGACGGCGAGCTTCGCGGCGCGATCTTCGCGCAGAGCGTGTGGCAAGGCGACCGCCCCATCGTGCTGATCGTGCGCCTCTGGACGGCGCAAGGCGCGCCGGAAGACACGGCGCGCGGCCTGCTGAAAGTGTGCAGCAAGAGCGCGTACGACGCCGCCGTGTACGAGGTGCACGGCCCCGTCCCGGCCGACCTCGTGGACGCGGCGCGCGAGGAAGGCTTCGTGCGAATCGGCGCGTACGGCGTGCGGCACATGGGCACGCGGCGCGAAACCGCGCCGGGCGAAGCGCTTTGAACCGTGAGACGACACGTTAGACTGCTGGCATGAACTCTCGCATCCTGATCGGCGTTCGCGGCATGACGAAGGAGGCGGGCGACAAGATCGCCCGTCTGCTGGAAGACACGGAAGGCATCAAGAAGGCCATTCCGGACGAAGGGCAGATCGAAGTCCACTACGACGCGTCCCTGCTGACCGTCATGGACATTCTGCGCGTCGTGCGCTCGCAAGGCTTCCTCGCCGGGATGCTGTGACACGGTTGGCGCTCATCTCTCGAAGCTTCGAAAAAGCGTCGACTCGGCGCCGCGTGTCCGTGTACGACCCGTCGCTCCTTCCAGCCGGGTCGCATCCCAAGCAGCGCCGCATTCGACCGGAAAGGCTATGACGTGGCGATCCTCGGATACGTCGGCACGTACACGTGCCGCTTGGAAATGAACTGGGTGACGAACCTCAAGGAGAAACGCGCCCTCGTGCGGCCCGTCGTGGAGCGCCTCAAGGCCCGCTTCCCGGTGTCCGTCGCGAGGCTCGACGGGCTCGACAGCCACACTTGGGAAGTCATCGGCGTCGTCACGATCTCCAACGACGCCGCGTGGGTCGAGGAGACGCTGCAAAAGGTCGCGGAGTTCGTCGCTGGAAACGGCGAGTACCGAGTCACCGAGGAGAACACCGACATCGTCGAGTTGGAGTGAACTTCATCTCGGCGCGAACCGAAGCGGCGCGTTCCTTCGGTTCGCATTTCTTTTCGGGACGCCGCTCGGTGATGGCATGACGATGAACCGCTGGTTTTCCCGTCTGCTCGGCACGATCGACGTGCCTGGCGAGTTCCATGGGCCTTCTCGCCGCGCGGTTCTTCCGCGTCCGGTCTCGCCGTCGACGAAGGCGTGAACCTCTGCGCGCTCGAACGACGAACGACCCCTCGCTCGAGGGGTCGTTGGAATTCGCGTCGGTTCGCGTGACGTCAGGGCGTGACCGCTTGAAATCCGCTCGGACGGCCCAGCATCCGCCAGTTGAGCTGGCTCGGGCCGTCGAACGTGATGATCTGGTCGGGCGAGCCGCCTTGCTGGTTGCAGTCGTACTTGGCGTTGGCCTTGCGTTGAATGGGCCACACGACGAGCGCGGCACGACCGGCGATGTCGCGCATGGGAATCGGGCCGAAGAGACGAGAGTCTTCGCTGCCGCTCGCGGTGCGGTTGTCTCCCATCAGGAAGTACTGACCCGCCGGAACGGTGAACGTCTGCTGCGTCTCGTTCACGCCGCGTCCTCCCGCGTACTGAATGTTGTTCGCCAGCTCGCTCGTCGTGTCCCAGCAGCCTTGCGCCTTCCAGAAGTTCGTGGTGAATCCTTGATCGAGGAGCTTGTCGTTCACGTACACATTGCCGCTCTCGATGCGCACGCGGTCGCCCGGCAAGCCGATGAGGCGTTTGATGAGGTACGGACGGTAGTCCCAAACGCCGAGAAAAGAGCGCGACTCGGCGGCGCCGGGCGGTTTGAAGATCAGAATGTCGCCGCGTGAGAACTGCCCGACGCCGAGTCGGTGCAGCCACGTTTCGTACTTCGGCACGACGACGCGCTCGCCGTTTCGCAAGTTCGGCATCATGCTCGCGCCGTCCACGCCCACGAGCGTCACGAGAAACTGCGTGATGACGACGGCGAACAAAATCGGTTCGAGCAATTCTCGCCACAAGCGCTGCCAGGGCGTGAGGACAGGTTTGGGTTTGGTCATGCGTCTCCTTCTTCCTGAGGCAGCATAGCAGGGGCGCGGCGAGGCATTCCTGCGAGGGCAATCAGGTCGTCGCGGTGCGCGAAGGCTTCATGCTCGCCCGCCTTGATCGCCGTGTCCACGCGACGAAACGACATCAGCTCGATGCCTTCCAGGGAAGGCCGCAACAGCAAGTCGGGCTTGTACAACGAAAGACGCGTGTCGGTGAGCTGCGCCTGCATGATGTCGAGGGCGCGCGTGAGGGCCCGAATGGGAGACAAGCCGGACGACGCGTCGGATCGAGGACGCTCCTCGCCCGCGCGGCGCCACAGCAAAAAGCGCCGCCGAGCGGGCATGTCGAGCGGAGCGGGCGTCGTGACGTCCACGGCGATCACCTTCGCCGCCCCGAGGAAGAGCGCCGCGTCCACGGGCACTTGATTGAGGATGCCGCCGTCGGCGAGCAAGCGCCCTTCACGGTGAACGGGATCGACCGCGCCCGGATAGGCGCTCGTGGCACGCAAAGCGGACAGCAAGTCTCCCTTGTACAGGTACACGAGCCGACCCGTGAGGACGTCCGTGGCCGTCACGATGAGCGGAATGCTCAACTCCTCGAAGGTGCGCGGCAGGTGCTGCGCGAGCATCGCCTCGAACGCCGAGCCTCGCAGCAGGCCGCTGCCCGGGCGAAGTTCGAGCAAGCTGCGCCACGACACGTGCGACGCGATGTTCTCGATGGCGTCGGCGGAGAGGCCGGCGGCGAAGAACGCGCCGATCAATCCGCCCATGCTCGTCCCGGCGATCACGCCGGGTCGGACGCCGTCTGTCTCGAGGACGCGGAGCACGCCGATGTGCGCCAAGCCGCGCGCGCCGCCACCGCCGAGCGCGAGTCCGAGGGTCGTCACGAGAGCGTCCTGTTCTTGAAGTGCATGCGAGGTCCTTTCACGCGCCGTTGTCGAGGGCGGAGAAGCGCGAGGGGCGCTTCTTCTGGTATACCGTGAAGTGATGCCGCTCGCGGGAACGTTGGTCGAAGGACGCTACCGATTGGTGCGGCCCGTCGGGCACGGCGCGAGCAGCGTGGTGTACTTCGCGGTCGGCGTGGACGGCTTGCCGTACGCCGTGAAGATCTTTCCGCCCGAACTGGAGGCGCGGGCGCAACGTGAAATGACGAGCGCGGGGCGCTTGTCCCACCCGCGCCTCGGTCAGGTGATGCAACGCGTGAACGTGGAGGGCCAGCCCGCCCTCATCTTGAGCTTCGCGCGCGGGCGCGTGCTGTTCGAACGCTACTCGGCGCGGCCCGCGCTGGCGCACGAGCGCAAGGCGTACCTGCTGACGCTCGCGCACGTTCTCGAAGCGTTGACGTACATGCACGACAACGGCATCATCCACCGCGACCTCAAGCCCGAGAACATCATCGTGGACACCGATGGCAGCGCGAAACTCGTGGACTTCGACCTTTCGGGGCCGAATCGGGAAGCGTTCGGAACGGCGCTGCGCATCGGAACGGCGGCCTTCTTGTCGCCGGAAGCGGCGCGTGGCGAGCCCTTGTCGACGGAAAGCGACTTGTACGGCGTGGGCATCTTGCTGTACTGGGGCTTGCACGGCGAGTTGCCGCTGGCGGACGCCGACGTGCGCGTCACGCGCGACCCGCTGGAGTCGCTGCGCGTCGCTTTGATGCAGCCCTCGCGTTCCGAACGCCTCTCTGACGCCCGCGAAGCGCGCCGCCGCCTGCTGGAGTTGGCGGCCTTGCCTTACTGATCGGTCCTGTTCGCGTGGACGCCCGGGATTCGCGACAGCGTGGAATCCCGCGAGGGCATGGGCGAGGCGCGAACGTTCGGGAACGCGCCCTGCGGAGCGCGGGTCGTCACGAGCAGTTTCACGCGCGGTTGCGCCGCGCGCCACTCCGAAACGACGTGTGACGTGTGACGTGTCGAGCAGGTGTTCGAAGTTGTCGAGGATCAGCGGCATGTCACGCCGTTCCAGCGCGTTCCGCAGGACGTCGCGCGTGGTCGTGAACGCCGAGGAAGCGCCCCTCACGGAGGCGAGGGGCGCGAAGGTCACGCCGTTACGAAACGTTGGGTCGATTCCCGGTTCCTGCCGAGCGGCGAGGGTGAGGCGGGTCTTGCCGACACCGCCCCCGTCGCGGTGATCGTCACGAGCGCGACCTCGCTTCGCGCGAGCGTGTCGAGGACGGCCTTCAAGTCCTGTTCGCGGCCCAGCAAGGGTGTGGCGCCTGGAAGCCGTGTCGAGGCGCGCAACGCGTTTTCTCCTTCATGCGCCGACGCCATCCTTCAACACCGTGAACTCGACTTCATCGTGCTCGAGACTCGCGCGGTGGATGAAGGCCTCCCTCATTCGTGCAAGTCCTCGCCGAGGGTGCCATCACTCGATCGAGCGATGTGCGGCGAGGGCGCTCGGTCCTACCTTCGGTGCAAGCTTCTCGCCATCGAGAGCCTTAGGAGGACGTATGAACGAACAACCGCTGCCCGTCGATGCCGCCGCTCTCGCTCGATTCCATGCCGATCTCGGCGGCCACGTGCTGCTGCCCGGAGACGCCGCGTACGAGGCGCGGCGCGGCGTGTGGAACGCGGCCGTTCGAAGCTCGCCTCGCCTGATCGCGCGGCCCGCCGATGCCCGCGAAGTCGCGTCGTGCGTTCGCTTCGCTCGGGCGCACGGCCTTCCCGTCGTCGTGCGAAGCGGCGGCCATAGTCCCGCCGGGTACGGAACGGGCGACGGTCTCGTCATCGACCTTTCACGCTTGAACGCCGTGCAAGTCGATCCGTTGTCGCGCACGGCGCGCTTGCAGCCCGGCGCGACGTGGGGTGAAGTCGCGGTGGCGTTGCATCGCTTCGGACTCGCCCTCACCGCTGGGGATACCGCGACGGTCGGCGTGGGCGGCTTGCTGCAAGGCGGCGGCATCGGTTGGTTCGTGCGCAAGCACGGCCTCGCCATCGACCGCGTCACCGCCGTGGAAGTCGTCACGTCCGACGGGGAAGTTCGGCGAGCAAGCGCCACCGTCGATTCCGAGTTGTTCTGGGCGGTGCGAGGAGGCGGCGCGAACGTCGGAATCGTGACGACGTTCGACGTGAAGGTGCACGAAGGCGGCACGGTCGTCGGCGGCGCCGTGTTCTACGACGCTGCGGACGCGAACGTCGCGCGAAGCTTGTTGCGCCGCTACGCGGACTACGCTCGCTCGGCACCCGACGAGTTGACGACCCAAGCGATCCTGATCGCCGCGCCTCCCGCGCCGTTCGTGCCCGCCGAGTTGATCGGAAAGCCGATTCTCGGCGTGATGGTGTGCTACTCGGGAAACCTCGCCGAAGGCGAGCGAATCGTCGAGCCGCTTCGACGACTCGCCGAGCCGCTGATGGACTCCGTTGGTCCGACGCCGTACCCGGACTTGTTCCGACTGCACGAGGTGGGCGGACGGCTCGGCTTTCGGCACCACGCGCGTTCGCAGTTCATGGCCGACCTCGGCGACGAGGCGATCGAGGCGCTCGTCACGCGCATCTTGTCGGTCGTGCAGCCTGGAACGCTCGTGCAACTTCGCGCGTTGGGCGGCGCGATGAGTCGCGTGGCAGCTTCGGACACGGCGTTCGCGCACCGTGACGCCGCGTTTCTGCTGCTCGTCGATCACATGAGCCCGGACGACGCGGGCGACGCCGCCGAGCGTCAGGCGCGCGACGCGACCGAGTTCGTCTTCGAAGGCGTGCGCGCCTTCGGAAGCGGCGCCTACGGAAATTTCGTGGGTCTCGCCGACGCTGGGCGGGCCCGAGCGGTGTTTCCGGACGTCACCTTCGACCGCTTGGCCGCCGTGAAGACCAGGGTCGATCCCGACAACGTCTTGCGGCGCAACGTGAACGTCACGCTCGCTTCTGCGAACGTGGCGCTCGTGAGCGCCGACGACTGAGGAGTCGCCTCGTTCATTCGAACGAGGCGACGAAGCGAGCCGACACATTCATTTCGACGATGTGGACGCGCGCCTCCTCGACGTACCTTTCTCTTGGCCGTCCGCGATGAACGTCCGACGCGCTCGAAGCCCTCTCCCCTTCCCTAGGAGGAATCTTATGCAACGAAAGACCTTCCTGTCCGCCACCGCCG
Organism: Deinococcus yavapaiensis KR-236; assembly: GCF_003217515.1. Classification (NCBI taxonomy): domain Bacteria; kingdom Thermotogati; phylum Deinococcota; class Deinococci; order Deinococcales; family Deinococcaceae; genus Deinococcus; species Deinococcus yavapaiensis. The sequence goes on along the minus strand of NZ_QJSX01000003.1, from coordinate 148,248 downwards.
CCCTCTCGTTCGCCTTGCTCGGCGGCGCCCTCGCCGCGTCTCCCGTGACCGTCACGGCGACTTCGAGCGCTTACAAGGTGCCCGCTCAAGTCTCGGCCGGTTACGTTCGTTTCGAGCTCAAGAACACCGACAAGACGCCGCACGACCTGCAAATCTTCAAGCTCAACGCCGGTGTCGGCAAGGCGGCCCTTGTCAAAGCCATCTCGGACTTTGCCATGAACGGCGACGCGGCCGCCGAGCCTCTCATGAAGGCCGCTTCGTTCTTCGGCGGCGTGATGTCCGTGGATCCCGGCAAGTCGGGCAGTGTCGGCGTGACCCTGGAGCCGGGCACGTACGCCGTGTCCAGCTTGTCCATGAACGGCGACGAGAAGAACCCGAAGGCGCTCGCCGCGCAAGGCTTCTTGGAAGTGTTCACGGTCGTGAAGGGCGCTTCGGCCGACGCCGCTCCCAAAACGGACTACCAGGTGGGTCTCGCCGACTTCGCGGTCGCGCTGCCCGCCACGCAGATCAAAGCGGGCGCGCAAACGTGGAACGTCACGAATCAGGGAACGCAGCCGCACTTCCTGTTGGTGGCGCGCCTGCAACCCGGCAAGACCCAGGACGACGTGATGCGCTTCTTGATGGCGCCGCCCGAGCAGCAGACGGGCGCTCCGCCCCTGGACATGCTGGGCGACCAAGGCGCGCAGGTGCTGTCGCCCGGCAAGAGCAACGTCGTCACGATGAACCTCGCGCCCGGCACGTACTTCCTGGCGTGCTTCATCGGGGATCCCAAGACGCAGATGCCGCACGCGATGCTCGGCATGACGCAGTTCTTCACGGTGAAGTAAGCACGTGCGGAGCGGAGGCAAACCTTCGCTCCGCTTTCTTTCGGGAGGATCATGGCTCGCTTTTCCCTTCGACTCGGTCTGGTCGGCGTCTTGCTCGCCGGGGCGACGCTCGCCCCGATGCCCGTGCGTGCGGGTGAAGGCGCCGTGCCGACCGACCGTACAAGTCTCATCGATCGCTTTCTTCACGCGCCCGTCGGCACGATTCCCGTCGAGCAGTTCACGGGACGCGTGCGCGAATTCACGTTGGAAGTGCACCGCGTTCAAGCCGAGATCGCCCCGGGCGTGAAGGTCGAGCAGTGGGCCTTCGGCTTTCCCGGGCAGACGCCGACCGTTCCGGGACCGGAGTTGCGCGTGCAGCAAGGCGATCTCGTGCGGCTCACGTTTCGCAACACCTTCGACCAGCCGCACAGCATTCACCTGCATGGCATCGTGAGCCTCGCCGAGCGGATGGACGGCCTCAAGGAGGTGCTGCCGGGCGAGTCGTTCACGTACGAGTTCGTCGCGACGGATGCCGGCACCTTCGCGTATCACTGTCACGTCCAGACGAACTTGCACCTCGACATGGGCATGTACGGCGCGCTCGTCGTCGAACCGAGGGTCGACGCGCCGAAAGTTTGGAACTCCGAGCACACCCTCATCCTCGACGAGTGGGACAGCCGTCAGGATCCGAACGCGCTCGTGCATCACGCCACGCCGAACTACTTTCTCGTGAACGGGCGCGCGTCGCCGCTCATTCCCGATCTCGCCGTCGCGCCCGGCGAAACGAGTCTGCTTCGCATGATCAACTTGGGCTCGCAGGTGCATTCCATGCACTTGCACGGCGTGACCTTCCTCGTGATCGCCAAAGATGGGCACGATTTGCCCGCACCGTACGAGGCCGACACGCTCCTCATCGCTCCGGGCGAGCGGTACGACTTGTTGGTGCGCGGGCGCGACGGGACCTTCGTCTTTCACGATCACATCGGAGAGCACGCGACCAACGACGGCGTGTATCCGGGCGGCATCCACTTCATGGTGCGCGGCGGCGCGGCGCTCGACGAACACGGTCGCCTCGACTTGCAGCAGGGCGCGCCCGCGCACGGGCACGACATGGGGGCCGCCGCTTCCGCGCAAAGCGCCGCGACTCTCCTGACGAACGCGGACGCGCCTTCGGTGAAGGCGAGCGGTTTTCGCTTCGCTCCGAGCGACGTGCGCGTTCGAGCGGGCACGACGGTGACGTGGTCGAACGCGGACCTCGTAGCGCACGCGGTGGTCGTGCGCGCGCCGGACGGAACGGAGACGACGCGCCCGCTCGCGAGGGGCGGGCGCGTGAGCTTCACGTTCGATCGGCCGGGCACGTACACGTTCCACTGCTTGCCGCACCCGTTCATGACGGGCAAGGTCGTCGTGGAGTGAACCCTTACTTCTCTTGCAGGGTGCGCGCGGCTGGGTCGACGTACGCGTCGACGACCTTGCCGCCACCGCGGAAGGTGATGAGGGTGATGTATTGCACGCCGCCCTCGTCGCCTTCCTTGAGGTGCGGTAAGTCGGTCGGGCGCGCGCCGCGCGAGTACTTCACGATCTTGGGAAGCTTGAGCTTCTTCGTGTCGACTTCCTCGAGTTCGCGCCGCTTGTACGTCTGTCCTTTGTACAAGACGCACGATTCACCGTCGTTGTTGACGTAGGGCCGCGCGCCGATGAGCGACCAGTCGAAGAGGTCGGCCATGGAGAGGGGCAGCACGAGGCCTCCGGCGGGAAGGTCGCCGCTCGTCCAACCGCTCTTGCCGTACTTGCGCAAGGTCGTGAGGATTTCTCGTTCGTCTTGCACTTCGACGCTGATGCTCGTTCCGAGGGGGCCCGTCAGGTGTAGTTGAGGCATGCTTCTCCTTTACGTAAATAGCATAACACATCCGCGATTCGAAGGTGCACACCGAACCTTACAGCACGTTGCTGAAGGCAGCAAAAGACGAGCCGCACGGTTCGGCTCGTCTTGCAACCGAAGTCCTCAGGAAGTCGCGATGGGCGTCACCGAGCGCCGAGCGTACTCTTCCACCGTCGCGCATTCAATGCCGAAGGCCGCTTGCCGTTCGTCCATCTGCTGCGCCGCGCCCCTCGCCACGCCCAGCATCAACGTGCCGAAGCTTTGCTCCAAGGGCGAGCGCGCCGCCGCCAGCTGCTGCTCTAGCGCCTCGATCGGAACGCGGCGCACGGCGAACGTCCGTCCGCTCACCGCTTCGAAAGTCCGCACCGCCTCGTTCATCGATACGTTCTGCGCCACGAGCGGCAACGTGACGTTTCGAGCCGCCGGATGGTCCAAGCTCGCCACGACGAAACGCGCGACGTCCACCAAGCTGATGTACGCCACCGGCGCGTCTCCCGAACCAAAGACCTGCGCCGACCCACCGGCGTAATCGAAGCCTATGGCGGGACCCAGCCAAACTTCCATGAAGCACGCGGGCTGTAAAATCGTGAAGGTCATCGCGCTCGACCGGAGTGCGTTCTCCACCGCCCGCTTCGCCTTCGCCAAAGGCGACGGCACATCTCCGTCCAAGTCGCTCGGAAACGACACGTACACGAAATGCCGCACGCCGCCTTCGCGCGCCGCCTCCACGAGGTGCAACTGCCCCGACTCGTCCACGTCCGGAATAGAGTCCACGCCTTGATCTCGCAGCGTCGTGGTCGCCGTGCTCACGACCGTGTCCACGCCCGCGCACGCGAGCTTCAGGGACGCCGGTTCCTTCAAGTCCGCCTCCACGAGGTCGCAGCCGAGGTCGCGCAACGCCTGCACCTTCACCGGATCGGACGAAGAGCGAACCACCGCTCGTACCGAGCGCCCCTGCCGAGCGAGCATGCCGCAGATGGTGCTGCCCAAAAAGCCTGTCGCGCCGACGACGAGAATCATGTCAACCTCCTCGAGAGAACCGGAGACCGTGCAACCACCGACACCGAGCGTGACGCGAGAGCAGCGCGACGAGAAGACGACGTGTGAATCCTTTTCATCGTACCGTTCGCCTTGACGCGGCGGATAAGAGGGCCGCGTCAAGGCGAACGTATTCCTACTCGCCCAAGCCCTCGTTCGACACCCGCACGACCGAACCGCCCGACCGAGCGCGCACCCCGCCCGCCCACCCGTTCGCGTTCGCCGCGTCGATCACGACCTCCACCGTTCCCTCGCATGCCTCGTCGAACTCCAAGTCCTCTGCCTTCGAAGCGTACGACTCGTGCGTTCGGCGGTACAACTCCTGCGCCAAGAACAAGTCCTTCGCGCACGTCGTCGCCAAGTCCTCGTCGTCCGACGACGTTGGCGCGTCGTCGTTCTCACGGAAGAACTCGGGCGGCAACGCCTCCCCGTTGACGCGCACCCCCTTCGCGTCCACCTCCACCGTGGCGCGCAGTTTCCCGTTCTCGCGAATCAGCAGCCCGGCGTCCACGATGGACGACACCGCTCCCTCCTCGCCGACCTCCGCCTCCAACGCGCGCAGCACCGCCTCGTCCGCCTCGAAGCGCGCGCCCGCCGTCAAGCGCTCCAACAGCGCCGACGGGTCGTCCACGAGGCGCTCCAAATCGAGCTTCGCCCCGCTCGTAAACGCGACGTTCGCACTCAGGCGCACGCTGCCCTGCGGCATCGAAAACGACACCTCGTCCAACGACAGCACCGGGCCTCCGTTCAAAAGGCGCGACACCGCGCTCGAGAGGTTTCTCGTGACGACAGGATCGTCCTCGGCGAGCGTCCCGGCGAAGTCGCTCGCCGCTCGCACGAGCGTCACCAAGCCCACGCGGTCCAACGACCGAAGAGACCCGGCGAGGCGGACGTTTCGCACGTCCATTTCCGGCCCGTCGATCTCACCGATCGCCGTCTCGGCGCTCACGTTCACCTTGCCGTCGTCGCCGTCCACCGACGATTTCAGCGTGAAGTCACGCACTCCCACGCTCTCACCCTCCGCCTTCACGGTCGCGCGCGCCACCGAGAACGCCGACGATCCGAAGCTCAACCCTGCGCCCACCTCGCGCGCGTCATTCGAAAACCGCACGTTCTCCAACGAAAACGCGACGTCCTCGTCCTCGAGCGACACGCGGTCCAAGGTCAACTCGGACGACGACCGAGGGCCGCTCGAACGCAAGGTGCCGCGCGAGGCGGACCACGACACCCGCATCCCGTCCGCCTCGAACGACGCGGCGGGCAAGTCGATCGACGTCGTGGTGCGCCCTCCGAACGACACGAGCGTCTCCAACGTCACGTGCTTGCCGTTCGTTCCCGCGTCGAGCACGCGCTGCAACTTCGGCGAGAACGTCACGTCCGTCGACACGAGCGACGCCCCGAAGCGCCCGCCCGGCAGCCACGGCCCGTTGCGGTACGAACTCGTCAGCTCGACCTCCACGTCCTGCCCGAACTGCAAGACCGTCACCTGCCGCCCGCCGAACGCCGTTTGCTCGTTCGACTTCACCACGACGCGCCCTCCGAGCGCCTCCACCGTCTTCGCCCACCCCTCCAGCTGGGCGTTCACGGCCTCGCTCGACGCCACGACGCTCGCCGTGAACGCTCCGCCGCTCAACAGCAGCGCCCCGCCGACCAGCCATCCCGCCTTCTTCACCGCGTTCTTCATCACGCCTCCCCCGAGCGCGCGAGGCGCTCCAGCAAAGGCGCAGCTGCCTTCACCGTCAAGTCGAGTTCCATTCGACGCTGCCCCGGCACGTTCCCTCGATGAGCCCACGCTCGCTGCCGCGCCACCCGAAAGCCCAGCCGCTCGTACAAACGCCGCGCGTCGTCGTTCGTCACGGCAACGTCCAGCGCCACCTTCGCGTACCCCTCGGCGTGCGCACGCTCCACCACGCCACGAATCAGCCGCGTCCCGACGCTGCGCCCACGAACGTCCTCGCTCACACCGAGCAGCGACAAAAACAACGTTTCCTTCGAAGGCGGCGGCATGAGGCGCGACAACCGCAAGCCGCGCGTCACCACGCCGAACGCCCCGAGCTTGCAAAAGCGCAGCAACGACCACACCAATCCCACGTCTCGTCGCAACGTGTCCTGCGCGCTCGCCACCGCCACGACCCCCACGACGCGACCTTCGCGCTCCGCCACCGTGAAGCACGCGTGGCCGAACGCGCCGCGACCGCTCTCGAACGCGAAGCGCAAGAACTCGGGCGCCTTTCCGAACAAGTAATCGAGTTCGCGTGGACCGCTGCAATACACCAGCGGGGCCGCCGCGGCGGCGTCCGAGGAACGAGCGGGACGAAGAACGATCGAGAAGGTCACGCTTCGTTGTACCAGTTCGAGCGAAGGTCGGCCTAGCCTGACGCGACGTGAGCAAAACTTACACCCTTCCCATTAGTGTCCTTTCAGCCCTCGTCACGTCTGCTGGTGCACCTTGGAAAGCATGAAACACGTTTTGACGACTCTCGGCCTCGCCGCCACCCTCGGCCTCGCCCACGCCCAAACCGCGCCTCGCATCACCTCGCAAAGCATCATCGTCAATCCTGTCGAGTCGCCTCTCAAGGTCAGCGTCTGGACGGCCAAGGACCCCTCGGGCAACGCCGTTCCCACGTACGTCGCGGGCGACCGCATCACCCTCAACGTCAAGGCGACGCAAGACGCGTACGTGTACCTCTTCAACCTCGACGAGAAGGGCACCATCGACCTCATCTTGCCGAACAAGTTCGCGAGCGGCGGCAACTTCGTCAAGGCCAACACCACCAAGTCGTTCCCCGACAAGAACGACAAGTTCACTTTCGACATCGCCGGACCCGCCGGCCTCAACAAGGTCCTGGCGCTCGCCAGCAAGACGGAACTCGACCTCGACGAAATCGCGCAATTCAAGGCCGATCAGCAAACGGGCTTCGCCACCGTCACCGTGAAGGGCGGCCAAGCGGGCCTCGCGCAAGCCTTGTCCATCGTCGTCAAGCCCCTGCCCTCCAAAGACTGGGTGACGGACGTCGCGCAATATCAAATCTCCGCCAAGGTCGCCACGCCGCCCGTCCCGACCACGACCACGACCACGACCACGACCACCACCACCACGTCCACCTGGAAATCCAGCTTCACGTCCACCCTCGGCTTGGCTCGCATCTACGACTTCTACGCCAACCAGCTCAAAGCGCAAGGCTACGAAATCGCCGAGACCACGGCCGCCCGCGCCCAAATCGTCGGCAAGTTCAGCATGACGAACGACACGAACGCCACGCTCACCGTGAAGCAACGCGCCGACAAGAAGACGTACGACGTCGTCATCGTGCGCAAGCAGTAAGGCGATGAATTTTCGAGGTACGGCCGCCCGACACGGCGGCCGTACCTCTTTGCATGAACGGCGCGCGTGACGCTCGTACACTGAACAAGGTGAATCACCTTCGAAACGCGGAGGTCCAAGCGGTCCTGCACCGCTTGACGCATGACGTGCGAATCGTGCTCGTCGACGAGCTCGTGGCGCTGTACGTGTACGGATCGCTCCTCACCCCGGACTTCGATTCCTCGCGGAGCGACGTCGACGTGTGCGCCATCGTCAAGCACGACCTGGGTGACGCGCACGTCGACCTCCTGCGTGTCATGCACGCCCGTCTGGTGCAGGACTTTCCCGCGTGGCGTGACCGCGTCGAAGTCGATTACGTCTCTGCCGCCGCGATACGCGACTCTCGAACGACGGCGCGCTCCATGATCCGCATCAGTCCCGGTGAGCCCATCCACCTCGTCGAAGCGAACGCGCACTACGTCCTCAACTGGTACATGGCGAGGCGAGGCGAGACGCTTCACGGCCCGCCACCTCTCGACGTCATCCCGGCCATCTCCCAAGCTGAATTCCTGGACGTCGTCGCGCGGCATGCCCGCGCTTGGCCCGAGTGGGCGCTCGAAATGCACCACGCGGGCGGCCAGGCGTACGCGGTGCTGTCCTTGTGCCGCGCGCTGTACGCGATGCAGTTCGGCGAGCAAGCGACCAAGAAGGCTGCCGCTCGGTTCGCCGAAACAGAGCTGCCCGAGTGGTCCGAGCTCATCGTGTGGGCCGCTCGCGCCCGCTACGACCCGGACTTCCGAGCATCGGCTCGCTTCGAGGACGTCATACGGTTCGTGCGAGACGTCAGCGACCGCGTGGCTCGTCACGCCAAGGCGCGAGGTCTTCGCGGCTGAGCGAAAGACCCGGACTCTCAACCAGCGCACGACTGGGGTGTCGCAGGAGAAAATTCCAAACTTATGCACCCGGTTATTCGCACGACTTCCAGTTCACTTCAAAAAGAAAGACTTCGACCGGGTCGAAGTCTTTCCTTGCTGGTGGCGATGGGCGGACTTGAACCGCCGACACCACGATTATGAGGAGCGGGGGACCACTCCCACAGCCATAAACACTGTCCAGTACAGCATATTTCAGCACTTACCACTTTGCAAGGCTGCCGGAAACCACACGTCTCAGCTTCAGGCAGGATGAAGGAGACCCGATTCTATTGGTACTATTTTTTCTCTCGAACACTTAGTAACATTTCGTATGCGAGTACTGAAAGTGCAACTTCAAGACGGTGAGCGAACGCTCCTAACAACCGAAGTTGCGACCACGCTTACCCCTGAGGAGTTGCTCAGGCTCTTGCCACAGCTCCTCGGCCCCACCCCCACTCCTCCCCAAGTCGTTTCTGAGCCCCGGCAGAGCCGCAAGTACGCAGGCCTCGCTCACCATTTGGAGACCTTGACGGAGACCACGATCCGTCTCTCCTACCAAGACATCGAAACATTAATCGGCGGAGAGCTCCCCTCCTCAGCGAGGAAGCACCGAGCGTGGTGGAGCAACACCAACGTCGGACACTCTCAAGCTGCAGCGTGGATGAACGTCGGTTGGCGCGTCAACAACGTCGACGAAGAAGGAATCACGTTCCGTAAGCACGGAGGAGGGAAAGTATGACGGTGTTCGAGGAAATCACCACGAAAGCAGTGCAGTACCTTCAACAAGGCTGGGAGCCTGCTCAGGCCTGGTCCAAAGCAGCAGACGACGTTGAATGCGCTCCATCTGTACGTTCCAAAGGTTGTCCTCGTAGCGCCTTCGTCGGCTTAGCACAAGCAGGGTATATCCGTGGCTATCAACCGCAGAGAGTAGCGGCTTCGCTGTCGCAGAACGCGTCGTACTGCGTTACAGGAGCTCGTATCCTTGCTGACAAGCCCGCGCTAGGAAACAACAGGTTTCAACTATGGAACGCCATTCGTGAGCAGGAAGGTGTCGACCGCCAAAGCCAAAACGGTGTGGTTGACGTCCTGCTCGCCTTACGACGACTTGATGTGTATGCACCAAAACTCTGAGCTGAGCTATCAGGCAGCAGCACAGCAAAACGTAGTTACGACGTCATCTGCGCTCAATAAGAAGAAGCAAAGCCGTATCGTTGGCGTATGCCTGGGGATTTCCCGTTGCCCGTCAAACACTGGATCTTCCAAGCCAACCCCAAATACTTCGATCTGGCAAGTCACGTCCAGACTATGAAGCTTGAAGATGTCAGCGAATGGGCAGTGTATCAGTACGCCAGCGAAATGTCCCCAGGGGACAAAATTGCACTTTGGCAAAGTGGGAGGCAGGGGGGCATATATGCTTTCGGCGAGCTCATTGGCTTACCACACCGTAAGGAAACTCTCGCTGACTGGCAGAAGGCTGCTGGACGTCAAGACCCTGGCTCAGTAGTCAAATTTCGTATCACCCATCACTTACGCGTCCACCTCAGGCGCAGTGATTTGAAAGCTGATCCTCGCCTAGCTCAGCTCAGCATCCTCCGCATGGCTAGTGGAACCAACTTCAAAGTTCGTCCTCAAGAGTGGGAGGCATTTGAGGATTTGGCGGAGCGTAGTTCGGCCGCCGCCGATGAACAATCACAAGCCCCTGAACAACAGGCCAACCATCTGCGCCAAAATCCGCCATGGGCGCGTGATGAGCTCATTTTGGTTCTGGATCTATACCTTCGGAGTGGACGCATCCAGCTTGGGACGAAGCATCCCGAAGTTATAGCGCTCAGCAAACTTCTGAATGACCTACCAATTCATCCACCGGAACGCAGGGACGGCACCTTTCGCAATGTGAATGGCGTCAACAAAAAGATGGGCAACATTTGGTTTCTTGATCCAAAAAGACCCGGAGGTCTTCCTGGAGGAGGGCGAGGTGACCGCGAGGTTTGGGACGAGTTCGCACATCGTCCTGAGCATCTACACGAGCTGGCAACTGCTATCCGAACAGGCGTGGCAGAGCTATCCACCTCTGTCGAGGACATCGACGAGGAGGGCTTTCCAGAAGGCAAACTCATTGAGCGGCTTCACAAGCGTAGGGAGCGAAATCGAAAGCTCGTCAAGCAAAAGCTACTGCAAGTGCAGCTGCTACAAGGCCACTTGGAGTGTGAGGTGTGTGGCTTTGATTTTCGAGCCACCTATGGCCCGCGAGGGGAAGGGTTTGCAGAGTGTCACCATCGACTCCCCTTGAGCGAGGTGGGCGAGAGGGTCGCCTTACTCACCGATCTTGCTGTTGTTTGCGCGAACTGCCACCGTATGATCCACCGCATCCGTCCCTACCTGAGCATTGAGGGGCTGCAAGCCCTCTTATCAGATCGAGCTAGGTCGCGTTGACGAAAGGACTGCGATAACCTGCTCGGCTGTGCCGTTACGACCTCACTGACATGCAATGGAGCAACATCGTTGCCTTCCTTCCACCACAGCGCTCATTCAAAGGCAGGCCACCACACGACCACCGACGCATCCTCAATGGCATCCTCTGGGTCCTACGCACGGGCGCTCCCTGGCGAGACTTACCTGAGCGATACGGAAAGTGGAACAGCGTCTACGTGCGCTTTCGACGCTGGACACAGTGCGGCATTTGGCAGAGGCTCCTCCACGCTTTACAGCGAGACGCCGATCTGCAAGGACGCCTCGACTGGAAGACGCATTTTGTGGACGGCACCGTCATTCGTGCTCACCCCTGTGCAGCGGGAGCGCACGGTGAGCAAGCGCTTGGACGCTCCCGAGGTGGCTTCTCGACCAAGCTGCATCTTCGTGCCGAAGGCAACGGCAAGCCCATGGCGTTCGTACTGTCTGGAGGCGAGCGACACGAGGCGAAGTTCCTCGAATCGCTCCTCGACCTTGGCAAAGTGAAGCGCGCTGGGCGAGGACGGCCGCGCTCGAAATCAGCCGTGCTGGTCGGTGACCGAGGGTACAGCTACCCAAGTTTGCGCCGCTTGCTGAGCAAGCGGAACATCAAAGCCGTGATTCCGACTCGCCGCGACCAGCCTTGCTCTTTCACCTTCGATGCGTTCGTGTATCGAGAGCGCAACAAGATCGAACGCTTGGTTGGACGACTGAAACGGCATCGCCGCATTGCCACCCGCTACGACAAGCTCGCCGTAATATTCGAAGCTTGGGTAACCATCGCATGTATCCTGGAATGGCTGCTTGACGTCGTGGCGTTCCATATCTCAAACCACAGGTGCGGTCCGGTCACCTCGACCACCGCATGAACAGCACTGTTCCACGCGGCCTTCAACGACGAGCTTCGTTGTTCACGCGCTTGAAAGAAGTGCCATGCTATCTGACGTGGACGCCTACAGGGTCATACGAACGACGAACGACACGTACGCTGGTGTTGCCGCCTTCGTGTGCCACGTGTGCCCGGACGAGCCTGTCAATCCAGCGGCGCTGCAGGCTGCGGACGAGGCGTTGCGAGCAGCGAACGTGCCGCCCGCGAGCTGGGTCGCGGTGGTCGGTGAAGAGATCGTCGGGTACACGCGAGGCTGGCGCGTTCAAGAAGATCGATTCCGATTGCGCGTGCTCGTCGCGCCACGGCATCGGGGTCGTGGGATTGGTAACGCGCTCCTCGAGTTTGCGGAATGAGATCTTCGCGCAGCCGGAGCAGTGACCGCTCAAGTGCGCGCTCGAGAGGACCGCCCGGCGACCCTGACGTTCTTCGAACGGCGCGGCTACCGTGAAGTGCAGCGCATGCGCGAGCTTCACCTGGATCTCCGAACCGCGAATCACGCCGATCATTGGATGCAGGCCGTTGAGGCGGACGTGGCGACGCGCGTTCGCTTGACGACGCTGGCCGCTGAGATCGAACGTCTTGGCTTCACGGCTTGGGAACGCCTTGTCGCGCTGCACAATGACGCGTTACACGGTTGGCCGGATCCGGATCCGAGTCCGAACGCCAACGCTTCAAGGAGTGCGGTCGCATTTCGGGAGACCTTGCACGGCTATGGCTGCCTTCTCGATGGGTTCGTGGTGGCCGTGTTGAGGGACGAGTACGTCGCCTACAGCGGTTTCGGGCAGCGTGAAGGGGATGCCCGGCTGCTGTCAGCAGGAACGGCAGTGCGTCCCACGTACCGAGGGTTGGGGCTAGCGACCGCTGTGAAAGCGAAGGCGTTGCTGTGGGCGCGCGGTGGAGGGTACGAGCTGGTGTTCACGTCTTCAGCGAATCCTGCCATGGTGCGTGTGAACGAGAAGCTGGGTTTCGTACCTGGATTGGCCGAGGTGCGTCTCGTCAAAGACCTGCACGTGGCGGTTGATGGGTCGTGATGGCGCACACGGCACCGCGTTGCGGTTGGTTGAGCGTTATGGTTCTCGTTCCAGAGTCGTTGTCGGACGCTTATAAAGTCAACTTTTGTCAACCAGCCCTAGCACAACAGTTCACTGAGACTGGCTGCCAAGCTCCTAGGTACGTTCGACGGTGGAAGGGCTCAATTGAAGCACACGATTCCTCGGCATGTGCTCTTGCTTAGGTCGGCAAACTTCGTGCCAGACGCACTCCACCTTAGATTTCGCCTCCAGAAGGCTTCTGAAGAGCACACGATTCGGGCCATGGACAGGATCAAGCAGACCACTTCAACCTGTGCTCTCGCTTGTGCTACAGCGAAGGGGGGCCTTTTTTTCCTGGCTCCTCCTTCTTCCGTGGTAGGTGGTTCTCGTGTATTTGGGCTGCTTCTCCATGCACTAAGGTGGACGACCCAGGAACACGCTCCAAGGTCTGACATGGAGGCATGTCGCGGTGCCCACTGCTCACGCAGCAGGCCACATCTCCCCTATGTGGAAATTGCATGTATAGCGCTACGCCCTATAACAAGAACATCGATCCACACAGCATTTCGTACGACTCCCCTCTTGAGTCCTGGAGAAGGACGTTAGGGGGCAGGGGGTAGAGAGGATCGATTTGACCCCAAGCCACTCCCCTACAGGTCCTTTTAAGGACAGGAGCGAAGCGGGCAGGTAGTTTCTATGCTCATCCACTTCGTTTCCTCGCATGCTCGCTCCGCGAGGTAGACAACAAGGACAACTTGGAGCGAAGCGACACAAGGAGCGGCAACGAAGTGGAAGCGACTTTCTGTCTTTCTTCGTTCAAGTCTCCCATCCCCCTGCACCCCCTTCCCTCGCCGGAAAGGGGGAGGAGCGATGTTCTACTGCTTCTACGCAGCCGGAGCGAGAGCTTGCAGCTCTTTCCAAAGCTTCTGAAGCAAGCGTTCCTTCCCTTTGGGGTCTTGCTGCGATTGCATGTCAAGCCAGCCCTCGAAGTCGTTCCAATCGCTGTGACAGCTGACGTCAGGATGCTTCAGATGACTTCCCGCGAGGTACACCGTGATTGAATCCCCTTGCGCTTGCTTGAGCGATCGAGCAATGGAGGCTCCATATGGATCAGCAGCCTTGGAAGGCTGTGCTACCGGACTGGGCTGGGGAGTTGTGACAGCAGATGGTCCTGCTGATGCCCCCGTGTTCTGCTGAGAAGGTGCCGACACTGAGGTATTGGGAGGAGTCACGATGGGAGATGCTGGAGCACTACTCGTCGTACTCGAAGCATTTGCAGCAGGAATTCCAAGGTGAGCGACTTTGTACCGGTTGCTCTTGCCCTTGAGATTGTTGCCTTTGGCAATCTTCGTGACGAAGCCATGCTGCTGCAGGGTGTTCAAGGCGGTCTTCACGCCTGATGCTGATGCGTTGCATTCTTGGGCGAGGAGGGAAATGCTTGGGTAGCACACGCTTTTCCCGCTGTTGCTGTAGCGCAAGAGTGCCACCATGACTCGGAATTCCAAATGGGTAAGTGTTGTGGCGGCTGGGTGTCCAATGAAGTTGTTGCTGATCATGAAATAGTTCGTGCTCGTCATATTGTTTCCTATATCTTCTTTATCGTATTTCTTTTTCTTATTTCTTTTTAGGGGCCAATGAATGGCTGGGTTGAGGCCAATAAGTGGCCATCCTAGGGTAGTCAGTAGCTACATCAAGCAGCATTGAGTCACCGCTTGAACTGCTCGCGGTGCGCTAAAACGTGGCGAGAGGTAGAGCTACGCCATGGGGTCCCTTCTATAGGAAAGGGAAGTTGACTTGTAGAAGCATGATGCCTTTCGTGATCCCGGTGAGACAAAAGGAGGGTTGCGACCGGGACGGCCTTTGATGCTGTTTTGATTTCATTCCCGCTGAATGCAGAGGTGACTGGTATTGAGGCGATTTAATTTCAATGGGGTACTGCGATGAAGTTGGAATGCTCAGCATCTGCTGAGGCCACATGTAGTGTACAACATCGTATCCTCACATTGAAGTCTGACCTCGGCAAGCAGGGAACACCGAAGGCCGCCGCGCTTCCCTCGGTGCTCCGCATGCAATATCCCCTTGACGCGCTTCAGAGGTTGTCTACCGGCGAGAAGCGGGGGTGTGCCGCTTTGAGATCGTCATCCAAGAAGGTGACGTATCGGCGGGTCATGTCGAGACTGCTGTGCCCCATGATCTGCTGCAACGTGAACACGTCTCCCCCATTGCGCAGGAACTCCACCGCGAAGCCTCGGCGGAAGGCATGAGGAGCACACACCTCTCGATTCACATCGATGCATTTTGCAAGCTTCGCCAATCGGATACTGACGCCTGCTCGCGTCAGAGGCTCGCCAGAACGGCCAAGGAAGACGTTGAACACGCCTGCATGCCTTTGATGCCGCTCCCGCCGGATGTAGGCACTGACAGCGCTCATGGCGCGACTTCCAATCGGCACGTAGCGCTCCTTGGCTCCCTTGCCCATGACGCGCACTAAGCCTCGTTCAAACTGCAAGTCTTCGAGTTTCAAGCCGATGAGCTCATGGACTCGGACCCCCGTATCGAATAGGGTCAAGACGATGGCGACATCTCGAAGGGGTTGCTCGGTCTTCTTGCAAGCTTTCTGCAAGGCTTGTGCCACGGCGGTGGTGACCGTTGGTTGCCGCTCTTTGGGGAGTGAGGGCAGCTCCAGACGCTTCGCGGGATTGCGAGTGAGGAGCTCTTCCTTCTCCGCCCAGTTGAAGACAGCCTTGATGCCTCGGGCATGGGCGTGGATGCCTCCCGGCCCCAATCCTTGCTCCTCCAGCCACAGCAGGTAAGCGCGAAGGTGGCTGACGGTCAACGTCGCGGTATCAGGCTCAATGCCTTGCTCTTCCAGGAACCGAGCGAGGGTGCGTCTGGAAACGTCGTAGAAAGCAAGGGTGTTCTTGCTGCGGCGTTTGATGCGAAGGTGGTAGGTGAACTGCTGCCAGAGGGTATCGATGCGCATGCACGTACGTCCTTTCTGACAGTGTTTCTGGGAGGCTAGAGAGCGCACGACTCCGGCGAAGCCGCTGCAAAATCGTGAAGACACCAAAAGGAAAAACCCCGTCGTAGACAGGGTTTCCTTGCTGGTGGCGATGGGCGGACTTGAACCGCCGACACCACGATTATGAGTCGTGTGCTCTAACCAGCTGAGCTACATCGCCTTTCACGTGCCTTGGATCGCAGAAAGCCCCCGTTGTCGGGGGCCTCCGGTCTCCTGGTGGAGCTGAGGGGATTCGAACCCCTGACCTTCTGAATGCCATTCAGACGCGCTCCCAACTGCGCCACAGCCCCAAAGGCTCAGTTAGGTTAGCAGCGCTCACGAAGCTTGTCAACGGGGCTCAGTCCGCCGGGGCCGATGCCTCCGGATGTGCAGCGGGCGGCGAAGCGAGCAGATAGCCCGACGCGAGGGCCGTGTACGCCTCGACCTGATCGATTTGCCACGCCGCGTCATGATGCAATTCCTCGGCGAGGAGCTCGGCAACGCGGGGCGCCGCTTCGATGCTGGCGCGGGCGTGCAGCAGCAGTGCGCGCGTCCGCCGAGCGAGCACGTCCTCCACGGTCCGCGCGAGTTCGAACCGCGCGGCGTGCCGAACTTGCGCCTCCACGTACGGAAGTTCGGCGTGGAGCTTGGTCGTTCCACCCGGCAGGCCGAGGATGCTCGGCGCGTCGCTGCCGTACACGCTTAGCGGGCCTTCGGGCGGCACGTCCATCCAACCGCGAAGGTGCAGGCCTCGGGTGAGCGACAAACGCTCTGGCAGGCCCGCCACTTCGGCGATCTTGTTCGTCGCGTCTTCGCCCATCTTGCGGTACGTGGTCCACTTGCCGCCCGTGAGGGTGGCGAGGCCCGACGGGGAAACGCGCAGAACATGATCGCGCGACAAGACCGACGTTTGAGCCGTCCCGCCCGCGCCGTCCGTCGTTTGCGCTTTCACGAGCGGACGAAGGCCCACGTACACGCTTCGCACGTCTTCTCGTGTCGGCGCGGGGTCCATGTACTGCGCGGCCGTGCGCAGGATGAAGTCGATTTCGTCGGGCAGGGCGCGCGGTTCGAGGAGCGCCGTCTCGACGGGCGTGTCGGTCGTGCCAATCACGACGTGATCGTGCCAAGGCACGGCGAACAGCACGCGGCCGTCCTCGGTCTTCGGAATCATGATGGCGCTGTCGCCCGGCAGGAACTTCTTCTCCACGACGACGTGTAC
Organism: Deinococcus yavapaiensis KR-236; assembly: GCF_003217515.1. Taxonomy (NCBI): domain Bacteria; kingdom Thermotogati; phylum Deinococcota; class Deinococci; order Deinococcales; family Deinococcaceae; genus Deinococcus; species Deinococcus yavapaiensis. The sequence continues at coordinate 131,716 of NZ_QJSX01000003.1, read as the reverse complement.
GCCTTGGCTGGGAGACAGCATGGGCGTCACGCCGGGATCGTCCATGCGGCGCACGTCGTCCACCCACACGCCCGTGGCGTTCACGACGCCTTTGGCCAGTACCTCGAACGACTCGCCCGTCTCCTCGTCTCGGAAGGTCACGCCCGCGATCTTCTCGCCTTCTTTGAGCAACCCCGTCACGGGCGCGTAATTCAAGGCGACGCCGCCGTGATCGAGGAAGGTTCGCAGCAGCGTCACGGCGAGGCGCGCGTCGTCGAACTGGCCGTCGTGGTACAGGACGCCGCCGCGCAGCCCATCGCGCTTCAAGGTCGGGGTACGTTCCAAGGCGGCGTCGTGATCGAGGAGCTTGCTCGTGCCGAGGTTGAGCTTCCCGGCGAGCACGTCGTAGAGCTTGAGGCCGATTCCGTAATACGGGCCCGCCCACCAATCGTAAGCGGGCACCACGAAGGCGAGATCATGCACGAGGTGAGGCGCGTTGCGACGCAGCAAGCCGCGCTCTCTGAGAGCTTCGCGCACGAGACCGACGTTGCCTTGAGCGAGGTAGCGCACGCCGCCGTGCACGAGCTTCGTCGAGCGGCTCGACGTTCCCTTGGCGAAATCGTGCGCTTCGAGCAGCAATGTCTTGTAGCCGCGCGTCGCCGCCTCGAGGGCCGTGCCGAGCCCGGACGCGCCTCCACCGACTACGACGACGTCGAAGCGGGGCGTTCCGGTCAAGGCGGACCGAAGTGAAGAGCGGGTGTGCATCGAGACCTCCTGAAGGTAGCTTCGAGCTTCACTTCTCGGGGGTCAAGAGGTGGACGGCTGCGAACCGTGCGCCGACTCACCGTCTTCCCAGGCGGCGGCGCGCGTCACGGCCTTACGCCATCCCGCCAGCAGACGCTCACGCTGCGCCTCGGGCATCCTCGCTTCGAAGCGGCGCTCCACCTGCCACTGCGCCCGAAGTTCCTCCTTGCCACTCCAAAAGCCCACGGCGAGGCCCGCGAGGTAGGCCGCGCCGAGCGCCGTCGTCTCGGTCACGCGCGGCCTCACGACGGGCACGCCCAGCACGTCCGCCTGGAACTGCATCAGGAGATCGTTGCGGGCCGCGCCACCGTCGACGCGAAGCTCCGAGATACGAACGCCCGCGTCGCGCTCCATCGCCTCCAGCACGTCCACCGTCTGGAACGCGATGCTTTCCAGCGCGGCGCGCGCCACGTGCGCCCGCGTCGCGCCACGCGTGAGGCCGAAGATGCCGCCCCGCGCGTAGCTGTCCCAATGCGGCGCTCCGAGCCCCACGAAGGCCGGAACGACGTACACGCCGCCATTGTCGGGCACGCTCGACGCGAGCGGCTCCACTTCCGACGACTCGCGGATGATCCCGAGGCCGTCGCGGAGCCACTGCACGACCGCCCCCGCCACGAACACGCTGCCTTCCAAGGCGTACTCCAGCGTTCCCCCCACCTGCCAGGCCACGGTCGTCAAAAGCTTGTTCGTGCTCGGCACGGCCCGCGCGCCGGTGTTCAGAAGCATGAAGCAGCCTGTTCCGTACGTGTTCTTCGCCATTCCGACGTCGAGGCACGCCTGCCCGAACGTCGCCGCCTGCTGATCTCCCGCGATGCCCGCGATTCGGACGCGTGACCCCAGCAAGCCCGGGGCCGTCTCTCCGTACACCTCGCTCGACGACCGTACCTCGGGCAGCACCGAGCGAGGCACGTTCAAGAGGCTCAGCAACTCTTCGTCCCAAGCGCAAGCGTGAATGTCGAACAGCAACGTTCGCGACGCGTTCGACGGGTCGGTCACGTGAAGCGCCCCACCGGTGAGGTTGAACACCAACCACGAATCGATCGTTCCGAACGCGAGCTCGCCGCGTTCCGCGCGTTCCCGCGCGCCCGGCACGTGATCCAGCAACCAGCGCACTTTCGTTCCGCTGAAGTACGCGTCCAGCAGCAATCCGGTCTTGCGCTGAAACGTTTCGTCGTGTCCCGCCGCCCGAAGTTCGTCGCACATCGGCGCCGTGCGGCGATCTTGCCACACGATCGCGTTGTGGATCGGCTTTCCCGTCGCGCGGTCCCACAGCACCGTCGTCTCCCGCTGATTCGTGATGCCGATCGCGGCGATGTCACTCGCGCGCACGCCCGCACGGGCGAGCGCTTCTTGCGCCACGCCCATTTGAGACGCCCAGATTTCCTCGGCGTCGTGCTCGACGAGGCCAGGTTGCGGAAAGATCTGGCGAAACTCTTTTTGCGCGGCGGCGACGATGTCGCCGCTTTGGTCGAAGATGATGGCGCGAGAGGACGTGGTGCCTTGGTCGAGGGCCAGGATGAAGTTCATTCGGGTACCTCCAGGTGAGCTGATTGTGGCATGAGACGGTGGGTGTACCGAAGGTGGGTGGACACCCCTCGTCCGCGGTCCGTCCGGCCCGAGACCCGCATGGCTCCTCTTGCCGCGGCTCGCACCGAGGCCGTGTCGCTCGCTCTCGGCGAAGCGGCGAAGAATTCCGGCGCTTCAAACAACGCTCCCTACCTTCGTCGAGGTAGGGAGCTGAGGGCGGGGACTGGGCCATCCCCCTCTTCAAAAATGTTCTCGCGCCGAACTTCCTTCAGCTCGGGCGCGTCATCTCCATAGGCACGACGTACTTGTCGAACTCCTCTTCCGTCAGGTACTCCAGCGAAAGCGCCGCTTGCTTCAAGCTCGTTCCTTCCTTGTGCGCCTTCTTCGCGATCGCCGCCGCCTTGTCGTACCCGATGTGCCGATTGAGCGCCGTCACCTGCATGAGGTTCTTGGCGAGGTTCTCTTGGATGCGCGCAGGGTTCGGCTCGATGCCCACGGCGCAGTTGTCGTTGAACGCTTCGCACGCGTCGCCCAGCAGTAGGATGCTTTCGAGGACGTTGTGAACCATGACGGGCTTGAAGACGTTGAGCTGGAAGTTGCCTTGCGAGCCCGCGAAGGCAACCGCCGCGTCGTTGCCGAAGACTTGCACGCACACCATCGTGATGGCTTCGGACTGCGTGGGATTGACCTTGCCGGGCATGATGGAGCTTCCCGGTTCGTTCTCGGGAATAACGAGTTCGCCGATGCCGTTTCTCGGGCCGGACGCGAGCCAGCGAACGTCGTTCGCCATCTTCATGAGGGCTCCGGCGAGGGTGCGCAGGGCGGCCGACGTCTGCACGAGGGCGTCGTGCGCCGAGAGTGCGGCGAACTTGTTCGGGGCGGACACGAAGGGGTGACCGGTTTCCTGCGCGAACTTGCTCGCGGCGAGGTCACCGAACCGCGGATGGGCGTTGAGGCCCGTACCGACAGCGGTCCCGCCGATGGCGAGTTCGTACAGACCGGTGAGCGCGTGACGAACTTCGCCGAGGCAGTAGTCGATTTGCGCGACCCAGCCGCCGATCTCCTGGCCGAGAGTGATGGGCGTGGCGTCTTGCAGGTGCGTGCGCCCGACCTTCACGACGTCCGCGTACTGCTCGGCTTTGGAAGCGAGGGTGTCACGAAGCTTCGTGACCTTCGGAAAGAGTTGGACGTGGAGTTCTTCGACGACGGCGATGTGCATGGCGGTCGGGAAGGTATCGTTGCTGCTTTGACCGCGGTTGACGTGGTCGTTGGGGTGAACGGGCTTCTTGCTGCCAAGTTCCCCGCCCGCGAGTTGGATGGCGCGGTTGGAGATGACCTCGTTGGCGTTCATGTTGCTTTGCGTGCCCGAGCCCGTTTGGAAGACGACGAGGGGAAAGTGTTCGTCGAGTTGGCCGGAGATGACCTCGTCGGCGGCGCGCACGATGAGGTCGGCGATGTCTTGCGGCAACTCGCCGAGTTCCGCGTTCGCTTGCGCCGCGCCCTTCTTCAGGACGCCGAGGGCGCGAATGATGGGCCGCGTGAAGCGGAAGCGGTCGATGCCGATCGGGAAATTCTGGATGGAACGTTGCGTCTGCGCACCCCACAAGCGGGAGTTGTCGACTTGCAGGGCGCCCATCGTGTCGGTTTCGGTGCGGGTGGTCTGAGTCATGGCACAGCGATTCTATGCCGTGTGAGGCGCTCAACGCACGCGTAAGGTTCGCACGATGGCGTCGAGGATCGCGGTGTGTTGCGAATCGCCTTGAACGATCCACAGGGCGCCGCCGCCGAACAGGACGTAGATAGGCCGGTCGCCGTTCTCGCCGCGCACGAGCACGCGCCAGGCGTGGGCACCGGGTGTGTCGACCTGACCTTCCACGGAAGCGTCTCCGGTGAAGAAAGGCCGTAAGGCGTCGGGGTGGAGCGTGAGGAGTTGTCGCACGTAAGCGCTCTCGTCGGCTGGGCCGGTCGCGACTCGGTTCAGGCGGCGCGCTTCGAGGACGGTGATGGCGTCGAGCGGCGCGAGTTCGAGGACTTGCACGACCTCCCCTTCCTCGCGCACGGTCTCGCCGTAAAGGTGGCGAAAGGCGAGCCGACCTTCGTGCGCCTCGCTCAGGTCACGCTCGGCGAGGCGTGCGCGAAACGGCAGGGTGACGGAGCGGGCGACTTCACGGTTCGCGGCGTCCAAGAGGGTGATGACGAGTTCGGCGGGCAGGAGGGCGTCACGGGCGGGCGCGGTGAGGACGGCGCCGCTCGCGCTCGTCTCGCGCTGCTCGGGCAGGCGACGAACGCTTGGAGTGACGAAGGCGAGTTCCAAGGTGCCGTCCGCGCGAGCGACGCCGCTCGCGACGGGCAGGGAGGCGGTCTCGTTCGGAGCGCCGAGGCGCAAGCTGTAGCGGGCGCCGGAAGTGAGGCCCGAGGCGCGCACGACGGCCGAGGCGTTTCCGACGAAGGCCCCGGAGGGCACGAAGACGCGTGGCTCGGCGCGGCGGGCGACGCGCGCGACTTGCCATGGTCCGTCTCCACCGCGTGCCAGCGTGACGTAGAGGGTGCCGCTTGGCGAGACGAGTTTGTACTCGCGCCAATTCGCGGCCCACAGCGGTTGACGGAACGCGAGGACGCGCGGCGTTCCCGCGGCCTTCAGGAGGCGGCGGTCGGCGTCGGGCAGGCTCGGCGCGAGGCAGATGGAGTTCGGGGTGGCGCTCGTAGCGCACTTCAAGACGTCCTCGGGTTCAGCTTGCGGCAGGATGGCGAGGGCGGTGGAGGCGGCGAGCAGCACGACGAGCGAGGCGAAGCGGGACTTCATGAGACCATTGTCGCGTTGTCGTCGTGATCGGCGCCTGACGAAAGGACGAGCCTGGGCGGCGCCATTTGGCGCCGCCCAGGCTCGTCGTGACAGTTCCGTTCGATTTCGCTTCCAGGGAAGCGACCGTCAGCTGAAGCCGTGCACAACGGCGTGAGCGACGCGCAGTCGGTCGTAGTCGTAGCGTCCGTGCAGCGCTTCGAAGAGAGGCTTGAGGCGTGGGCGCTCGTCTTCGGGCAGCGACCGGTACGCGGCTTCGATGGCGGCGAGATCTCGCTCCGAGAGGCCGCACGCCTCTTCGGGCGTGCAGTGTCCGGCTTTGACGAGGTCGGCGAGATGCCCGCTGATCGTCATGGGCTTGAGGCCACGCGCGTTCACGATCGAGACGAAGTCGTGCCCTTCGCGCAGGAGACGCAAGGTGACAAGGGCGGTGTCTTCCTTCTCGGGCTTTTCGGGCCTCGAGGGCTTCGAGGCTTTCTCGAGTTTGGAAGGCGCGGGCGTGGTAATCGGCGTTTTGGAGGCGAAGTCGCGCAGAACGCCCAAGAAGGCGTCGCCGTAGCGTTCGAGTTTGCTGGCGCCGACTCCGCTGACGCTTCCGAGGGCATCTTTGGTGTGCGGTCGCGCTTCCGCCATGGCCTTGAGGGTCGCGTCGTGGAAGATGACGTACGGCGGCACGCCCTGCTCTTTGGCAAGCTTGAGGCGCACTCCGCGCAACGCGTCGAAGACGGCGCCGTCTTCGCCCGTGAGGGTGCTGGCGGCAGACGTCGCTTTGACTTTTTGCGGTTTGGGCGGCTTCTCGGTTTCACGGCGCAGGTGCAGCGTCTGCTCGCCTTTCAAAATCGCGCGGGCGCTCGGCGTGGCGATGAGGCTGCCGTGGCCGAAGGCGTCCGTCGTGAGGTGCCCGAGGGCAACGAGTTGCCGCAGCACGCCGCGCCACGTCCGCTCGGGCAAGTCCGAGCCGACACCGTACACGCTGAGCTGGTGATGCCCGAGCGCGCGAATGCGAGGATTCTCGCGTCCCAGCAGAACATCGACGACGTGCGCGGCGCCGAAACGGTTTCCGGTGCGCACGACCGTCGAGAGAACTTTTTGTGCGGCGACCGTCGCGTCCCACGTGTCGGGTGCGGCGAGGCAGTTGTCGCAGTTGCCGCACCCCGACGGGTACTCCTCGCCGAAGTAGCCCAAGATGGCGCGGCGGCGGCATCCGGACGTCTCGGCGTAGGCGAGCAGGGCGTCGAGCTTTCTCGCTTCGAGGCGGCGGATGTGTTCGGGCGCCGCGCTTTGCGCGAGCATCTTGCGCACGGCGACGACGTCGGCGAGGCCGTACGTCATCCACGCGGTGGAGGGCAGACCGTCGCGGCCCGCGCGGCCCGTCTCCTGGTAGTAGCCTTCCATGCTCTTGGGCAGATCGAGGTGCGCGACGAAGCGCACGTCGGGCTTGTCGATGCCCATGCCGAAAGCGACCGTGGCGACCATGACCACGCCTTCCTCACGCTGAAAAACTTCTTGGTGCTTTTCACGCAAGGCTTGCGAGAGGCCCGCGTGGTAAGGCAAGGCCTTCAAGCCGGACGCTTCGAGAAACGCGGCGACTTCCTCGACGGATTTGCGCGACAAGCAATACACGATGCCCGCGTCGTTCGGGTGCTCGGTTTGGATGAAGGCGAGGAGTTGCTTGAGGGCGTTGTTCTTTTCGATCACTCGGTACTGGATGTTGGGGCGGTCGAAGCTGGAGACGAATTGCCGCGCGTCTTCGAGGGCGAGCTTGTCGATCATCTCGCGGCGTGTGTGCTCGTCGGCGGTCGCGGTGAGGGCGATTCTGGGAACGTTGGGAAAACGCTCGTGCAGAACCGCGAGTTGCAGGTACTCGGGACGGAAGTCGTGGCCCCACTGCGAGACGCAGTGCGCCTCGTCGATCGCGAAGAGCGAAACGTTGGCGCGGTCGAGCAAGGTCAGCATCCGGTCGGTGACGAGGCGTTCGGGCGCGACGTAGAGAAGTTTGAGGTCGCCTCGCACGAAGGCGTTTTCGACGCTCCTCGCCGCCTCGGCGCTCAAGGTGGAGTTGAGGTACGCCGCCCTCACGCCAAGTTGCGTCAGGGCGTCCACCTGGTCCTTCATCAAGGCGATGAGAGGCGACACGACGACGGTGACGCCGTCGAGCAGCAGGGCGGGCACTTGGTAGCACAAGCTCTTGCCGCCCCCGGTGGGCATCAGGACGAGGGCGTCACTTCCGCTCGCGACGTGCGAGACGATGTCGGCTTGCGCGCCTCGGAAGGCGTCGTAGCCGAACACGGACTTCAGGATGGATCGGGCGGAGGGCGCGGCGGTCGTCACCTCAACAGTGTGCCACTACGTTGTTAACAGAACAAGGAATCGGCTCCCGTTCGTTTCCGCCGATTCGGTTCGTCACCGATCTTCGGGCGTATGGGACACGTTCTTCCATCGCTCGGCCTTCCCGACCTGATGAGGCGGACCTTCGCAGCGACGCTATAGGGTGCTGAACGAGGTTGGCCCGAGCGCCGAAAAGCTCGCGAACGCGCTCATGGATCAAGGCCAGCGCTATGGACCCCCGAAGGGTCGAGCCTGACTTCTTCGCCTATCGAGGAGGCGGGTCTTGCACGCTCGTCGAGCGATGGGGCGAGCACCGGACGGAGAAGCGGTGCTCGCCCAGAAGGCACGCCTTCGCGTTGGCGTGCCTGCGGAAGCAAATTCTGGAGTCGGAAGGGGACGCTACGAACGGGATCGTGCTGGGACGCGGCGAAACTCGGGCAGTCTCGTCGGCTGCTCCGCGGTGGGCGCGACGTGGGAAGGGGCGGGTCAGGCCCACATCAAGCCGTGGTCTCGAACTTCATCGGCGTGAGCGTCACGCCAAGGAGGCGACAGCTCGTCGAGGTGTTCTTGCTCCACCCAACGGTAGCGGCGCTCGCCGAGATCGCACAGCAGCAAGCGGGCGCGCGCGTCGGGCACGACGGTGTTCAGGACGCTCTTGGCGAGGTCCCACGCTTCCGTGCAGGCCTCCGGCGTTTCGCGCACGCTCGGCACGAGCACGACGACTGCCTCGTTCAGTTCGTCGTTCGCGTACACCTCCAGCGTGTGACTTCGGTTGGCGATGGTGACGTCGTTGTCGTAAATAAGATCCAGCATCCCGCCCTTCTTTCCCTGTCGTCATGCCTCCCGTACGGAGCGCTTCGCCACGACGGCCGAGCGCCCGACCGTCGTCGGGAGCGTTTCCAGAATGCGTTCTCACAGAGTCACAGGAAACGCGGCTCGCATTGGCGGGCTGTCTTACACTTTGGGGAGGGCGTGAAGCGCAGGCGCGCGACGTTGGAACTTCGTGTGAACTTCGAGCGACCCTTGTCAAAAGGATTCGAGCGGCGAGGCGGGCGTTTTGCGAGAGAACCCGGAAGGAGCCTTGAGCGCGCCCTCGTCTCACATCAGTCGCTCGGTGCGAGGCTGCTCGGCAAGGGAGGCGCGCATGTCACGACCTTTGATTCTCGCCTTGCTGCTGAGCAGCTCGGCCTTCGCCATCAACAGCACCATTCGAGACAACAACAAGTCGTTTCGGCTCGACTGCAATGAAGCGAACGACGTCGTCACCGTTCGGGGCAACAAGAACACCGTCGTCCTGACGGGAACGTGCGAAAGCGTGACCGTCGACGGCAACAACAACACGCTTCAGGCGGCCACGATCCGAACGCTGTCGATGCGGGGAAACAACAACCGCGTGACCGTCAAGCAAGGATCCACGAACTTCAGTAACACCGGCAAGAACAACCAGTTCGTGCGCCCCGCTCCCACGACCGCCCCGGCGACTCCACCGAACGTGGCCACGCCGCTTTGAAACGAGCGTCCGTATCCGGATTTCCTCAGGCGTTCAGCGCCTTCCAAGCGGCGGCGACGGCCACGCCGCGCTCCACGGGACGCCCGAGATTCGCGAAGGCGTCCTCCAGCAATCCCGCCATGCCGAGCGTGTCGTAGCGATCGAAGTAACCCATCGTGGAGACACGGAAGAGAGCGTCCTGATGAGGCGCTTGTCCTGCCACGGCCCGCGCTCCGAGCGCTTTGAGGGCGCCCACGACGTCCTTCACGGCGACGGGCGGAACGAGAGCGGCGACGGCGGGACTGACGCGCGACGCGAACGGACGGCAACCCAGCGCGTTCCCGGCGGCGAGCAGAGCGGCGTTGAGCTTCGCCTTCTCCGCCCACAGCGTTTCGAGCGGCACGGCGACGAGACGCTCGGTGCTCGTCAGCAGACCTTCGACGAGGTTGATGGCAGGCGTCTGCGCGGTCTCCCCTTTGCGCTGGCTGGCGACTTCCTTCTTGAGGTCGAAGTAGTAGCGGCGCGGATTCGCGCCGAGGCGCTCGACGCTCGACGGCGAGAGGAAGACGAAGCCGAGGCCGGGCGGTCCCCCGACACCCTTCTGAGAGCCGGAGATCACCGCGTCGAGTTGCCACTCGGCGGGGCGAAGCTCGGCGACCGCGTAGCTCGTGACGGCGTCCACGAGGATCAGGAGGTCGGGATTCGCGCGCTTGGCTTGCTCCGCGATGCGCGCGAGGTCGTGCAGGGCGCCCGTGCTCGTCTCGGAGTGCGTGATGAGAAGGGCGGCCTGTCCGCGCGCCGCGTCGGCGACCTCGGCAGGATCGAGCGCCTCGCCCCACGGCTTCTCCAAGCGTGTCACCGCGTACCCGAGGCTGTGGGCCATGTCCGCCCAACGCTCTCCGAACTTCCCGGCGCTCGCCGAGAGGACGTTCGCGCCGTCGGGCACGAGGCTCACGAGGGCCGCCTCGAACGCTCCCGTGCCGCTGCTCGTGAGGATCAGGGGTTCCCACTCCGGCGCGCCCAGCAAAGCCGAGAGGCGCGCGCGCGCTTCGAGGACGATTTCTCGCGCTTCGGGCGTTCGGTGGTGGATTTGCGGCTTGGCCAGCGTCAGCATCGTGCGCGGATCGGTCTCGACCGGGCCGGGTGCGAGCAGGCGCGGACGCAGCAGGGCGTTTGCCGACGTGACGAGCGAAGCGGGTTTCGCTTCGAGCTTCGTCATACTCGCACCAGGTAGGCGGACTCGATGACGTCGAGCGCACGGATCTGTTCGAGTTGCTCGGGCGTGAGGGCGTCGTCGAGGGTGAGGGTGAACAAAGCCTGCCCGCCCTTCTCGGCCCGTCCGAGACTCATCCCGGCGATGTTCACGCCCCAATTGCCGAGCAGCGTGGAGAGCTTGGCGACGGCGCCCGGACGGTCCTCGTTCGAGAGGATCAGGATGTGGCCCTCGGGTTCGAGTTCCACGCGGAAGTTGCGCAGACGCGTGATGCGCGGCAAGCGACCGAAGACCGTGCCGCCGACCGTGCGCGTTCGCTGACCTTGACGCGTCACGACGAGCACTTCGCTTTGGTAGAGCTCGGCGTCCTCGCTTTCACGCGTCACGATCTTGAGGCCGCGCTCCTTGGCGATCGCGCGGGCGTTCACGAGGTTCGGCGTCTCGTCGGTGAAGCCGCTGAGATACCCGACGAGCACGGACGTCACGATGGGCGCGGCGTCTGCCGGGAAGGCTCCGCGCAGTTGCACTTCGAGTTCCGAGGCGCCCGGCAGCAGTTGCCCTTGGATCTTGCCGAGCTTCTCGCCGAGGTCGAGGTACGCGCCGAGCGCCAACATCGTCTTGCCGTCGAGGGCGGGCGCGTTCACGGCGCCGCGCGACACGTCGCCACGCAAGGCGGCGAGCACGCGGTCCACGATTTCCGCGCCGACCCGCTCTTGAGCCTCGAACGTGTTCGCGCCGAGGTGCGCGGTGATGCCGAGGTTCGGGGCGGTGAGCAGCGGATGGTCCTTCGCGGGCGGTTCCTCGGCGAACACGTCGATTCCGGCGGCGAACAAGTGGCCGGAGTGCAACGCTTCGGCGAGCGCGGCCTCATCGACGATGCCGCCACGCGCCGCGTTCACGACGATCGCGCCCGGTCGCAGCATCGCGAGTTCGTCACGGCCGATCATGGCGCTGGTCTCTTCCGTGAGGGGCGTGTGCACCGTCAGGAAGTCCACGCTCGTCAGCAGTTCGGCGAGGCTGGAGGCGCGCTGCACTTCGAGGCGCGCGAAGTTGGCGTCGCCGATGTACGGGTCGTACGCGACGACCTTCATGCGCAGCCCTTGGGCGCGCGTCGCGACGATGCTTCCGATGCGCCCGAGGCCCACGATGCCGAGGGTCTTGTCCTTGAGTTCGATGCCCAAGAACTTGCGGTCCCACTTCCCGGTTCGCGTCGACGCGTCGCTGCGCGTGAGGCCGCGCGCCGCCGCCATGAGGTGCGTCACGGCGAGTTCCGCCGCCGACACGTTGTTGCTTTCAGGGGCGTTGAGAACCAGGATGCCGCGCCGGGAAGCCGCGTCGAGGTCGATGTTGTCCACGCCCACGCCGCCACGTCCGACGACCCGGAGATTGGGGCCCGCGTTGAGAAGCTCGGGGTCCACCCGAGTGCGCGAACGGGTGATGAGCGCGTCGAACTCCGGCAGGCGCCGTAAGATCTCCTCTCGCGGCATGTTCGGAACGTACTCGATGGAAAAGCCCTCGAAGTCGAGCGGTCCGGGATTCATCTCGTCGCAGATGAGAACGCGCAGCACGGACTTCGCGGAAGCGGTCGGCACGGCAGTCAACATGAGCGCATTGAATCACGTTGACGTCGACAGGACACGAAGGCAGCTAAACAAACGTCGCCGCGCTCGTGAGCGCTTCGCGCAGCGTTCGCAGGTACTCTTTCTCGCTCACCTCGAAGGTGCCGAAGCGCGCGAGGTGAGGATTTTGGATCTGCGCGTCGAACACCGTGAAGCTTCTGGCACGCAGGTGCTCCACGAGACGCACGAGCGCGACTTTCGAGGCGTCGGTGCGGGCGTGGAACATGCTTTCACCGATGAACGCCCCGCCGAGCGCGAGGCCGAGGACGCCTCCGGCGAGTTCGCCGTCTCGCCACGTCTCGTAGGAGTGCGCGACGCCCGCCGCGTGCAAGAGGCGGTAGATGCCTCGCAACTCGTCCGAGATCCACGTTTCCTCGCGCCGAGCGCAGCCTTCCACGACTCCTTCGAAGTCCGCGTCGATGCGCACCTCGAACTTCGGCAGGGCGCGGCGCAGCGACGTCGGAGCGTGAAAGCGGTCGTCGAGCGGCACGAGGGCGCGGCGGCGCGACGTGTACCACCGCAAGCCGTCGCCGTTGTCCATCAGGAAGGCGCCCGCCGCGTAACCTCGCACGAGCTCGGCGACGAGAGGATCGACGTTCGGGTCGAAGAGGGTCACGGCAACAGCTTGCCGAACCAATCGGCGGGATCGGTGGCCTCGCCGCGCACGCGCACTTCCAAGTGGAGGTGCGGCCCGCTGGAAAAGCCGGTCGTGCCGATCTCGCCGAGCTTTTGGCCGCGCGTCACCTTCTGCCCGATCTTGACGGCGAGCTTGCTTTGATGAAAGTACAGGCTGACGACGCCGAGGCCGTGATCCACGACGACGAGTCCGCCGCGCACGGGGTAGGTTCCGGCGATGACGACCGTGCCGTCGTTGATCGCGAGGACGGGCGTTCCGACCTTGCCGGGAAAGTCCACGCCGTAGTGGTACGTGATCTTGGCGTCCTTGTTGTAACGCCGAGGCTGCCCGAAGCCGCTGGAAATCACTTTGATGGCGTTGCCGAAGGCGAACGGCTTCGTCCAAGCTTGCGGCGTGCGGCGCGCGTACGCCTTCTCGACGAGGGCGTCCTCGGCGGCACGACCGGGATCTTGCAGCAACTCGGTCGTGGAGGACGGCAAGTTGAGATTCTGGACTCGACCGAGGGTGTTCTTGACGGGGACGGAGCCCGTGATCCGCTCGGAGCCGAGCCGCACTTCGTACACGAGCGGCTTCGTCTGCCCCAGGACGACGCGGCCGAGCACGGCGTACTCGCCGCCCGCTCCGAACGGCGCGAGGTCCTCGGCGGGCGAGCGAACGTCCTCGGAGGTTTCGCTCAGGAAGCGCACGCGCGCCTCGGCGGCACGCGCACCGCGCAGACGAACGCTGAACGCTTCGCCCTGCCGCACGACGCTCGGCGCCTCGACTTCAAGGCCCGAGAGCTTGACGACCTTCGCCGCCTCACTCGGCAACTTGAGGTTCTGGCCGACGCTGAGGGATTCGGACGACAGGTTGTTGAGACGCTTGAGCTCGTCGACGGTGACGCTTTCACGCGCCGCGATGCGGTAGAGGGTGTCTCCCTTCTGAACGACGTACGCGGACGCGAGAGACGCGAGCGCGAAGCACCCCAGCGAGAGCAGCAAGGTGGGCAGGGCGACACGGCGCAACATGAGCGCAGTGTAGCGAGCGCGGCGAGGCGCGCGCTTTAGAGTTCCACCATGAGCGTCACGGGACCGTCGTTGACGAGTTCGACCGCCATGTGCGCGCCGAACACACCGACCTCGACGCAAAGGTTCAAGGCGCGCAAAGCGTCGTTGAAGGCTTCGTACAGTACTTGCCCTCGCGGCGCGGGGGCGCTCGCGGTGAAGCTCGGGCGATTGCCACCGCGCGCGTCGCCGTACAGCGTGAACTGCGAGACGGACAGTACGGCGCCGCCGACATCGAGCACCGAGCGGTTCATCTTGCCCGCGTCGTCCGCGAAGACGCGCATCTTCGCGAGCTTCTCGGCCATCTTGCGCGCCGTGTCGACGGTGTCGTCGTGCCCGACGCCCAGCAGGACGAGCAGACCGCCCGCGATCTGTCCGACGACGGTTCCGTCGACGGTGACGCTCGCCCGGGTGACGCGTTGAACAAGCGCCCTCAATTGCTGGTCTCCGCGAGGCGCTCGCGAATCGAGGCGATGGCGTGCGTCAACAAGTCGGCTTCTTGAAAGTCGAGGTTGCCGCGCGTCTTCTCGGCGAGCATCACCAGCAAGGTCAGCGATCGCTCGGCCGTTTGCCGAGCGCGGTCGGGCGTGGCGAGCAGTCCGTCATTGCGGGCGCGGGCGGTCGTGGCGGTGTTCTCGCCGAACGCCGCCTCGGCGGTGGCGAGCAGGCTCTGCACGAGCCCGACGAAATCCGGGTGAGGCATGGAAGAGAGTGTAACCTCCGCGTCCTTGCAGAGCACCTCCCCGCTTCGAGGGGAGGTGTCTGCGTGCATCCGCCTACCCGCGAGGCTTCCAAGGGGAATGCCCGGCCGAAGGCGGAAGGAAGGTTACATCGTGGCTTCGAGCTTGCTGCGCTGGCTTCGAGCTTCGCGGCGAGACTTCGGATCGAGACCGACGAGCAGAAAGAAGTTTTCGAGGCCGTTTTCCTTGCCCTTGAGCTCGGGGTGTTCGTGCTCGGCGCTTCCCGTGACGAAGGGCAGTTCGCGGTAGAGGTTCAGGGCGTGCTCGACGACGTCTTCGCTGCTGCCTTCCTCGGCCGTCTTGGTGAGTGCCGCGTACACTTCACGGCGAGCTTCGGCGTGCTTCAGGAAGGCTTCCGGATGCGGCGTCTCGGGCGCGCGGAGCATGTCTTGACGTGCGATGCGGCGGTAATGCTTGAGGCCTTGGAGGATCTGCTCGGTCGTGATCGTTCCCTTCATTCGCACCTCCGGCGGTGTCGGTGTTCTTGAGGGCAGTATAAACTTTCGCGACAAGCACCGTGCGAACGAAATGCGTGAGAAAAGCCCTGAGAAGCGTGAAAGTTGACCGTTGAGTCAATCAATGAGCAGTCGCATAGAGTACGCATAGGCGCATAAAAAGTGGCGTTTCGCCCATCTATGAAGGACAATTAAATAAAGAGCTGATAAACTTCCCGAGTCATGCAAGCCATCCGGGTACTCTTCCTCGCTCTCGGCCTTCTGGGTGTCAGCGCCTCCGCCGAGACGTATGTCGTGAAAGCGGGTGACACGCTCTCCAACGTCGCTCGGAAGTTCAACACCGATCCCGTGCAGCTCATGCGCACGAACGGACTCTCCTCCTCCACCATCCAAATCGGTCAAAAACTTCAAGTTCCCGGCGCCGCCAAGAGCACCCAGCCCGCCAATACGATCCCGATGGCAAGCAAATCCGGCACGAGCGACCGCACTGGCGTGGTCCGCGCCGCCGCGATGCGCTTCATGGGCATTCGCTACCGCCTCGGCGCACTCGGCGCGGGCGGAATCGACTGCAGCGCCTTCACGCAAGCTGTCCTGCGTCAAATGGGCGTGCAACTGCCTCGCACCGCCCGTCAGCAATTCGCCGTCGGCACGCCCGTCACGAAGAGTGATCTTCGCGCCGGCGACCTCGTGTTTTTCAACACGCTCGGCAACGGCGTCTCACACGTCGGCGTGTACCTCGGCGGCGGCCAATTCGCGCACGCCAACTCGTACCAAGGGCGCACGGTCGTCGAGGACATCAACCAGATGTACTACCGCTACCGTTACGTCGGCGCCCGTCGCGTGCTACCTGGAAGCTGACGGAGCTCTGACGGCGCCTGAAGCGCCCTTCAGAAAACGCTGCGAAGAAGCAGGCCGATCAAACCGCCCGCCAGCACCAGCCACGCCGAGTTAACCGTCGCGCGCAGCATCAAAGCGGCGCTTCCCAAGGCCAGCAGCCCCGTCGGGACATCCACGACGGCCGCTCGCCCCAACTGCAAGGTCACGGCCGCCATGAGGCCCAACGCGGCGACGTTGACTCCGTCGAGAAAAGCGCTCATGAACACCGAGGACCGCAGCTTCGGTACGAGCGGCCCCGACAGGGCCACGAGCACGAACGACGGCAAAAAGATTCCGAGCGTCGCCACGAGCGCGCCCGGAACGCCCGCCACGAGGTAACCCACGAAGGTCGCCGTCGTGAAGACGGGACCGGGCGTGAACTGCCCGACGGCCACCGCGTCCAGCAACTGATCGCGCGTCAGCCAACCCAGGCGATCGACGAAGTCTCCTTGCAAAAACGCCAAGAGGACGTATCCGCTGCCGTACAGCACCGACCCGGTCTTCAAGAACGTCCAAAAGAGGGTGCCGAGATTCACGGCCTTCGCGGTCGCGCCCACGAAGGACAGCAACCCCAGAGGCGCGATCGAAGCGAGGCGCGGCGGCTCGAAGCGAAGGCGAACGAGCGCCACCAGCACGCCCACGCCGAACAGAAGGGCGAGCTCGTTGACGCCCAGCAGCGACCCCACGAGGGTCACCACACCTGCCACGAGGAGCAGGCGGCCCCTCAGCGCTGTCTTCGACAGCGCCCACAGCGCGTGCAGCACCACGGCGACGATGACGGGCTTCACGCCGTACAGCAACCCCTCGGCGCTCGGCGTCGCGCCGTAACGGACATACGCCCACGCGAGGCCCAGCACGATCAACACCGCAGGCACGATGAACGCCGCACCGGCCAAGAGCAGGCCCCACGCGCCCGCGCGGCGATAACCGATGTGAATCGCCATTTCCGTGGAGTTCGGCCCGGGAATGAGATTCGTCGCGCCGAGCAAATCCAAGAACTCCTCGTTCGTGAACCAACCTCGGCGCTTCACGACCTCGTCGTGCATCATCGCGATGTGCGCGGCGGGACCGCCGAAAGCCGTGAAACCGAGGCGCAAGAACAGCAGGGTGACGTCACGCAGGGCCGACATGACGAGAGCTTACGTCCTTCAGGGCGTTCCCCACGACGGGCTGCCCGTCAGCGGACCGCCCGTGAGCTTGGAGCCCAAGCTCGACCAGACGCTGTCCGCGGAGCGCCGCCCTGCCTCGACAGCCGCGTCGGGCGTGCGGTACGAGTAGCCGACCCACCCGTCGACGTTCGAGGACAAGGCGCGCCGCGCCTGCGCCACGTTCGCCCGCTCGTCGTTGAGGTACAGCGCCGTTCCGGCGGCGACCTTCCCGCTCCCCTTCACGCTCGCCGCGAACCGATTCCAGCCGTCGAACCACCCGGCTTGCGCGCCCGAATCACGCTTGTAATTCATCGTCACGATCAAGTCGACCGAGCCGCTCGCGAGCCATGACGGCCAGTCCTGCAAGACCTCCACGTACGCCCGCGTCGCCTTGAAATCCGCCACGGAGCGCGGACCAGGCCCGTACGTCACGACCGCCGCGCTTACCCAAGCGTTCGGTCGCACGGCCTTCACGCCGTCATGAATGGCGCGCACGAGGTCGTCTACGCGCGCACGCCGCCACGCCGTCCAGCGAGGATCGGCCGGAGCGGGCACGTCGGTCGCGCCCGTTTCCTGCTGGTAGCGCGCCACCGACACGGGATTGTAGCCCCAGTCCTGGAGGCCCGCCGCCGGATCGGGGTAGCGCACTCGGTCGAGTTGCACGCCGTCCACGTCGTACTCACGGGCGACGCTGACGTACATCTCGCGAATGTACTGGGCGGCATCGGGATGGCCGGGATCCAGAAAGTAATCGTTGCCCGCGCGAGCCTCGCCGTCAACGCGCGTCATCAGCCAATTCTCGTCGCCCGACGCGGTCAAGCCGTGCGTGTTGAACACGTGGTCGGGCTGACTCGGCTCCGGGTTCTCGGGAACGTTCACCACCGACGTCGTCGTGATCCACGCGTGGACCTGAATGCCGACCGCGTGCGCCTTGTCGATCACGTCCTGCAAGGGGTCGAATCCGGCGGACACCTCGGGGTCGTCGGTTCGCGGCATGGACGCCCGGTCGCAGTAGCAGTCACCACGCTTGCCCGCCTGCACGAACAAGGCGTTCACGCCAAGCTTCCTGGCGTCCGCCACGAGACGCGACACCTGCTCGGGCGTCTTGAATCCTGGACCGAAGGCGTCCACCCACAAGCCACGCAGCTGAACGGCGGGCGCGACCGTCTGCGGCTCGGGTTTCGACGCGGCGGGCGGCGTGATAGGCGTGACGGCTGCCGCCGGAGGATCGACGACCCGCGGTTGCTCTGCTGGCGTGGTCTTCGCGGGGGGCGTAAGCGTCGCGGACGTCGAGGTGACCTGAGGGGGAGGCGTACGAGTGGCCGTACCGGAGGCAGCCGGGGTGGACGGACGAGTGGCCGTACCGGAGGCAGCCGGGGTGGACGGACGAGTGGCCGTACCGGAGGCAGCCGGGGTGGACGGACGAGCAGCCGTGCTCGAAGCAGCCGGAGCCGTCGCGCGAGGAGGCGCACTCGAAGCAGGCGACGTCGACGCACGAGCAACCGCACTCGAAGCAGGCGACGTCGGCGCTGGACTCGAAGTGGTCGGACGAGCAGCCGTGTTCGAAGCAGGCGACGTGGTTCGACGCGCGGTACGAGCAGTCGTACTCGAAGCAGATGGAGTCGGCGTAGCAGCAGCCGTACTCGAAGCAGGCGGAGTGGACGCCCGAGGAGTCGTGTTTGAAGGCGCACGAGTGGCCGTACTGGGTGTAGGCGAAGTGGACGCACGAGCAGCCGTACTCGAAGCAGCCGGAGTCGTCGCACGAGTAACGGTACTCGAAGCAGGCGAAGTAGACGCACGAGGAGCCGTGCTGGGAGCAGGCGATGTGGACGCCCGAGGAGCTGTGGACGGACGAGCAGCCGTGCTCGAAGCAGCCGGAGTCGTCGCGCGAGGAGGCGCACTCGAAACAGGCGGCGTGGACGCACGAGCAGGCGCACTCGAAACAGACGCGGTGGTTCGACGCGCCGTACGAGCGGTGGTGTTCGAGTCAGGCGGCGTGGACGTACCCGTCGAGGCAGGGGCCGTCTGTCGAGTCGCTGGCGGCTTTGAAGTCACGGGCGTTACGGATCGCTCCACGTTCGACGGCGCCTCCGCGGACGCTGATGCCACGGCAGGCTCGATTGAGCGAGGTGCGTCGCGCTTGACACGTACGGGTGTGGAGGGAGGCGGCGCGGAAGCCTTGGCCGGAGAACTGGAAGGAGCCGAGCGAACTGCGGCAGGCTTCGTAGCGTTCGTTGCGCGAGACACGGGCTTCACCGGAGATGAGGCGTTGGTCTGCGTCGTTTCGGTTTTAGCGGATTGCTCGGGCTTCACGGCCCGCTCTGGGGTTGCCGCTTGCTCGGACTTCAAAGGCTGCTTGGGCTTCACAGCCTGCTCGGGCTTTGCCGTTGACTCGGTCTTTCCGGCCTGATCGAGGTCCTCGTCTGCATCGGGCTTCACGGCCTGCTCGGGTTTTACCGATGGCTCGGTCTTTCCAGTCTGCTCGGCCTGCTTGGACTCGATGGGGGCCGTCGGCGCAGCGGAAACGTCGGGTGTCGTGCTTGGCACGGTCACTTCGGCGGCGGACGTGGACGTGGATCGCTCCACTTTCGCCGAGCGGTCCACGCACGACGACAAGGAGAGCAGGGCGGTCAGCAAGGCGAGCAGAGAGCGCTTCATGGAGGTTCCTTTAGTATGGCGCATCACCAAGGGTCGCGCCGCTTGATTTTCACGTCGCGGCGAGCAAGGCCGCCACACCATGACGGAGCCGTAACGCCACGAAAGTCCGGCCAGCACCGGAAGCTCGTCGCTATACACGGCGGCCAGGAAGCTGGGCGGCGAGAAGATGGTGGCGACGGTCGTGAGGACTCGCGTCGCTCGTTCACGGAGCCTTTTACACGCTGAGATCGACGCCCGGCATGCTCGTCAAGCCTTCGTGCACCAAATGGAGCGAGTTCGCATCGTCGTGGTAGGACGACGCGACTTCCTGAGCGTTGCATCGAAGCGCAAGGCGAGTTCGCCTTCGAGTTGGCGCCGTGAGTTCAGGAGGGGAGGAAGTGGCAGGCGAATCCTCCAACGCTTTTTCGGGGCGTACGCCCGACGAGGTTCATCGTGCGAAACCAGGCGCTATTGTGGACGAATGTGGTGGGGCATCGCGCTCGGTGGAGCGCTCGGCGCGGTCGCGCGCTTCGCGTTGGGAGCGTTCGTCGCCGCTCGGTCGCCACTCGGGACGTTTCCGCTTTCGACCTTGGTGATCAACGTGCTCGGCAGCTTCGCCCTCGGTCTGCTGCTCGCCCTCGTAGGGCGCGGGACGTTGAGCGACGCGTGGCGCTTGTGGATCGGCGTGGGTTTCCTGGGAGCCTTCACGACCTTCTCGACGTTCAGCGTGGAAGTCGACGGATTGCTGCGGCGCGGCGCGTGGACGCAGGCGTTCGCGTACGTGAGCCTCAGCGTCGGGTTGGGCTTCGGAGCGGCGGTGTTGGGGCGCATGGCAGGAGAGCGATGACGCGCGGACCGCAAACGTCGTTGAACCTCGACGAGCTTCTCGGGTACGTCGGCATGGTAATCGAACGAGGCATACCCGGCTCGGTGTGGGTGCGCGCGGAAATCGCGTCCGTGACGGATCGTCGCCACTTGT
The DNA here is from genome assembly GCF_003217515.1 of Deinococcus yavapaiensis KR-236. Lineage (NCBI taxonomy): Bacteria > Thermotogati > Deinococcota > Deinococci > Deinococcales > Deinococcaceae > Deinococcus > Deinococcus yavapaiensis. Next base: position 111,442 of record NZ_QJSX01000003.1, on the reverse strand, counting down.
ATCTCGATCTCGTGCAGCATGACGCGGGCGGGCGGGAAGTCGCGAAGTGCCGAGCGAACCTCTGGGCGCGGGAACGCTTCGCCATCGAGGGCAAGTTTCGCCGGGCGGTGGGGGGTGGCATCGTAGCGGGCATCGCTGTTTTGCTGAGCGTCGTTCCGGAGTTCCATCCGCAGTTCGGCTTCAGCCTCACGGTGCTCGACGTCGCGCCCGAGTTCACGATCGGCGACATGGCGCGGAAACTCGACGCCATCCGGGACACGCTGACGCGCGAAGGGCTCTACGAGCGGAACAAGGCCTTCGAGGTGCCGCGCGACTTCACACGTGTGGCGGTGATGTCACCGAGGAACGCGGCAGGCCTCGGCGACTTTAGGCGCGAAGCGGATCGCTTGGCGGCGGCCCGAGCGTGCGACTTCGTGTACTTCGAGGCGACGTTCCAAGGACGCGAAGCGCCGAAGTCGCTGCTGCGGGCTTTGGCCGACGTGACGTTGGAGCACGCCCGCGAACCGTTCGACGCCCTCGTGGTCGTGCGCGGAGGTGGCGCGACGACGGATCTCGCGTGGCTCAACGACCTCGACCTCGCGCGGGCGGCGTGCACGTTGCCGATGCCGCTCGTGACGGGCATCGGGCACGCGCGGGACGACACCATCTTGGACGAGGTGGCGCTCGTGCGGCGCGATACTCCGTCCAAGGCGGCGGCGTTCATTCTCCGGAAAATCGCCGAGGCGGCCGGCGAGGCGGCGGCGAACTTCGCGGCGATCGCGTCGGTGGGGCGAGAAGTGCTGGGGCGGGCCGAGCGCGAAACCGACGAGATTCACGGGCGGGTGAGGCGGGCGGCGCGGCGACTCGTGGACCGGGAGGAGGCGAGCGTGGACGCCTTCATGCGTCAAGCGTTGGGCCTCTCGCCCCAGCGGACGTTGAGGCGCGGCTACGCGTTGGTGAGGCGCGGGGCACACGTCGTCACGACGGCCGAGGACGCCCGATCGGGCGGTGCGCTCTTCGTGCAGTTTCGAGACGGCGACGTGCCCGTCACGCTAGACTCTCGAGGCTCATGAGCGACTACCGCCGACACTACGACACCTTGGCGCGGATCGCCGCCGAACTCGAAAGCGGTGACGCCGACCTCGACCGCGTCCTGCCCTTGCTGGAGGAGGCGAAGGCGGCGTACGAGGCGTGCAAGACTCGCATCGAAGCGGTGCGGCGCGCACTCGGTGAGGATTTCGACGAGGTCGAGGCCCTCACCGAGGAAGACGAAGACGAGGAGTAATTCGTTCGAGGTTACGTGAAGCGCGGGGGCGTCGCTATCGTCGCTTTTGTATCTTCTTGAAAGCGCTTTCAGTCCAGAGGTCAATTTCATCTCGAACGATGCGCACGTTCTCCCGCTGTTTTCGATCCCCCAAGTGGACCCAGTGGGCTTTCCCGACCGTCGCCGAGCACTTCTGCGTAATAGGTGCTTGAAAACGCTTTCACCTCCGTGTTACGCTCCCTTCGACTTCAAATCCAGAGCAAGCCGGCGGTCTCCCGAAGGTTCCTGCTCGAAAAGGCAGGCAGTTCTCGGCCTGCCAAGACCGGAGGTTCAACATGTCGAAGGCACGCGTCCTCCTCGTCACCCTCACCTTCATGCTCGCCGCGAGCGGCACCCCGACCCTCGCGAATTCCCAGGAAGCGAGTTCGCAACTCGTCTGGAGCGACGAGTTCTCCAGCCCGAGCCTCGACCTCGGGAAGTGGAGCTATCAACTCGGCAACGGCTTCATGTCGGGCAACCAGTACGTGGCGGGATGGGGCAACAACGAGCTCGAGTACTACACGGACCGTTCCCAGAACGTCAGCGTCGAAGACGGCCACCTCGTCATCACTGCGAGGCGAGAAGCGTACACGGGACAAGCGGGCGCGGCGCAAGCGACCTTCGACTGGACGTCGGGTCGCCTTCGCACGGCGGGCAAGTTCAGTCGCGCGTACGGCAAGTTCGAGATTCGCGCGAAACTTCCCACCGGCAAAGGCTTGTGGCCCGCCATCTGGATGCTGCCCGAAGAGCCCAATCCTTACGGAGGCTGGGCGGCCTCCGGCGAAATCGACATCATCGAGGGTTGGGGCAGCAAGCCCAACCGCCTCGGGCACACCATTCACTACGGGGGCATCTGGCCCGGCAACATCTACTCCAGCGAAGAGTTCACCTTCCCGGCGAGCGGCACCGTGGCCGATTGGCACACGTACACCTTGGAGTGGCGTCCCGGCGAAATTCGCTGGTACGTCGACGGGCAGTTGACGTCCACGCGGACACGCTGGTGGAGTTCGTCCAAGACCGCTCCGCAAAGCGAAGCGGACCTCAACGCTTGGCCCGCGCCCTTCGACCGTCCCTTCCACCTACTGCTCAACCTCGCCGTCGGCGGAAACTTCGACGGCAACCCGGACGCTTCCACGCCGAACGAAGCGCGAATGCTGGTGGACTACGTGCGCGTCTCCTCGCTGCCCGACGAAGGACGCGCCGCCGGACAGCGACCCGACATGACGTACCCGTGGACGCCGAGCACCACACCGGCACGGCCCGCGTTGCCCGACGGCAACCTCGTCTACAACGGCGGCTTCGACTGGACAGACCGCGACGCCCGCGTCACACCGTCGACGACCGTGCTGACCGGCACGCCCCAGTCGTACTTCTGGACGCTGTTCAAGAGCGACGGCGAGGCGACTCTCGGCAACGACGGCGGAGCACTCAAAGTGGACGTCACGAATCCCGGCAGCGTCAATTACGCGATCCAAGTTCGGCAAGACGGCTTGAACATCGAGCGTGGCCAGCGGTACGAAGTGAGTTTCGACGCCTGGGCCGCCACGCCTCGCTCGGCGATGATCAAAGTTGGCGGGGACGCGAACCGCGGCTACGCGGCGTACTCGGGCGAGCAGCAAGTCAAGATCGGCACGACCCGCGCGACGCAGACCCTCTTCTTCCCGATGACGGCCACTACCGACGCCCAAGCGCGCTTGGAGTTCAACTTGGGCGCCGCGGGCGCGGGTCCCGTCTGGATCGACAACGTACGCGTTCGGTCGGTCGGAACCGTCGACCTCTCCGGTCGTCCGCCCGCAAGCGACGGCAACCTCGTGTACAACGGCGCCTTCACTCAGGACGCCACGAGCGACGAGGGCGTCGCGGGCGTCGCTCGCACCGCGTACTGGCGAACGTGGAACAACCCGGCGACCGGTCTGAACGTTTCGGTCGACGGAGGGTGGTTGCACGTGGCGGTCGCGCACGTCGACCCGACGAACAACTGGCACGTTCAGGTCAATCAACCGGGGGTGCCCCTCGTGCAGGGCCGCAGCTACACGCTGACGTTCAAGGGCCGAGCCGACTCGCTCCGCAAGCTCGGGGTCGTCGTCGGCGAGAACGGAGGCAGCTACGCCCGTTACCTCGATCAGTCGGCCGAGGTGGACACGACGGAACGAACCTACTCCTACACGTTCACCGCCCCCACGACGAATCCGGCGGCCATTTTGCAGATCCTGGCTGCCGACGGACGGCGCGGAGACGATTACCAGCTGTACTTGCGCGATTTCCGGCTGACGCAGAATTGAAGGAAGAGGGCGCTCGACGAGCGCCCTCTTCCCTGCCGCGCGATCAGACGCGCGGTTTCCAAAACAGGTAGACGATCGTCATGACCGTGAAGAGGCCTGCTCCGACGAGGAACGGACCGCGCATTCCGAAGGCGTCCCACGCGAAACCGCCGATGAGCGGCCCGACCGTCGTGCCGACGTTCTCGGCGGTCATGATGACGCCCCAACGCGTCGCGCGTTCCTTCTCGGGCAGCATCTTGGCGACCAATCCCAGCCAGCCCGGCATCATCAGCGAGTAGCCGACGCCGACGAGCGCGGCGATGGCGAAGTAAGCCCACAACGGCGGCAAGGTCGCGATGAAGGCGAAGCCCAAGCCGATCAGCACGAGGCCGAGCACCAAGACGGGACGCGCGCCGCGTCGATCGGCGAGTCTTCCCGACGCGCTGAGCAGCAGGTAGGCCGTGCCCGCCCCGATGCCAATCACGATGGCCAAGCCGAGCGTGCCAAGTCCGGCGTTCACGGCGAACTTCAAGAGGATGGGGCTGAGGAGCGTCAAGCCGAGCGTCTGCATCACGGCGACAGGCAGCAGCACGGCGAGCGCGCGCTTCGTTCGGGGCGGCGTGGGCGGCGCGGCCTCGCGAACGCTCGTCGCCGTGGACGCTCGGCGAACGCTCGCGATTTCCCACTTTCGGCCGAGCAGGAACAGCACGGGCAGAAATCCCGCGAGGACCAGCGTCAGCCACGCCACGGACGTCTGCCCGAGGCGCATTCCAAGGGAGGCGAGTTCGCCGATACCGAGAAAACTGATGCCGATGAACGGAAAGATCGCCATCTGCGTGAAGCTCGTGGCGCGCGCTTGCTCATCCGGAGCGGCGTTCGAACTCGCCAAGGTCATGACGCCCGGCCAGAGTGGACTGAATGCGACGCCGTGAACCGCGGCGAGCAGCATGAGCTCCCAGGCGGTCGCGACGTGCGGCAGCGTCAACAGGACGCCCAGCGTCACGAGCGTCCCGACGACGGCGAGCGGCCGCAAGCCGAAGCGTCCCACGAGATGTCCGCCGAGACTGCGCGCGACCGTATCGGCGCCGAAGTGCACGCTGAACGCGAGGGCGACCGCCGTGGCGTTCAATCCGAGGACCTTCGGACCGAACAGCGGCAGAAACGCGCCGTAGACGCCCGTGCGTACGAACTCGGCGAAGCACAGCACGGCGACGGCGCGCCACACGACGCTCACCGTGGCGCGCGGCCAAGGCAAGGAGCGCAAGACGCGCGACGTCACCGCGCCTCCGAGCACGCCGTCCGCGCGCCTTGCTTTACACTCTGAACGTGCGAATAAGCGTGGTGGTGCCCGCGTACGACGAGGCGGCGTACTTGCCTCGATTGCTGAGCGCGCTCGAACGGCAAACGCGTCTTCCCGACGAGGTGATCGTCGTGGACAACCGCAGCACGGACGACACGGCGAGCGTCGCCCGCGCGTGGGGCGCCACGGTGGTCGCGTGCGACACGCCTGGCGTGGCGTACGCGCGTCAAGCGGGCCTCTTGGCGGCGAGCGGCGATTGGGTGGCGTCCACCGACGCCGATTCGAAACCCTCGCGCCAGTGGCTCGAACACCTTCACGGCGGCGCGCCGAACGCGGTCGCGCTGTACGGCCCGATGCGATTCGACGAGGTGAGCCCGTTGGCGAGCGTCGCCTCCGAGCTCGGCTACAGGGCGTTTCTCAACGTCATGGCGGCCGTGAAGCGACCGAACCTCGCCGGAGCGAACATGGCCTTCTCGCGCTCTGCCGCCCTGCTCGCGGGCGGCTACCCCTTGGTGGAGGCGCGCGAGGACGTTTTGCTGGGCTTCGCGCTCGCGCGGCTCGGCGAGGTTCGCTACGTGCCCCACGCGCTCGTCGAAACGTCGGCGCGACGCGTCAAGGGCGGGTTCGGTCGCTTTCTGTGGCAGCACGTCAAGAACCTCGGCGGTCGTACGACAGGTTACTTCGAGCGCCGTCCACAAGACGGTTCGTGAAGGCGCCCGCTTCGAAGGCGACGAGGGCTTCCAAGTACACTTCGAGCATGCGGTCCGTCACGACGGGCAGGCTCGATGACGCCGCGAAGGCGTGTGCGCCGCGCGACAAGTGCTCGTGCAAAGCGGCGTCCGCGAGGATCTTCGCCGAGAGCCGCGCGATGGCGGACGTGTCGCCGGGCGCGACGAGGTAACCGCTTTCGCCGTTCTTCACGCCGTCGAGCGTGCCGCCCGCTCCGACCGCGACCACGGGCAAGCCCGTCATCTGCGCCTCGGTGAGAACGAGGCCTTGCGTCTCGGTGTCCGACGCGAAGACGAACAGTTCCGCCATGCGGTAGTACGCGCCGATGTGCTGCACCGGAACGCGGCCGAGGAAGGTCACGTGCGCTTGCAAGTCGAGCGACGCGGCGAGTTCGCGTAACTCCTCGCCTTGCGGTCCCTCGCCGATGTGCACGAGGTGCGCGTCCACGGGCGCGCCGTGCGCGCCGCGCCGCAGTTGCGCGAGCGCTTCGAGCACGACGTCGAAGCGCTTCTCGTGTCCGAGGCGACCGATGGTGAGAAGCCGCCGCTTGCCTTCGGGCCACGGCGAGGGGCAGACGGGCGCGCGCAGCAACAGATCCTCGTCGATGCCCGTCGGAACGATGCGCACGGGTTGCAAGGCGCCGTAGCCCTGCACGATCTCGGCGCTGGCGACGGTGGGCGCGACGATGAAGTCCGCGCGGTTGTAGAAGCGGCGCGCGATGCGCGACACGGCTTTCGTGCGGCGATCGATGCGCGACAAGCCGGGAATGTAGTGCGTGTAGCGCTCGAGGTGCGTGTGGAAGGTCGTGATGTGCGGCGCGTTCCACTTGCGCGCGAGACGCGCGCCCCACCACCCGATGACCCAAGGGGTGTGCGTGTGCACGAGGTCGAATTGGCAAGGAAGGCGGCGCTTGCGTGGAAACGCGAGGCGTTGACGTCGCAAGACGGGGTTCGTGATGGAGCGCAGGCGCACCACCGTGGACTCGTCGTCAAGGTGATCGGGAAAGGCGGGCGCGATGATCCAAGCGTCGTGGCCGCGACGTCGCAGTTCGGCGTGCAGCAGCAGGATGCTGGTCGAGACGCCGTTTTGGTCGGGCAGGAACACGTCTGTGAACAGACCGATTCTCAAGGGGCGCAAGGGGATTCTCCTCTCGGGGACGGCTTCATGACAGCGGGGAGCCCGAACGCGAAGCGAGACTCGAAAGTTCGCGGCGCCGAGATCGGGCGCGCGACGGTCAAGTCCCGGTGGTAGTCTACTCGGACATGAGGAAATCGCGCGTCGGAAGGGTGAAGTGCCATGCGTCTGAACCTTATGATACTTTGTCGATCCTTAAGTTGCCTCCTCCCAAAGTCTTGAAGCGTTCACGCGGCGCGCACGAACGCGTGGCGGCGCGCGCGACCCTTCGGCTGGCGCTGCTCGGCGCGCTCTTGGCGTGGGGCGTTCCGTGGCTGGCGATGCGCCGCGCGAACTTCGGTGTGCTGCGCGAAGGGCACGGCGGCCATCCCGAACTCGCCCTCACCTTCGAAGGCGGGCCGGACGACATGACGGCGCGCGTCCTCGACGTGCTCGCCGAGAAAGGCGCGAAGGCGACGTTCTTGTTCGACCCCGCTCGAGCGGTCGCTCGTCCCGAGCTCGTGCGCCGCGCGGTAGGCGAAGGGCACGAAGTCGGCGGGTCGGGCTCCCTCGGTTTGCGCCGAGGTCGAGCGGGCCTCGCCACGCTTGGCGCGACGGTGGCCGTTTGGCGCCCGACCGTGTACGACGCGACCACCGCGTGGCGCCTCGAGCGAGCGAACGTACGCGCCGTGGGTTGGAGCCTTCGTGGAACGCCGAAGGCGGTGGAAGACCGTCTGGAGCCGGGAAACATCGTCGCCCTCACGAGCGACGACGGGCTCGGCGAGTGGCTGGACAGCGTCGGCGACCGAGGATACACCTTCGTCACGGTGTCGCATTTGCAAGGCGCGAGAACGGAAGCGACGCGCGGTCTGCTCGTGCGGATGTGGCGACGCGTCGTCGACGAGCGATTCGATCGCGCCGGTCACCTCGACCTTCTGACGCGGCGAGCGCGTGGCTTGACGCGTCTCGGCCTCGCGCCGTACGAGGGTCCGCCCCTCACCCTGCCGAACGGCGACGTCGTGCAGCCGGGCGAGCCCGCCGCCGAAATCCACGTGCACAGCAAGCGCCTCGTCACCCTCGTCGACGTCGGCACCTTCGTCGCGCTGCGCGCCTTTCGCGACTCGCTGAGAGACGTCGCCGAGCAGCTGCAAACCAATCCGAAGTACGAGGAAGTTCGGCTCGTCTTCGCGTTCTCGCTTTTCCACGAGGTCCTCGAACCGCTCGGCTTTCAAAGCGCCCGACTCGAAAGCGAGACGAAAGAGCGCGTGCTGTCGATGGGCATGAACGCGCTTCGGCGTCTGTACGGTACCCGCACCGACCGCCGCGTGCTTCGACCGCGCATCTCGTGGGTGGATCGTGAGGCGTTTTTGCGAAAGTACGGAGCGAAAGCGAAGCGTCGGGACGAAACGGTTTGAACTCGGTATAATGAAGCGATGGATTCCACGTCGTTGCGCGAACGCCAGAAGGAGCGGCGGCGCGCACGCATCTATACCGTCGCCATTGATCTGTTCAAGCGCTCGGGCTTTCAAGAGACCACGGCGACCGACATCGCGAAGGCCGCCAACGTCTCACGCGGCACGTTCTTCAACTACTACCCCTACAAGGAAGCGGTGCTGCTCGATTACGGCTCCGAAATCGTCGAGCGTCTGCAAGACCACGCCGTCGCGCGCATGCGTGAAGGCGCCGAGCCCCTCACGGTCCTGCACGAAGTTTGGGACCGTCTCGCCGAGGAGAGCGTGAAGGAGCGAGACCTCATTCCGCCCCTCGCGCACGAACTGCTCAACCCCGATCCCGAGCGTGCCCGCACCGCCTACCAAGCGTTGCCGCTCGCGAAGGTCGTGGAGCTCATCTTGCGCCCTTTGCACGTGACGGGCAGGCTGCGCACGGATCTCAGCTTGGAGCGGATGACGAACCTCATCGCCGACACGTACCTCATGACGGCCCTGCGTTGGAGCGCGTACGCGCACGACCGTCCGCTGCGCGAAGAAATGCGAGTGGCCCTCAACTTGCTGCTCGGCGGAATCTTCCGAAGCGGCTGAGCGACCCTCAAGACTCGATCAAACCGCGAAGTCCGTCCGAACGCGCACACGTCGAGCGTTCCAGCCTCTAAACTGTGGCCCGACGATGCGTGAGATCTACGTGGGGCGCGACGGGCACCGCTGGCCTTTTTCCAAAGGCCTCGTGATCGAGTCGCTCCTGAACGCCGACATCGCTCCAGAGCCGGGCGCGGCCGTCGCTCGCTCGGTCGAGCAGCACCTGCTCGACCACGATTTGCGCCTCGTCTCCCCGGAGCAACTGCAAGGTATTCTCGTGACCTTCGTGCGCGAAGAGCTCGGCGACGTGTACGCCGATCGCGTCGCGGCGCAAACCCCGACCTTTCATGACATCGCCGTGACGGGCGGCGCGGGCACGCTGCCCTTTTCGCGCGGCGTGCTCGCGCGCAGTCTGGAGGACGTCGGCCTCGCGCCGAGGGAAGCGTTCGCCGTCGCGAGCCGCGTCGACCGCGTGCTGCGGCAAGGCGGAGTGCGGCACGTCACGGCCGACGAGCTCGGGACGATCACCGAGGAGACCCTCGCCAACACATTGGGAGAGTCGTGGCGGCACACCTACCGCTTCTTGCGTCACCACCGAGGACGACTCGGAGTCGTGGACGAAGGCGGCGTCATCGTGCCCTTCAGCAAGGGCATCCTCGCGCAGTCCCTGCTCGCGGCGGGCTTGTCGCACGACCACGCCCGCAAGGTGGCGCGCGAAACGCAGCAACGACTGCGCGCCAAAGATCCTGGCGATCGCCGCACGGTGACGCGTGAACACCTCACGAACGTCGTCGAGGACATTCTGCGGCGCGAAGTCGGCGAGGACGCCGCCGTGCGCTATCACCTCCTGCGCGCCTTGCGCCGCCCCGGCCGTCCCATCGTGCTGCTGCTCGGCGGCGTCAGCGGTACGGGCAAAAGCTTCCTCGCGTCGGAAATCGCGTACCGCCTCGGCATCCCGAGGATCGTCTCAACGGACTCCGTGCGGCAGGTGATGCGCGCCATGGTCCCGCCGAGCTTGCTGCCCACGCTGCATGCCAGCACCTTCAACGCGTGGGAGGCCTTGTTGGAGCCGGGCGAACCGACACCCGCGCACCCTACGCGCGACCTGCTCATCGCGGGTTTCCGCGAGCAGGTCGCGCAAGTCAGCGTCGGCCTCAAGGCTGTCATCGAGCGCAGCATCGAGGAAGGCATGTCGGTCGTGGTGGAAGGCGTGCACGTCGCGCCGGGCTACCTCATGGCCGAGCCCTTCCCGGGGGCCCTCGTCGTGCCGATCCTCGTGACCGTTCCCGACGTGGACGAGCACCACCGCCACTTCGAAGCGCGAGACGCGGCACCCGGAGCGCGGCGCATGTCGCGCTACGTGCGCTACTTCGAGGAGATTCGCATGCTGCAGGCGTACCTCCTCGACCTCGCCGCGCGCACGGACGTTCCCACCTTGCCCTCGGCGTCTCTCGACGTGGCCGCCGATCATGCGGTGGATATTGTCACTCAGCGCGTGCTGACGATGCTGGAGGAAGACCCCCTGCCGTCCGCGGCGGAACCTTCTGCTTGAACGACGAGGACGTCACTCTCCCGAGAACCTTCTCAGAGCGTCGATCGCGTGGTTGTCACCGACCACCACGAGGAGATCGTGCGGACGCAGCAGTTCGTCGGCGCGCGGCGTGACTTCCACCTTGCCCGCCCGATTGATCGCGATGACTTGCACGCCGAAGCGATTGGAGAGGTTGAGTTCCTTGAGGGTGCCGCGCAGTCGCTCGTTCACCTCGATTTCGACGATGGAGATGTTGCCGCCGAGGTCGGGCGCATCCTTGCGCTTGACGCCCGCGAGGCGTTGGGCGACGCGCACGCCCATGTCGTGCTCGGGACGAATGACTTCGTCCGCCCCGATCTTCTCCAAGACGCGCGCGGAGATCTCGTCCGTCGCCTTGCACACGACGTGCGTCGCCCCGAGCCCCTTGGCGCCCATCGTAGCGAGGATGTTCGCGCGGATGTCCGTGCCGATCGCGATGACGACCTCGTCGAAGTCGCCCGCGCCGATAGAGCGCAGAGCGCGTTCGTCGGTCGCGTCGAGAATCGCGGCGTGCGTCACGAGGTTCGTGACGGCTTGGACGTGCTCCTCTTCGATGTCGACGGCGACGACTTCGTGCCCGAGTTCGTAGAGGGTCGTCGCCACGGCCGTGCCGAAACGCCCGAGGCCGATGACGAGGCATTGCTTGACTTTCATGGAGAAACGCTATCAGCTTTCCGCGCCCGCCTTTCGGGAAAGACGGGGAGGGCAGCGAGGAGCCTCTCTCCTTGAGGTGGCGGCGCCTCTCGCGCCCACGGTTCTCGGCGCGAAGGCGAGCTGGCTATCCCACCAAAATGCTTTTCTCGGCAGGGTACGTCACGGCGGAGCGCTCGGAGCGCAAGCTCAAGGCGACGGCGAACGTGAGCGGCCCGATGCGCCCGAGGTACATCAGCACGATGAGCAGCAGGTGGCCTGCCGGACTGAGAATCGGCGTAGTGTTCATCGACAAGCCCACCGTGCCGAAGGCGCTCACCGTCTCGAAGAGCAAGTTGATCAGCGGCACCTTCGGGTTCGTGAGGACGAGGACGAGAACGGCGCCGTTCACGAGCGCGAAGCTCACGACGGTCACCACGAGGGCGCGCAGAATCGTGTCCGCGTCGATGCGGCGCGAAAACGCGATCGGCTCGCCGCGACCGCGCAGGAAACTCCACGCGGCGATGACGATCACGAAGAAGGTCGTCATCTTGATGCCGCCCGCCGTGGAGCCCGGCCCGCCTCCGATGAACATGAGGAAGATCGTGATGAGGAGCGTCGCGGGATGCAGCGCCGAGTAATCGATGGAGTTGAAGCCCGCCGTGCGCGGCGACGTGCCTTGAAAGACGATCGCGACGATCTTCTCGGTGGCAGGCAGCGAGCCGAGCGTGCGCGGGTTGTTCCACTCGAAGAGGGCGACGGACGCCACGCCGAGCGCGAACAGCGTCGCCGTCATCAGCAGCATGATCTTCGTCTGCGTCGTGAGAGGATTCTTGCGGCGGTCGCGGCGCCACGCGACGAGGTTGAACATCACGAGAAAGCCCAAGCTGCCGAGCAAGATGAGGGCGCACATGACGGTGTTGATCCACGCGTCGCCGCGAAAGCGCGTGAACGAATCGGTGTAGAGCGAGAAGCCCGCGTTGTTGAACGCGCTCACGGCATGAAAAATCGAGTGGTACAAGCCGCGCAGCCAGCCTTCCTCGGGGCCGAGGCGCACGTACAGCAGCAAGGCTCCGATGCCCTCGATCACGAAGATGTACTTCACGATGGAGCTCAGGAGCGGTACGACGCCGCCCACCTGGCCCGCGCTGAGTTGTTCGGCGAGTCGGGCGCGTTGCCCGAAGCCGAGGCGTTGCCCGGCGAGAAACGCGAAGAGCGTTCCGAGGGTGATGATGCCGAGCCCGCCCGCCTGCATCAGCAGCAAGATCACGAATTGACCCGCCACGTTGAACGCCTTGCCGATGTCCACGACGCTCAGTCCCGTGACGCACAGCGCGCTCGTCGCCGTGAAAAGGGCTTGCAACGGCGTGACGCGCGCCCCGGGCGCCTGCACGAACGGCAAGGCGAGCAACGCACCGCCCGCGAGGATGCCGAGGGCGAACGACGCCGCGATGAGTTGGGGAGCGTTGAGCCGGGACAAGAAGGTGCGCCGTCGCATGAAGTGATTCGCATCGTAGCGCAAGGGCCCTCTATACTGGAGCGCTATGAAGCCGCGACTGTACGAAATCGAAGTTCTGGGCGGCCTGGAAGAGTTCGCTTTGCAGGAACTGCAGGGCGTGAAGGGCGTGAAGGGGCTCGACGGCCCGAGGTTTTTGTACGCGGGTGATACGCGCACCCTCAAGCGCCTCAAGTCCGTCGTCGCCGTGTACGTGGTCGAGTCGTTCTTCGTGCCGCGACCGAAAGCCCTGCTGGGCCATCAGCATCTGCTGCACCTCGTGGCGTTCGTGCGCGACGTCACCTCGCAAGATTCGTTCTCGTCGTTCCGCTTCAGCGCGGCGGGACGCGACTCGGCGGTGTTCGAGCGTCTCGCGCTGGAGTTGGAAAGCGCCACGGGCCTCAAGCACCTCCCCGAGGAAGGCGAGTTGCTGCTGCGCGTCGTTCCGGGCGACGAAGGGTGGGACGTGCTCGCGCGTATCACGCCGAAGCCGCTCTCGGCGCGCGCTTGGCGGGTGTGCAACATGTCGGGCGGTCTCAACGCGACCGTGGCGCACGCCATGCTGCGCTTCGGCGGCATTCGCGAGAACGACCGGGTCTTCAATCCGATGTGCGGCAGCGGCACCTTGCTCATCGAACGTTCGCTCATCGGTCCGGTCGAGACGCTCGTCGGGGTCGACAAGGATCCCGACGCGCTGACGTGCGCGCGGGAAAACGTCGCCGCCAGCAAACGCGGAGGCATCGAACTGCACCAGGTGGACATCACGACGGCCGACATGCCGACGCGCGCCTTCGATCTCATCGTCGCCGACTTGCCGTGGGGCGACGCGATCGGCTCGCACGACGACAACGCCATCCTCTACCCCGCGTTCCTCAAGGCGATGGGCCGCGCGGTGTCGAAGCGCGGCCGCATGGTCGTCCTCACGCACGAGGTGAGGCTGTTTCAGGAAGTGCTGGAAGAAGACGGGCGTTGGAAGTTGCTGAGCGAGGTGAAGGTGTACCACGGCGGGCACTACCCGAGGATGTACTTGCTGGGTCGCTGACCGTTACTCGCCGCTGGCGTACAACGCCGCGCCGACGAAGCCCGCGTTGTTGCGAAGCTGCGCGGGCACGACGGGCGTTTGAAGCTTGAGGTGCGGCAAGAACTTATCGCTTTTCTTACTGACGCCGCCTCCGATGATGATGAGGTCGGGCCACAACAAGCGCTCCAGGTACGCGACGCCGTCGGACAAAACGGTCGCCCACTCCTTCCAACCCAGATCTCGGTCTTCGCGGACTTTGTCAGACGCGATGTGCTCGAATTCCTTGCCGCCGAGTTCGATGTGCCCGAACTCGGTGTTCGGCACGAGCTTCCCGTCCATGATAAGGGCGCTTCCGATGCCCGTTCCGAGCGTCAGCAGCAAAATCGTGCCCGAGACGCCCTTGCCTGCCCCGAAACGCGCCTCGGCCAGCCCGGCGGCGTCCGCGTCGTTGAGCAGCACGACGTCACGCCCCGTCACTTCCGTCAGGAGGTGTTGGGCGGGCGCGTTGATCCATGTCTTGTCGACGTTCGCGGCCGTGAGGGTCGTGCCGTGGCGAACGACCGCCGGGAAGGTACAGCCGACCTTGCCATGGTACTCGAAGTGTTCACACAGTTGCTTGACGACTTCGGCGACGGCTTGAGGCGTCGACGGTTGCGGCGTCGGAATGCGGTGCCGCTCGGCGAGGAGTTCTCCGGTGACCGTGTCCACGGGCGCCCCCTTGATGCCGCTCCCGCCAATGTCGATGCCCAAAACGCGTGTCATGGTCGACATCATAAACGGTTCGACCCTTGACAATCCACGGATATCGGAGTCTGATATCATTATCTGATAAGGAGGCGTATGGACCTCAACCTGCTCAAAGGAAATCTCGACCTCATCCTCCTCTCGATTCTGGAGGAAGGCGAACGCTACGGTTTGGAGATCACGAAAGAAGCCAACGTTCGCACGAACGGCTACTTCAAACTCAACGCGGGCAGCCTGTACCCCGCCCTGCACCGACTGGAAAGCGCGGGCTGGATCACGAGCGACAGCCGACAACCACCGCGCGGCGGGCCGAGCGTGAAGTACTACCACCTCACGCCCTCGGGGCGCGAAGCCTTGCAGGCCAAACGCGACACCTACGCCAGCTTCGACTCGGCGTTGCGGGCGCTGTGGAGCGCGAAGTGAACGCCGAGGTGGAGCGCTACCTCGACGACGCCTGCCGAGGTCTCGTGGGCACGCGGCGGGCGGACGTGCGGGCCGAACTTTACGCTAACATCGTGCAATGCGCGCTCGACTTCCGCGTCGGCGGGATGAGCGAGTCGGAGGCGGTGCGCGAGGCGCTACGAGAGTTCGGGTGCGCGCGGCAAGCGAACAGCGGCTTGTTGCGCGTCCACCTCTTGCCGCGCGTCCTCCACTGGCTGCTGCTCGTCTTCGCCCTCTCCAGCATCGGGTTCGGCACCGTCTCGCTTGCCCGCGCCGCTTCGCACGCCGCGCCTCCCGCGCACGAGGAGCGCCCGTGACGACGCGCCCGCTCGCCCGCCTTTGGAAGAACTGGCTGGAGCCGATCGTCTTCGCCGTCGCCTTCACGACCTTCGGCGCGAGCGCCGTGAGGGTCGACGGCGCGAGCATGATGCCGAGTTTGCGACACGGCGAGCGCATCGTCGTGCCGAAGTACGAAACGTGGCTGCACCGCCTCGGCGTCGGGCAGTTCTCGCGCGGCGACATCCTGATCTTCAAGCCGCCCGCCGGAGCCGTCACGAAAAACTTCTACGGCCTTTGGAACTATCGTCCGTACCTCGTCAAGCGCCTGATCGGCTTGCCGGGCGACCGCGTGCGCATCGCGGGCGGCGACGTCTACGTCAACGGCGCGAAGCTCGACCAGACGTTCGTCACGAACTACTGGAAGGCGCAAGGCTGCTGGGACACCACGAGCGAACTCGCCAACCGCGCCCAGAGCAACCTCGGAGGCATGGTCGCGACGACACGCGAAGTGACGGTGCCCGACGGGCACTACTTCGTGATGGGAGACAACCGCACCGCGAGCGGCAGCGAAGACTCGCGAATGTTCGGCGCCGTGCCGCTAGGAAACGTCGCGGGCCGCGCCGTGTTCTCCGCGTGGCCCTTGACGCGCAAGGCCGACGCCACGTACCCCTGCTCGTACGAAGGCGCCCGCCCGCAGGACTTCGTGAAGTTCGGCGGGCCGAGCGTCCTCAATTCGCGCGTCCTCGGTCGCCCCGCCGCGTTCTCCCGCTTGAAGTGAAGCTCACTTGCGCCGCGCCTGCTCGTACGGATCGATGAAGCGGCCGCGCGAATCGAAGGCGCGCCGCAAGAACGTCGCGGGGTACTCGATGAGCCAGTACGTGACGTTCGCGACGAGGATCGCGAGGATCGCGAGGACGAGCGCGTTGCGCCAAAACGCGCTCGGGGCGGGATCGACGAGCAAGCCTCGCTTGGCGAGTTCGAGCATGATCGGCTCGTGCCACAAGTACACGCCGTACGAGATGAGGCCGACGTGGGCCCACACGGGATGCGCGAGGCGGCGTGCCATGCGCGACGCGCTCGGCGCGAGGACCGTGGAGGCGAGCCAAAGGGCGAACGCGAGGCCCGAGAGGCTGTAGGCGAAGGTGCGAACGAGGTCCACTTGAAAGCGCAGGCCGAACGTGAACGCGACGAGGGCGAGCGCGACGAGACGCACGGCGAGACGCGCGGTCGCGCCGAGCGGCGCCTGTTCGCGGCGAGTGACGACGATCACGGCGAGCAGCATCCCGAGCGCGAACGAGTCGAGGTGTGCGATCGGGCCGAACGTGAAGGCGCGCGGAACGGTCGGCATGAACGCGTGAACGGCGAACTTCGCGAGGAGGCTCAAGGCGATGAGACCGCTGCACCATGCCAGCAGCAAGCGAACGCGGGCGGGCGCCGCTCGATTCGTGGCGCGTGCGTGCAGCCACGGTCCGAGAAGTGCCAGCAGCAAGTAGAACATCACCTCCACGCCGAGCGACCACGCGGGCCCCACCGTGTAGAAGATGAAGTGCGAATCGAAGACGTGCGTGAAGGTGAGGTGCTCGAAAAGGTCCGTCCAGTTTTCGGGGGAACCGGTGTAGCGCAGCGTCCACACCACCAAGATGACGACGTAGTACAGCGGAACGATGCGAATGGCGCGCCTCAGCAGGAACGCGCCCGGATGCAGGGCCGATCCGCTCGAGAGGAGGGAGGTCGCGATCGGCAGGAAGATCAAAAAGCCCGAGAGCGTGAAAAACCACGCGACGGGCGTGTCGAGGTTGACGAAGAGGGTGTGCAGCGGCGTGCCTTCGTACAGATACGTCTGCGCGGCCGTGCCTTCGCGCGTGAATTGATACGCGTGGAACAGCACGACGAGCAGGGCGGCCACACCGCGGTACGCTTCGAGTTCCTCGTATCGAGCGGAGGCGCGCGGAGCTTGCGTCATTTGGCGTCTCCCCCGCCTGAGTCGCTCGGGCTCTTGGTCGTGCGCGGCGTGACTTTCCAGGCGCGCTCGTGACGCAGCTCTTTGAGTTGCGCGACGACGGCGAGCAAGTTCTTGTACGGCGTGTAGAACACGCTCGACACGAAGAGGTAGAACCAGAACCACGAGGCGCGGCGGCGAATTTGCGGTTCGGCGCGTAGGTAGGCGAACAACGCTTGCCACGGGCCGACGCTGAGGGTGAACAAGCTCGTGAGCACGAAGATCGGCACGAACCAGTCCACGGAGCGCGCGGTCGGGCCGTACAGCCAAAACAGCACGATTGGAAAGATCTGCAGCGACAAGATCGGGTAGAACTCGCGCCACGCGAGCAGGTGCACGAAGCCGAGTTTTTGTCGCCAAGAAAGATTCTTGGACAGCAAGGCGCGCAAGGTGTGCATCAGCGACACTTGGAACCATCCTTGCGCCCAGCGCAGCCGCTGGTTCGTGAGCGCCTTCAGGGTCGTGGGCGCGAGTTCGCGCGACACGAGGAACGGATCGGACCCGATCTTGTACCCCGCCTCGACGGTGCGCAGCGCCGAGTCGATGTCCTCGGTGAGCATCGAGCCGCGCATGCGAATGAGGCGCAGCAGCGAGGTTTTCCAAAAGCCGTTGGAACCGCCGAAAATGCCGAAGTCGTGCATGCGCGCCCGACCGGGATGCGACACGGCGTAGATGCTTTCGAATTCCACGGCGACCATTCGCGACACCCAGCTTTCGTCGCCGTTACGAATGAAGCAGTGGCCTTGCACGACATCCCAACCGTTCGACAGCCAACGCCACGCGCGTTCGAAGCAGTCCGGGTCGGGGTGGTGGTCGGCGTCGTACACGGCGGTGAACTCGCCCGTGACGTGCGCGAGGGCGGCGTTCACGTTTTGCGCTTTGGACGTACTGCCTTCGACGCGCAACGGCACGAAGCGGCGGTCACGCCGAGCGAGGTCACGAAGCGTCGCTTCGATGGGCAGGTCGCGCGGCGTGTTGTACGCCAAGATAACTTGCAAACCCGCCGGGTAGTCGACGCGAAGGAACGCTTCGATCGTCTCTTGGACGGTCGCCGCCTCGTTCGGAAGGTACGCGGCGATGATGGCGCTCGCGGGTGGGGCAGGCGCGCCAGGCTGCTGAGGCGGCTGGATGGGGTCGAAGGCCAAGAAGCCTTCCACGAGAATCAGGGCCGCCGTGAGGAGCAGCGCGACCACGACGAGGATGTAGACGTAGGGCGTGACATCGAATCCGGCGAGGGCGAGGCCGCAGTAGATCAGGAAGGGCACGCCTATGAGGGCGAGCCCGACGACGAGGATCTGGACGGGCAGCCGAAGCGTTTCGCGCAAGTCCGCCGCGAACTTGCGCTTTTGCACACGCGCGCGTCCGTGAACGGCGGGGTCGTACAAGACGGGCAGCAGATCGAGGTGGGACGCCGAGTATTCCAGCGCGGTTCTCGCCTGCGCGCGAAGTGTCGCCGCGTCCGTGCCTCGACGGTAGAGGGTGACGCCGATGGAGGGGGTGAGGCGCAGGCGGTCGCCGTGGATCGTGAAGGTATGCGACACGATTCTCGCGGCGGCTTTCCGAGCGCGCTCCATCGCTTCGTCGGGCTGCGTTTCGGGCATCAGCACCGTGAACGTGCCGCTGGAATCGTGCGTCACGACGTCGAGGCGGCGCAGATGGTCTCGCAGCAACGCCGTCATTTGACGAGCGACCGACGCGTCGAGCTCCGAGCCGTATCGGTCGCGCAGGCGGACGAGCTCCTCGATTCGGATTTCTGCGACACACAAGGAGTGCCCCGTGATGACGGCGCGCTCCATTTCACGGGTCATGGCACCTTCGAAGGTCGTGGTGGTCAGCAGGCCGGTTCGGCGGTTGCGCGCGACGCGCGAGCGTGGCGTGGGCGGACGCGCGAGTTTGGCGCGAATGCGGGCGTGCAGTTCCTCGGCGTTCACCGGCCTCGAAACGAAGTCGTCGGCGCCCGCCTCGAGCGAGTCGATGACGTCGCGCATGCTTTCCTTGTGCGTCAAGACGATGATGGGGAGGTCTTCGAGCGTCGAGTCGGAGCGCACTTGCTGAATGAAGCGCACGCTGTCTATGTGCTCGGACGTGGACGCGGTAATGAGGATGTCGGGTTGCACTTCTCGCAGCAAGGGAAGCGCGCCGTCATCGGAAGGAGCCGTGACGACTTCATACCCGTGACCGACGAGTTCCAAGACGAGTTCTCCTGCACGGTGATCGTCCGGTTCGACAAGGAACACCGTCGGTTGCGTGCTGAGCGGCAGTCGAGGTACTTGGGAATCGAGGGGGGTTTGCTGCATGGCTCTACTCCGGCAATCCCGAGCGTAAGGTTCGACGCCCGATATTTGCTGGGTCGATCAGGGGGGCGTCTTCATAGAAAAAGAAGGAGACAAGAGTCGTGACGGCGAATAGAAGGTCGGCCTTCTATCCACATCTGCAGTTTTTCACTCACACCTCAGCAGTTTCACACTAAAATAGAGCGGTTCAGGCGCCGAAGCTCTCGAACGAAACGGCAAACCTTCCGCGAGGAAGAGACGCAAAGCCACGGGACTCTCGAAGTCGGCCGGGTTACCGAAACGAGGACCATGAAGCACGTACCGACACGCTTGTTCATCGGGCTCACCCTTCTGCTTTCCGCGTGCGGAGCGCCACTTTCGACGCTCGACGCGACGTCGTCGGATCTGCAAGCGCTGGGTGGAGGCACGAAAACCACCGCGCCCGCGGCGCAAATGGTACTGACGACCGCCGACGCGAAGAATCTGCTCGCCCGGCAAAGCGACTTGAGCTTCCGAGCGGACGCAGGAAGCACCACGTACACCATCGACGTCGACACGACGCGGACCTACCAGGAGATCGCGGGCTTCGGCGCGGCGCTCACCGAGTCGAGCGCGTGGCTTCTCAACTCGAAGCTCGACGCCACGCGACGCTCGGAGGTCTTGCGCAAGCTTTTCGATCCAGCGCTCGGCATCGGCCTCAGTTACCTGCGCGTGCCCATGGGCGCGTCGGACTTCGCGCTCGGCAGTTACACCTACGACGACGTGCCCGCCGGCCAAACGGACGAGACGCTGGCGAACTTCTCGGTGGCCCGCGACGAGCAGGACGTACTGCCGACGGCCCGCGCGATTCGCGCGGTCAGTGCGCGCGTGCGCTTCATGGCGTCCCCGTGGAGCGCGCCCGCTTGGATGAAGACGAGCGGCACGTTGAGCGGCGGCAGCTTGAAGCCTGAAACGTACGACGCGTACGCGCGTTACTTCCTGAAGTTCGTGCGCGCCTACGAAGCGTCGGGCGTGCCGATCGACGCGGTGACGTTACAAAACGAACCGCACCACGAGACGACCGCGTACCCGTCGATGCGCTTCGAAGCTTCGGACGCCGCACGCTTCGTGGGACAGCACCTCGGGCCGACCTTCCAAGCGGCGGGCTTGCAAACGAAGCTTCTCGGTTGGGATCACAACTGGGACGAGCCGAGCTACGCCCAAACGTTGCTGAGCGACGCGGCCGCCTCGAGTTACCTCGCCGGAAGCGCCTTTCACTGCTACGCGGGCGACGTGAGCGCCCAGTCGACCGTGCAAGCCGCGTGGCCCACGAAGGACGTGTACTTCACGGAATGCTCGGGCGGCGGGTGGGCCACGAACTTCGGAGACAATCTGAAGTGGAACGTCGAGAACCTCGTGATCGGCGCGACGAGAAACTGGGCGAAGACGGTGTTGCTGTGGAACCTCGCGCTCGACGACGTCGGCGGTCCCACGAACGGCGGTTGCGGGAACTGCCGAGGCGTCGTCACCATTCCGAGCGACGGAAGCGCCATTCGGTACAACGTCGAGTACTACGCGCTCGGACACGCCGCCAAGTTCGTTTCGCCCGGCGCGCGGCGCGTCGCCTCCACGACCTTCGGAGTCGGCAACGTCCAAAGCGTCGCCTTCCGCAACCCCAACGGCACGCGCGCCTTGATCGTGTTGAACGGCGCGAGCGAAAGTCGCAGCGTGAAAGTACGCGAAGCGGGCAAGTCCTTCACGGTGATGCTCGTGCCGGGTGCCGTGGCGACCTTCACCTGGGCGCCCTTGTAACGGACCCACGAAGAGAGAAGCGCTCCCCGATCGGGGAGCGCTTCTCTCTTCGTGAATTCTTCGGGGGCTTACGCTTGAACGTTATTCGTGCGAGCGTTCTTCGACGCTTCCACGAGGGCCGCGAAGGCTTGCGGTTCGCGCGCGGCGATGTCGGCAAGCACCTTGCGGTCCAAGCCGACGCCCGAGAGCTTCAGTCCGTGCATGAACGTCGAGTAGTTCATGCCGTGCAGACGCGCGCCCGCGTTGATGCGCTGAATCCACAGGCGGCGGAAGTCACGCTTCTTGTTGCGACGGTCGCGGTACTCGTACGTGGCGGCGTTGAGAAGCGTCTGGAAGGCGTTCTTGTACTGCTTGGAACGCGAACCCCAGAAGCCCTTGGCGCGCTTGAGGACCTTCTTGTGACGGCGGCGACGAACGATGCCGGTCTTTGCGCGTGGCATGGTTTATTTCCCTCCCGGCAGCATGGCCTTCATGCGTGCCCACTCGCTCTTGGCCAGGACGAAGCCCTTGCCCTTGCCGCGAATATCGTCGCCGGACTTCCCGGTGTTCTGGTGGCGTTTGCCACTCTTGAACGCCATGACCTTACCGGTCGCCGTGATCTTGATTCGGCGCTTGGCGCTCTTCTTGGTCTTTTGCTTCGGCATGTTGCTCCTTGGAGACGAACGACACTGACGGCCGTCGCCTGAGAGTCAGGCCGCGCCGTGTCGTTTCGAGACGGCAGCGTTGATCGCCTGAGCTCTGCTTGTGCTCCCTGAAAGGCAGCCTTGACAGTGTACGGCAAACGAACAGGAGAGGCAAGCGCCTCTCCTGTTTCGTCGCCGGGTTACGCGCTCGCCGCCGGGGGTTGCTGATCGAGTTGATCGTCCGGGCGCTTTTCGGACTTTTTGACCACGCCAGGCTTGGGAGCCATGATCATGTTCATGTCCATGCCCATCATGCTCGGGTTGCTTTCGGGCGTGCCGATATCGGCGAGCGTGTCGGCGACGCGGTGGAGAATCTTCTCGCCGAGTTCGGGGTGCGTACGCTCGCGACCGCGGAACATGATCGTGACCTTGACCTTGTGGCCTTCTTCCAGGAAGCGGCGCACGTGGTTGGTCTTCGTGGTGAAGTCGTTGTCGTCGATCTTGACGCGGAACTTGATCGACTTGACTTCCTGAGCACGGGCTCGCTTCCGGTTTTCCTTTTCGTTCTGCTGCTGTTCGTACCGGAAACGACCGTAGTCCATCAGCTTGCAGACAGGCGGAACCGCCGTCGGGCCGACCATCACCAAGTCGAGGTTCTTTTGACGCGCCATGGCGATCGCTTCCCTCGTGTCGATGATGCCGACTTGCCCGCCTTCGTCGTCGATCAGGCGAACTTGACGGACCCGAATCTGCTCGTTGACTTTGTGCTCTTTGGCTATGTTTATCACCTCTCGTGGAGCGAGCCCTCGGGCCCGCCGCAGGCCTACCGTTCTGGCAGTGACCTTCATCTTACATCAAAGCTCACGAAAACACCCGTCCGAAAGGCTGCTCGGCTTAAGCACGCCTTACGATTGAGCGGTGCGAACGCTTTCGTTTGGAAGTTCGGCCGTGCGCGACTTCTCGCGTGAGGTGCTGCTGACCGACGGCTTGGGCGGCTTCTCGCTCTCGACGCTTCATGGCGTGCCGACCCGGTCGTACTCGGGCCTCGCCGTGAGCTTCACCCCGCCCGTGGAGCGGCACGTGATGTGGATCGCCGCGCGCGAGACCCTCGCCGTGGAAGGTCGGCGCACGACGCTGCACGCCTTCGAGGTCGCGCCCCTCGCCTTCGAAGGTGAAGGGCTCGGATGCGTGGAGCGCGTGAACTTGACGGACTTGCTGCCCGAGCGCGTCCAATTCGCGCTCGGCACCCGGGTGCGGCGACGGGCCTTCATGCCGAGGCATTCGGGCGCGCTCGTGTTGCTGTACGAGGTGGAGGCGAGCGAGACGGGCAGCTTGACGCTCGGCGGGCTGTTCACCGACCGCGACATGCACGCCGTTCGCGACGAACTGCCCGCGTTGACGTTCGAGCGGGACGCGGACAGCGTGACGATTCGAGGCGGCCGCTTCCTGCGCGTGCGGCTGCGATGCGAAGCCGACGTCACGCCCCTCGAACCGCACGCCTCTCCGCAGCGGCTTCACCTTCGCGCGGAGGCCGAGCGTGGCGAGGCGAGCACGGACGTCGCGGCGAGCGTGGACTTGTGGCGCGTCACGTTCGAAGCGGGCACGCACCGCTTCGCTCTCGTGATCGACGGCCTCGGCGACGCGTCCTTCGATCCGTGGCAAGCGTGGCAAGACGAGACGGCAAGACGGCGCGACCTCGTCGAGCGGGCGTGGAGCGCGACGGGCGTGCGCGACGAGGTCGTGGCGACCTTGGCCGTCGCGGCGGACGCTTTCCTCGTGCGCCGGGAAAGCACGAACTCGACGTCGGTGATCGCGGGGTACCCGTGGTTCGCGGACTGGGGGCGAGACGCGATGATCGCCTTGCGCGGCCTCACGCTCGTCACGGGCCGATTCGAGGAGGCGCGCGAACTCCTGGAGACGTTCTTGCGGTACGAGCAGGAAGGCCTCGTGCCGAACAACTTCTTCGACGACGGTTCGGGCGCGGGGTACAACACGGTGGACGGCAGCTTGTGGTTGTTCGTGGCGTTCGAGGCGTACGTGCACGCCACGGGGGACGAGGCGTTCGCGCGGCGGCATTTGCCGCAGTTGCGCCGCATGATCGACGATCTGGCGCGAGGCACGCGGTTCTCGATTCGCCTGCATGACAGCGGCTTGCTGCGCGCGGGCGAGAAGGGCGTTCAATTGACGTGGATGGACGTCAAGATCCACGACTGGGTGGTGACGCCGCGTCACGGTCGCCCGATCGAGATCGCGGCGCTGTGGCTGTCCGCCCTCGACGTTCACGACCGCCTCGCCGCGCGGTTGGGGGAGGCGCCCGCCTTCGAGGCGTTACGGGCCAAAGGTCGCGCGGCCATGAGCGCTTTTTGGCGAAATCGCTCCTTCCCGGCGGACGTCCTCTCCGACGACGGCTCGCTCGACACGTCGATTCGGCCCAACGCGCTGCTGGCCTTGTCTCACTTGGACGCGGCGGACGTGACCGCTCGCGCGCTCCTCACCGCTCGGCGCGACCTTCTCACGCCCGTCGGCTTGCGCACCCTCTCCCCCACCGACGAGCGCTACCGTCCGACGTTCGGCGGGCACCGCTTCGTGCGTGACTCGGCGTACCATCAAGGCACGGTGTGGCCGTGGCTGATCGGCGCGTACACGGACCTCGCGCGCGATCCGAGCGCCTTGTCGGGCCTCGTCGCGCACTTGAGCGAGGCGGGCGTCGGTTCGGTGTCGGAGGTGTTCGGCGGCTCCGACCTCGTGCCGGGCGGCTGTCCGTTTCAAGCGTGGAGCGTGGCGGAGTTGTTGCGCGCGTACGTCCAGACGCGCTCGTCATAACCCCAGGCGTTGCTTGCCGAGCAGCGTCAAGGCGAGGTCGTCGCTCGGCGGGTGCGTGAGGCCCGCGCGAGCGTCACGGAAGAAGCGTTCGAGCGGCAAGGCGGGCGTGAGGGCCGCGCCGCCCGCCGCTCGAAGCGCGATGTCCGTGGCGCTCACGGCGGCGTTCGTCGCGAGGCTCTTGGCGGCGGCGAAAGACGGCACGAGACTCGCCTTTTCCTGGGAGTCCTCGCTGGCGTCCCAGCGTCGCGCGACGTCGTGCAGAAACGTGCGCGCCGCGCCGAGTTCGAGCGTCGCGCGTCCCACCGCCTCTTGCACCTTCGGCAAGGTCGCGATGGGCTCGCCGAGGGCCGTCGGAACGCGCTGCTTCGCGTAGGCGATCAGGGCGTCCACCGCGCCGACTCCCACCCCGAGGTACGTCGCGGCGACGGCCGTCCAGAACCACGCGCTCGACGAGGGCGAGTTCTTGGAGGGAATCACGTTCTTGTGCGGAACGAAGACCTGCTCGAAGACGATGTCGTGAGAACCGCTCGCGCGAAGAGACAAGGCGCCGCGCCACGTCGGGTCGACGCGCACGCCGTCGGAGGACGTCGGCACGACGAAGCGCCGCACGTCCCCGCTGGGCGTGGCGGCGCTCACGACGAGGAAGTCGAGGGCTTCGGCGCCCGTTCCCCACGTCTTGCGGCCCGTGATCTTCCAGCCGCCGTGCGTCGGCGCGGCGCTCGTGGCGGGCAGCCCGCCGCGTGACGGACTGCCGAGCTCCGGCTCGGACGCGACGGCGTTGCCGAGCCAACCGTCTTCCACGCTGCGGCGCGCGACGCGGGCGAGCAAATCGGACGGCCACGTGTCACGTGCGCTTCCCATGAGGTGCGCGTGCATCGCCGCGATCAACGCGAGGCTGGCGTCGCCGCTGCCGAGGAGTTCTTGAGCGACCGCGAACTCCGCGAGGGCCGCGCCGTCGCCGCCGTAGGCGGCGGGGATGGTGAAGGCGGTGTGCCCGCTGCGCTTGAGCTCCAACACGGCGCCTCGGGCGAGTTCGCCGGTCGCGTCGGCTTGCGAGGCCGCGTTCGCGAACACGCGCGCGAGCCGCTCGGCGCGCTCGAGCCACAAAAAGCGAGGAACGGAGGTCGTCACACCTCACAGGATACGGGTCGCTGCCCGCCCGAAACGTGCCTGACCTCGACGACCTTGGCGACGTCTTCACTCGTTTTCTCCTTGACAGGCTCGAGCGTCGTCTCTAGGCTAAACGTCATGGATACACTAATGCTGCCGCCACGGGCCGCCACGGTCGGCCTCGCGGTGGACGTGGCGGCCTTCGCGATGCACGAAGGCGAACTGCAAGTGCTGCTCGTCAAGCGCGGCACGCGGCCACATCAGCAAGTGTGGGCCTTGCCGGGCGGCTTCGTGCAAGAAGGCGAGGAGCTTCACGAAGCCGCCTTGCGCGAGTTGCGCGACGAAACCACCTTGACGCTCGAGCCACGCCATCTGGAGCAGTTCTATACTTTCGGCGCCCCGAACCGCGATCCGCGCGGACGCGTCGTGAGCGTCGCGCACCTCGCCGTCTTGCCGCACGGCCACGCCCACTTGCGCGAAGAGCGCAGCATCAACGGCGCCCGCTGGTTTCCCGCACACCAACCGCCCCTCTTGGCGTTCGATCACGCCGAGATTCTCGAGCGGGCGATCAAGCGGCTTCAAACCCGCTTGGAGTACCAGGGGCTCGCGCTGGAGTTCCTGCCCGACACCTTCACCTTGCCGGAATTGCAGGAAGTGCACGAGGCGATCTTGTCGCGTAAGCTCGACAAGCGGAACTTTCGCAAGCGTCTCTTGTCGCAAGGCTTGCTCGCCGCGTCGGGCGAGCGTCGCAGCGGCGTCGGGCGGCCCGCGCAGCTTTACCGTCGGGCGCGGACGACCCGTCGGCGCGTGAGCGCCGAGCCGTGAAGCCTTTCGGGATCGTCGTGGAGATGCGGCACGGCAAGTTGGTCACCGCTCGGGTCGTCGCTCGGGGCGTTGACGGGCGCGAAGTCGTCCTGCACCTCTCGCCGAAGTTCGCGCCACGCGTGGAGGGCGCCGAGCCGTCCCTCCCGCTCGCCCTCGATCTCGCGGGCCTCGCGACGAGTGTCTCGCTGCGCTTGGAGCCACCCGACGAAGGTTTCGTGCGCCTGTACGTGGACGGGCGCGAGCAGAAGGTCATCAAGCGCTACGGCGACGTGCTCAAGGAAGTCGCCCGCCTCGCCGACGCGTACGTCGACACCCTGTGACCCTCTCGCCGCGAGGCGGCGGCAAAGTCGGCGAGCGCGTCACCGCGGCGGAGACCGAAGCAACGACTGCAGGTCTTCCAGCACGATGCTCGCGTGCGCGTCCGGGTCTACGTCGTCGTACCGTTTGACGACGCGATGGTCCGGGGAAAGCACGAACGTGACGCGTTTGGCCCGCAAGTTGTTCTCGCCGTCCACCACCTCGTCCTCCAGCACTCCGAACGCGCGTCCCAGCTCGCCGGAAGGATCGGCCACGAGCGGGTACGTCACGCGGCACAAATCGCGAAACGACGAGTGCTGCGGTCGAGTGTCGCTGCTCGCCCCGACGATTTGCACGCCGAGCGCTTGAAAGTCGGGATTCAAGGATTCGAAGCGCCGCGCTTGCATTTGGCAATGCGTGGTGGCCGCGCGAGGAAAGAAGAACAAGACGCGCCACGTGCGCGACGCGAGTTCGGGCACGAACGACAGCGACTCGGTCGGCACCGTGTCTTCGACATTCAACATGCCTCACCATACCCATTGCTCCTCGACGCTACCAACTGCCGCCTCACACCTCGTCAGGTCCGAGAAGGTGTCCCTGCGAATCGTGACAGGCGCTTGGAAGGCGAAGGCCGAGCGGCTTGAAGCGTTCGTGACGTCGAACCTCACGGCCATCACGGACGGCGAGGCGCGGGCGGGTAGAATAAGAAGGTCACTGCCGACCTTGAAGGATTCGAGCGCCCGGCGGGAACTTTTAGAAAGCTCGGCGCTCGCGTCCTCAAGGATCGGCCAGGTCTAAGAATCATCGTGCTTTCGCGCAGCGGAGGCGGTTGGTGCAAGGAGTACGGACATGGACATGAAGAAGCTCATGAAGCAGATGCAGCAGGCGCAAGTCGCCGCCGCGAAAATCCAAGAAGACCTCGCCAAGCAGACGGTGACGGGCACGGCGAGCGGCATGGTCACGGTCACGATGAACGGGCAGGGCAAGGTGCAAAGCATCCGAATCGATCCGCAAGCGGTCGACCCCGAGGACGTCGAAGCGCTGGAGGACTTGCTGCTGGTCGCGATTCAGGACGCCTCGAACCAGGCGGACGAGTTGCAGCAGCGAGAGACGCAGCGCAGCCTCGGCATGTTCGGCGGCATGCTTTGAAGTACCCGCCGAGCCTCATCAACTTGATTCGTGAGTTGTCGCGCTTGCCGGGAGTCGGACCGAAGTCGGCCCAGCGGCTCGCGTACCACCTGTTCGAACAGCCGCGCGAGGACATCGAGCGGCTCGCGTCGGCGATCTTGGAGGCCAAGCGCGATCTCACGATGTGCCAGGAGTGCTTCAACATCACCGATCAAGAGTTGTGTGACGTGTGCACCGACGCTTCGCGTGACCGTTCGCAGATTTGCGTCGTGGAAGAGCCCGGGGACGTGAACGCCATCGAGCGCAGCGGCGAGTACCGCGGGCTGTACCACGTTCTGCACGGCAACATCAATCCAATGCACGGCGTGAGCGCCGAGAAGCTGTACATCAAGCCGTTGCTGGCCCGGTTGCAAAAGGACGGGGAACGGCCCGAGAGCTTCGAGGTGATCTTGGCGACGTCCACGACGGTGGAAGGCGAAGCGACGAGCATGTATCTGCAGCGCCTCGTGGAGCCGCTCGGTGTGACGGTGTCGCGCATCGCGTACGGTCTGCCCGTCGGAGGCGCCTTGGAGTACGCCGACGAGGTCACGCTGGGCCGAGCCCTCGCGGGACGGCGCCGCGTCACGAGCTAAGGCTCGACGCGAACACCTTACGCTTTTTTACACGGTTCTCTCACCGCTTCTTATACTGTAAGGCGTGCTCGACGAACATCTTTCCCAACTCGTCGCTGACGTCGATGGCGCCTGGGGTGCGGCGATCGGCGGTTACGACGGCCTTCTGATCGAGGGCTACGGCAGCAACGGCAGCATGGACCTGAGCCTTCTCGTGGCCGAGCACGCGGGCCTTTTGCGGGCGGCGTTCACCGCCTACGAATCTACCCTCACGGGCGGCAAGGTTCGCGAGTTCTACGTGCGGGGCGACTTTCTGAGCGCCTACAGCCTGCCCATCGGCGAGGAGCTTTTCTTGATGGTCCTGCTGGAAAACAAATCCAACCTCGGTCAGGCTCGCTTGTACGGGCTGGACGCCGCCAAGAAACTCAAGGAGTTGCTGTGAAGCTGCGCTCTCTTCTCACGGCCCCGGGCGTGCGCGCGGCGGCCCTCGTCGGCCGAGACGGCCTCGCGCTCGAAGCGTACGGCGAGGAAGGCGATCATCTCGCGGCGGAACTCGCCGCGCTTCGCGCGGGCATGGAGCGCGCGTCGCGTCGCCTCAACGGCGGGCCCCTCACGCGCTTGGCGTTCACGTCCGAGCGGTTCGAGATCGTGGCGGTCGCCGTGGGTGAGTTCACGGCGGCGGTCGCCGTGACGCGCGGTCAGGACACGCGGCCCGCGCAGATGGAACTCGCGCGCGTCGCCGTCGAGTTGCAAGGCCGCTTGCCGGGCAGGAAGGAGTAAGGCGTGCTGGAAGGCATTCTGAGCGTGAAGGGCGTGCGCAAGGCCGCGCTGTTCGACCCGAACGGCGTGATGCTGGAGCGCGTGGGCGGTCCGTCCACACCGGAAATCGTCATGATGGGGCGCGAAGTCGCCGATCACTTCAAGTCCGTCCTCGGCGGTGGAGAGCTCAAGGACATGGTGCTGGACTTCGAGGACGGCCCGGTCCTGCTGACGGCGATCGGCGACCGTGTGCTGCTGACGGCGTTCGACGACGTCGCCAACCTCGGTCGGCTGCGCTTCGGATTGAAGAAGATCGTCGCGTCGCTGCGCTGACGCTTCTCGGCGATCGCCCCCTTTCCGGAAAGGAAAGGGGGTTTCGTGCTACCCTGGTGCCTAACGGACGTTTGGCAGGAGGGCGACGATGAAGACGAAGAATCAGTGGATGACGAGCGTGTACGCGCCCGCGACGAGCAAGCTCCCCGAGCGCAAGTACAACTTCAAGAACCTCTCGGACATGGACCCCGAGCCGATCTACACCCGAGACGACCTCGACGACTTCGACGCGGCGCGCGACCTCGGCCACCCTGGCGAATACCCGTACACGCGCGGCGTCCAGACCACGATGTACCGCGGAAAGCTGTGGACGATGCGGATGTTCGCGGGCTTCGGCAGCGCCGAGCAGACGAACGAGCGCTTCCACGCCTTGCTGCGCGCGGGTCAAACCGGCCTCTCCACTGCCTTCGACTTGCCGACCCTCATGGGCTACGACGCCGACCATCCGTTCAGCAAAGGCGAAGTCGGCAAGTGTGGCGTCGCCGTCTCCTGCCTCGCCGACATGGAAGTCTTGTTCCAAGGCATCGATCCCGAGGCGGTCACGACGTCCATGACGATCAACTCGCCCGCCAACGCGATTTGGGCGATGTACATCGCCAACGCCCAAAAGCAGGGCAAGGATCTCTCGAAGGTCGGCGGAACGATCCAAAACGACATCCTCAAAGAGTTCATCGCGCAAAAGGAATACATCTACCCGCCGGCGCCGTCGGTGAAGCTCGTGATCGACACCTTCGAATGGGGTCCTCGGAACTTGCCGAAGTGGAACTTCATTTCGGTGTCGGGCTATCACATTCGGGAAGCGGGCGCGACGGGCGTGCAAGAGCTCGCGTTCACGCTCGCCGACGGCTTCCACTACGTCGAAAAGGCGTTGGAGCGCGGCCTCGACATCGACGAGTTCGCGCCGCGCATCTCGTTCTTCTGGGACATCCACAACGACTTTTTCGAGGAAATCGCCAAGCTTCGCGCCGCCCGCCGTATCTGGGCTCGGCAGATGAAAGAGCGTTACGGCGCGAAGAATTCCAAGAGCCTCATGCTGCGCGCCCACGCGCAAACGGCGGGCGTGAGCCTTCCGGCTCAGCAACCCCTCAACAACATCGCCCGCGTCGCGATTCAGGCGCTCGCAGCCGTCTTGGGCGGCACGAACTCGTTGCACACCGACTCGTACGACGAGGCCCTCGCCTTGCCGACCGAGGAGGCCGCCACGATCGCGTTGCGCACCCAGCAGATCATCGCGTACGAAACGGGCGTCGCGGGCGTGATCGATCCTTTGGCGGGCTCGTACTACATCGAGAAGCTCACGAACGACATCGAGGCGGCCGCGTTGGGCTACATCGAGCAGATTCGCGCGCTCGGCGGCGTCGAGAAGTGCATCGACCTCGGCTTCTTCGCGAGCGAGATCGGCGAAGCCGCCTACCGCTATCAACGCGAGGTGGACACGAAAGATCGCCTGATCGTGGGCGTCAACGAGTTCACGGACGAGCGCCCCCTGGAAGTGCCGATTCAACTCATCGACCCCGAGGTGGAGCGCGTGCAAGCCGAGCGCCTCGCGCGCGTTCGGCGCGAACGCGATCCGAGGCGTGCGTCCGACGCCCTCGAAGCGTTGCGAAGCGCCGCCGTGCAAGGCCTCAACACCATGCCTGCCTTCTTGGAGTGCGCGCACGCGTACTGCACGCTCGGCGAGCAGATGGACACGTTGCGCAAAGTCTACGGCGAGTACGTCGAACCCGTCACGGTGTGACCGTCGGACACGAGCTCCCTCGCGAAGCGGCGGGGGAGCTCCT
The DNA here is from genome assembly GCF_003217515.1 of Deinococcus yavapaiensis KR-236. Classification (NCBI taxonomy): domain Bacteria; kingdom Thermotogati; phylum Deinococcota; class Deinococci; order Deinococcales; family Deinococcaceae; genus Deinococcus; species Deinococcus yavapaiensis. The sequence continues at coordinate 80,191 of NZ_QJSX01000003.1, read as the reverse complement.
TGCTTCTCATCACACGTTTCGCCTTGCACGCGTTAGACTTGGTGTCAATGAACAATTCGAAGCGTCCGTTGGGGCTGGTCCTCTTGTGTTTCTCGCTGCTCGCCGCGTGCGGTCAAACACCTTCTTCGCCGTCGCATGCGACGCTCGGCGCTCTTGGCAAGACGCCGACGGGCCTCTCGTCGGCGACGGGCAGCGTCTTCTTGCCGAATCCGTTGCAGACGACGGGGAATCAGGCCCTCACCGATCAAGACGACGCGGACGCCGCCGTGCCGACGAGCGCGTACTACCAAGTGGCATTGACGAACCTCGACGGCAGCGGATACCTGCGCGGCGACTTCGCCAACGTCTTGAGCGAGACGGGCGATCCCGCGTACGCGCCCAACGGAGCTTTCTCGTACACGCGGCACGACGACCGCTTCGAGCAAGTCATGGCCTACTTCTGGATCACCGAGGCGCAAAAGTACCTGCAAAGCCTCGGGTTCGGCTCGGGCGAGTTGCCGGCGGTGAACAAGGAATCGCAAGACGTCCGCATCAACCAGTGGGGCCAGGACAACTCGTTCTCGTGGGACAAGCACGACGTCATCAAGCTCGGCAAAGGCGGCGTGGACGACGGCGAGGACGCCGAGGTCATCGTGCACGAGTACGGGCACGCGGTGCACGACGCGCAAGTCGCCGGCTTCGGCAGCTCATTGGAAGCGGGGTCGATCGGCGAGGCGTTCGGCGATTACCTCGCCGTGACCGTGACGACGGCCGTCGCGCAGAAGTACGGCGCGCCGATCAAGACGGACTTGCCGTGCGTCGCGGATTGGGACGCCACGTCGTACACGAGCAAGGTGCCGCACTGCCTGCGGCGCATCGACAAGAACAAGACGGTCGCCGACATGGTCGGCGAAGTGCACGCGGACGGCGAAATCTGGTCGCGCGCTTTATGGGACATTCGCGTGGGTCTCGGCGCCCGCGTCGCCGACCGCGTCATCGTGAACGCGCAGTTCGGCTTCGCGCCCGACACGAGCTTCGCCGCCGCCGCGCAACAGACGGTGAACACGGCGGCTCTCATGTACGGCCCGAACGCCGCGAAGGTGGTCAAGGCGGCGTTCGCAGCGCGAGGCATCCTCGCGCCTTGACCTTCTCGGCAACCGGCGGCGCTCAGTCCGCCGCCGGTCGGTCGTGACCGAGGGTGGCGAACACCTGCTCGACGAGACTCGAGAGGCGTTCTGCACTGCCAAGTTCCGTACGCAAGTCGAGGAGGTCCACGATCTCCTCGGCTTGGCAGTCTTCTCCCTGGCAGCTTTTCCACAGCGCGAGATGCACGAGGCTCACGCCGGGCCGCAGGCCCACGGCGGGTGACCACGCTTCGGGCACGAGCGGCATGAGGGCTGCCGCGAAGCGCAACACCTCTCGTTCGCGCCGCTCCAGTTCGCGCAGCAGTTGCCCCGCCGTCTTGACGCCGACGCGCCCCAGCGCGGCCGTGAGGCGCAGCAAGCGCTCGTCGTCGGGAACGCGACGATCGACTTTCACGCCGAGGTCGTACGCGATGCGCTCGTCGAAATCGGCGACGACGCCTTCCATGACGAGGTGCCGCACGGACTGCGCGTCGAGAAAGACGTCGTCGGGATTCGCCGCGAGGCGCGTCGGGAGGGTCCTCGCGTAGCTTTCCTTGAGCGCGCGAATCGCCATGAACTCCTCGTCGGCCATTTCGAAAAGCCCGGCGAGGCGGTAGAAGCGACGGCGGATGTCGCGCGGCACGGCCTCGGTGCTTTTGTAGCCGAGGTCGTGCTCGATTTCCGCCCAGGCGTGCTGCAAGATGGAGCGAATCTGCACTTCGAAGCCGATGTTCGCGAACGGCGCGAGTTCGGGCCGCGCGAGCAATTCCGGTGGAAAGCGCACCACGTAGTGCACGCCCATATAGCCGAAACGGTCGGGGTCGTGAAGCTGCGACTTGTTGACGCTCTTGTCCCAGTCGATGACGAAGGCGCGTTCGAGTTCGCGCGCCACGACGTTCACGTCGCTCTGAAAGTACGTGATGACGCGCACGGCGACGATGTCCGTGACGTCTTCGACGCTCGTGTACCGCCCCGGCTTGCGGTGAATCTTCTCCGCGAGGCTCGAGTACTTCTTGACGCGGCCCGTGACGTGATGGATGTTGAGGCCCGCGCCCGCGAGCAGCATCGACAGCACCGCGATCGCTTCCGCCTTGAGCGCTTCGTATTGCCCGAGCCGCTCACGATACGCGGCGAGAATGCTGGATTCCATCTGCGACCCCATCGACACCAACGTAGAACTATACACGCTTCGGCTTAGCCGGTGAAAGGGCTGGTCACAAAGTGCCCGCGACGGCGTATAGTGGGCGTCATGTTCGCCGTCGTGTGTTGCCACCTTTCGCGGGGTTAAGCGACGCACGTTCGCCTTGCCGCCGCGCTCGAAGTTCAGGGCGCGGCGCTTTCGTTTGGGAGGTTCATGGACATCTACCTGTACGACACGAAGCAACGCCAAAAAGTCAAGTTCGAGCCGTCCGTGCCCGGCCGCGTCGGGATGTACTTGTGCGGTCCGACGGTGTACAGCGAGGCGCACCTCGGGCACGGGAAGAAGGAGGTGGCGTTCGACGTCATCCGGCGCTTTTTGATGCACGCGGGCTACGCGGTGCGGTACGTCAGCAACATCACCGACGTCGGGCACCTTCAAGGCGACGCGGACGAAGGCGAAGACAAGATCGCGCGGCGCGCCGCCCTGGAGAAGCTCGAGCCGATGGAAGTCGCCGACAAGTACTTCTGGAGCTTCGTGGACGACATGGGGAAGCTGAACGTTTTGCGTCCGTCCATCAATCCGCGCGCCACGGGACACATTCCCGAGCAGATCGAGTTGATCGAGGAGCTCATCGAGCGAGGCCACGCGTACGAGGTGAACGGCAGCGTGTACTTCGACGTGCGAAGCTGGCCGAGGTACGGCGAGCTCACGGGCCGCAAGCTCGACGAGCAAGAAGAAGGCACGCGCGAGGACGTGCGCGAGGAGAAGCGCGATCCTCGCGACTTCGCCCTTTGGAAGAAGGCGGAACCCAGCCACCTCATGCGCTGGGACAGTCCGTGGGGCGTCGGATTTCCCGGATGGCACATCGAATGCTCGGCGATGAGCTTGAAGTACCTCGGCGAGGACTTCGACATTCACGGAGGCGGCCTGGATTTGCAGTTTCCGCACCACGAGGCGGAAATCGCGCAGGCGGAAGCGGCGGGACACGGCTTCGCGCGCTACTGGATGCACAACAACATGCTGACGATCGGCGGCGAGAAGATGAGCAAGTCCAAGGGCAACTTCACGACCCTCAAGGAACTGTTCGAGCGCGTCGATCCGATGGTCGTGCGCTTCCTGCTGGTGTCGAGCCACTACCGCTCGGTGACGGAGATGAACGACGAGGCGTTCAAGAGCGCGGCGAGCGGTTACCGTCGTCTCACGGACGCTTTGCACGAAGTCGAGCGCCACTTGGAGACGGCGCGCGAAGGGCGCGACGCGGTGCTGGAGGGCAAGATCAACGCGAACGTGCGCGACTTCGAGGCGGCGATGAGCGACGACTTCAACACGCCCGAGGCCGTCGCGGCCCTGTTCAACCTCACGCGGGACGTCAACGCGGCCCTGGCGGGGGACGTGCCGAAGGAAACGCTGGAAAAGGCGCGCGCCGCTTACCGAGAGCTCGGCGGCAACGTGCTGGGACTGTTCGAAGACGCCGGAAGCGAGCGTCAGGACGATTCGCAGTTGCTGAACACCTTGATGGACCTCGTGCTGGAGGCGCGGCAGAGTTACCGTCTCGGCAAGCAGTTCCAGAAGGCGGACGAGTTGCGCGCGAAGCTCACCGAGGCGGGCGTGACGATCGAGGACACCTCGACGGGCACACGGTGGAAGCGCTGACTTGACCCGGTCCACGAAACGCCGGACAGGTGACATTTTCCCGGCGTCGTTTGAAGTGTGATGCCGTCATGTCGAAGCGGCACAAGGAGCTGGAACGGCTGTGGCCGGACCTCGTGAAGGGCGACGAGAAAGCAATTCACGAGGTCCGCAAGCTGTCACGCAAAGTCGGCGCGGAGCTTCGCGCGGCGGGAGCGCCGAACAAGGTGCGCCGCGCGTGGCGCGATTTGCGCCGCGCGATCGCCTCGGTACGAGACCGCGACGCCGTGGTGCCGCACCTAGTGGAGGGCTTGCGGGCGCTCGGCGCGAGCGAGGAGGACGTGCGGTCGTTCGGAACGGCGTGGAAAGCCAAACGCGAGGAAGCCTTTCGATCGGTGACGTTGCCCGAACCGCCGCCGGAGTTCAAGGTCGACGTGGACCTCGCGAAGCGGGCGCGCAAGAAGTTGCCGGGCGACTTGGACAAGGTGCGAGAAGACGCCGTGCACGTCCTCGTGTCGGATGACGCCGACACGTGGCACGAGTGGCGCAAGGACCTCAAGAGGTTGAGGCACACGCTGGAACTCGTGGCCGAGCCGCCACGGTCCATGCTGGACTTGCTTCAAGCCCTGGGCCGCTTGCAAGACGCCGAGGTGACGAAGGCGTTGCTGAGTGAATTCGATGGCTTGCCCGGTTACAAGGAAGCGCTGCTGCGCCGGGAGGACGAGGCGGCGAGCGAAAGCAAGCGGGCCGCCCGCGAAGCGTGGGCGACCTTGGAAGACGATTTGGCGCAGTTCGATTGAATCAGGTGCCGGGCGTCGCGCCGGGAAGGTAAGCGACTTGCACGGCGCGGTAGGCGACGGCGGCCAGCAGCAACGTCGCGACGGGCACGAAGCGTACCCAACGCGTCATGCCGTACTTGCGCCCGTTCAAGATCAGCTCGGTACCGCCGAGGCTGAGGATGGCGATGAGGCCGTACATGAGGTGCTCCCAGTGGCGTGACGGATCGGGCAGGTACCCGAGGATCGTCCGGCCGTCACCGCGAGCGGCGTCGGCGACGGCGCTCGGAACGTGCCGCCCGCTGAATTGCAGAGCGAGCCCCGCGACGGTATTGAGGGCGTACGCGAGCCAGTTGAGGCGCAAGACGAGCAAGAAGCCGCGAGACGGCGTGGGATTTCGAATGAGCGCGAGGCTCCACACGAACAGAATCGCCGACAACAAGACGAGGTAGTGTCCGACGATCGGGATGGGAAGAGCGAAGTTGTGAAGAGCTTCCCAGAAGTTCATGCCTTCGAGCGTACCCGAAAAGAAGCTCGGCGCGTCCTCGTGGCGCGCCGAGCTTCGAAGTCGCTCGGGTCAGCCGTGCCACTCCAAGGTGTAGCCATCGAGACCCGCGCCCGAGAGGCGGTACGACGTACCTTTCTCCAGCGTGTGCCCGAGGTTGAGCTGCGACGTGCCTTGCCACAGCGCGACGCCGGTCGGCAGCGCGTGCAGGTGAGCGGCCTCGTCTTGCTGATCGATGAGAAGGCCGCCGAGCGAGGAGATGCCGTACGCTTGGCCCACGTCGAGCTTGTCGTCTATGAAGATGAGGTGGGCGCGCGCCGGATCGAGGTTGGGCGTGAGGCGGCGCCCGTTTTGCAGCAGCTTGACGTCGATGCCGCCCGACGTGAACTGCTCGACGTTCGGGGCTCCGAGGACGCTGCCGAAGGTGAAGCTGCTCGCCGCCGCGATCGGGGGCGTGCCGACGCCAAGCCCGTACAACACGCCGGGCTTGAGGTACGAGCCCGCTGCGAGGGGCGTGCCGCCTTGCACGAGGTACACGCCGTTCGGCAAGGCGACGACGCGCGCTCCTTGATCCGAGACGGAGAGGCGAAGGCCGCGCAGCGCGGGCACGTCGAGCACTTCTCCGACGTCCGCGCCGAGCGGTACGGCGGCGTTGTTGCCAGCGTCGTCGTGCACGAGCGCGAGGCCGCCTTCGAGGCTGAGACCGCGCACGCGCTCCGGGTGGGTCTTGAGGGAGCTCAGCCAACCGCTGGCAGGCGCGAGCGTACCGCCGAAGTCACCGAGCCCGAGAAAAGCGAATCCGTCCATGAGGTCGTCACTTTTGGCGGGAGCGGGCGCCGCCGCGGCGACCGGAGCGACCGTGGATTGCGGCGCGGGCCGAGGAGCTTCGGCTGGCGGCACGGAACGGGCAGGCGCCGATTCGACGGGTTGCTCGACGGGCTTGGGCGTGATGACGGTACGTTCTTGCACCGTGGTGGGCGCGGGCTTGGGTTGAGCGGGCGGCGCGGCTTGTGCGGGCGCAGGCTTGGGTTGGGAAGGAGGCGTGGCCTGGGCAGGCGTGGGCGCGGGTTGCGAGGCGCGCTGAGACACCGGGACTTCGGCGGGCGGTGCGGACGGCGCGACGCGCACCCCGGTGACGCCGCTCGGCGCGCTCGGAGCTTTGTCGGAGGCTTGCTGGCTGGGAAGCTTTCCGGTTCGCTTTCGAAGTTCGCGTCGCACGGCGAGCGCGGCGACGACGAGCGCGAGCACGATGAGAATCCAAACGAACGGAGACGATCCGGAGCGAGAGACGTTCGTCGTCGGCGTGGTGGCGGAAGCGAGGGTGAACGCCATGCTCATCGTCAAAACGAAGGCGTGGGCCGAAAACGAAGTCAGACGCATACATCAAGATTATGAATTGTTCAAGGGGTAACGTTCAAGCGATATTCTGTACAGCCGAGTTCTGCCCGGACCCGACTCCCCGGAGTCACTACGCCATGAACATATTTTTCTTGACCGCTTTCAACTTCTTCTGATACAATGAGAAGTGCTTTTTGGGCGCCTGACGCGGATTTTCTCGCTTTAGGCATCCTACAAGGAGGGCCATGACTCAGCAGGAATACAACGCCTCCAGCATCACCGTGCTCAAAGGTCTCGAAGCCGTGCGCAAGCGTCCCGGCATGTACGTGCAGGGCGGCACCGGCATCGACGGCTACCACCAGCTTCTCACCGAGATCATCGACAACGCGATCGACGAGGGCCTCGGGGGCTTTGCCTCCGAAGTCACCGTCACGATGCATCCCGACGGTAGCGCCACCGTCACCGACAACGGGCGCGGCATTCCGGTTGACATGATGAAGACCGAGGGCCGCAGCGCCATCGAAGTCATCTTCACCGAGCTTCACGCCGGCGGCAAATTCGGCGGCGGCGCGTACAAGGTGTCAGGCGGTCTGCACGGCGTCGGGTCGAGCGTCGTGAACGCCCTCAGCGACTTCCTTGACGTCACCGTCAACAAAGGCGGTCAACTCCATAACATCCGCTTCGAGCGCGGCCCGGTCGTGACGCCCCTGCGCGTCCTCGGCAAGACGCCGTCCGACGTCGAGTGGAGCACGAAGGTCACCTTCCTGCCCGACCCGAAGGTCTTCCACGAGTTCGCGAACGTCTTCGACTACGAGCGCATTCGCCGCCGTCTGCGCGAACTCGCGTACCTCACGGGCCTCAAGATCGTCCTGACCGACGAGCGCACCGATCTGCACGGCGGCGAGCTCAAGCAAGAGATCTTCCACGAGCAGGGCGGCATCTCCACGCTCGCGCGACACCTCGTCGCCGACGGATCGAAGCTGCTGTACGAGGATCCCATCACCATCAAGGGTTCGCACTCCGACGTCGAAGTCGAAGTGGCGTTCGTGCACTCCGGCTCGTACTCCAAGGACAACATCCTCACCTTCGCGAACATGATCCGCACGCGCGAAGGCGGCACGCAGCTCACGGGCTTCAAGACGGCCTACACGCGCGTTTTGAACAAGTACGCCAACGAAAAGAAGCTCATCAAGTCGGGCAACCCCACGCCCACGGGCGACGACTTGCTCGAAGGCATCCACTGCGTCATCTCCGTCAAGCTTCCCGAGCCGCAGTTCGAGTCGCAAGCGAAGGTCAAGCTGCTCAACTCGGAAGCGCAGACGGCGGTGAACGCCATCGTCGGCGAGAAGTTCGCCGAGTACCTCGAAGAGAATCCCAAGGTCGGCAGGATCATCGTCGAGAAGGCCGCCGAAGCGGCCCGCGCCCGTGAAGCCGCCCGTAAGGCCCGCGATCTCGTGCGCCGCTCCAATCCCTTGGAGAACGACGACTTGCCCGGCAAGCTCGCCGACTGCACCTCGCAAGACCCCGCTGAATCCGAGCTGTTCATCGTGGAAGGCATCTCGGCAGGCGGCTCGGCCAAAGGCGGGCGCGAGCGCCGCTTCCAAGCGATCCTGCCGCTTCGCGGCAAGATTCTCAACGTCGAGAAGGCCGAGCTCAACAAGATTCTCAAGAACGCCGAAATTCGCGCCCTCATCGGAGCGATCGGCGCGGGCGTCGAAGGCACGGGCGACAAGATGCACTTCGACTTGTCGCAGCTTCGCTACCACAAGATCGTCATCATGACCGACGCCGACCAAGACGGCGGGCACATCGCGACGCTCTTGCTGACCTTCTTCTTCCGCTACATGCGGCCCGTCGTGGAGCAAGGCTACCTCTACATGGCCCAGCCGCCCTTGTTCAAGCTGTCGTGGGGACGCGGCAAGGGCAACGAGGTCTACTTGTACTCCAATGACGAGTTGCGCGAGCGCACCGCCAAGCTGCAAAAAGAAGGCCGGAAGTACGAGATTCAGCGTTACAAGGGTCTCGGCGAGATGAACGCCGAGCAACTCTGGGAAACGACGATGAATCCCGAGACGAGAGTGCTCAAGCGCGTCGACATCGAGGACCTCATCGCGGCGAACGAAGTCTTCGAGGACCTGATGGGCACCGAAGTCACGCCGCGCAAGGCGTTCATCCAAGAGAACGCGCGTTACGCCGACATCAGCGTGTAACCCTCTCTTACCCTCGGCGCCTTCCCATGTTGGGAAGGCGCCTCTTCATTTCCGCCTCGCGTCGTCCACGGCCGCCCTCTTCGCGTGTGCCAAGAACACGTGGCGCGGCGGGTGCCGATCCGAGCGCGCTGCAAGATCACGGCGGTGGAGACCGGGAAGCGGCGCTCCGCTTGGCCGCAACTCCGTGAATCGAGATCGACTTCGGGCTTGTCGATCAGGATTCGAGCCTCCTCGTCTTGCCGTTCAAGCCTCGGACGGTTCGAAGGACGCCGCGAGCTTGACGAGCAGAGCGCGCAGTTGGGCGCGTTCGGCGTCGTCGAGCCCCGACAGCAATCGGCGTTCGTTCTCGACGTGGCGCGGCAGCAAGGCGTCGACGAGCGCGCGGCCTTCGTCGGTGAGTTGCACGAGCAGGGCGCGGCGGTCCGCCTCGTGCGGATGGCGCTTCACGAGGCCGCGCGCCTCCAGGGCGTCGATACGTTTCGTCACGGCGGGCGGCGTGATCGCCATGAGGGTGCCGAGGCGCGAAAGCAGCAGGCCTTGAGGCGGCGCGGAGCGGCGCAGGGTGGCGAGCACGTCGAAGTTCGGCGGCGTGAGGTCGACGCTCGCGAAGAACGCTTGAAGTTCACGCTCCAGAAGGGCGCTCGTTCGCTGCACGGCGATGACGGTCAGCATCGGCGTGGCGTCGATGTCGGGCCGAGCGGCGCGCCAATCGGCCTGCACGCGAGCGAGCAGATCGCCGGTCTTCATCGCGATCGTTCTCGCGCGAGCAGCACGACGGCGCCGAGCAGCAATGCCGCGCCGATCATGTCGGGAATCGAGACGGCGCGCACGCTTTGACCGAGCAGACCGAAAGCGTCGATGAGCCGGGCGCCGAGAATCTGACCCAGGGTGACGCCCGCCGTGCTGGCAGCCACGCCGAGCGCCCGCGCCGTGAAGAGGGTGGCCGTGACGTAGCCCGCGCCGACCGCGCCGCCGAGGAACATCCACAGCGGCGCCTCGAACGGCGCCGACGCGAGTCCGCCGACGCCGAGCAAGGCCAGCAGGCCGGTGAGGGCGAAGCCGACGGCGAAATTCACGAGGCTGGCGAGAACGGCGTGGCGAGCGTGCGCGGCGAGGCGGACGTTGAAGGCGAGGCCGACGGAGAGGCCGAGGCCCGCGCCGAGGGTTCCGAGCAGGGCGGCGACCATCACAGCACCTGCAGGGTCAACGCGGCGAGGACGAGAACGAGGACGAAAACGCGTGTCGTGTTCATCGGTCGGCGTGGCAAGCCCAGCGCGCCGAAGTGATCGAGGGCGAGCGACGTGAGGGTTTGTGCGACGATCACGAGGGTGACGGCGAGGGCGGCGCCCAAAGTTCGCGTCAGGACGACGCTGCCCACGACGTACGCGCTGCCGATCACGCCGCCGAAGTAGCTCCACGCGGGCGCGCCCGACAGTTGCCTGAGGGGCACGCGGCCACGATGCGCGACGACGAGGCCCAGCAGCAACGCGGCCGTTCCGACGCCGTACGAGATGGCGGCCGTGGCGACCGGTGAGTTCGTTCGCGTCGTGAGGGCGCTGTTGACGGCGAACTGAACGGGAAGAAGCAAGCCGACAAGCACGGCGGCGGACAACGACCATCGTGAGGACATAGGATACTTTACCGGTTAAATATATCGCCGTGAATAAGTAGAATGACCGGGTCGCCAGGCCAAGAATGCATCAAGAAGCGGCCGAACGACGGCAAATCGCCCTCTCCTACCATGCGGCCATGAGCTTGTTCGAGACGATCGAGAACACCGTGCGGGCGTTGACGCTGTACGTCTCGGCGGGCGTCGAGGGCATCGCCGGCATCGTCGTGGCTTTGGGAATCCTGGAAGCGACCCTGAGGGCCGGCCACGCGTTTTTGCGGTCGTCGCGCTTGGAATCGGCCGACACCCTCGTGCTGCGCCTTCGACTCGGACGGTGGCTGGCGATCGCGCTGGAATTCCTGCTGGCGGCGGACATTCTGCGCACGGCGGTGGCGCCGACTTGGAACGACATCGGGCAACTCGCGGCCATCGCCACGATTCGGACGCTGCTGAACTACTTTCTGGAGCGCGAGATCGAAAGTGGAGAACGGCAAGCCAAGAGTGCGACTGCGTGACGTCTACGTAGTCGCAACTCGGACTGCTCGCGTTCGTGGCCGTGTCGCGCCTCGCCCTGAAGCACTTCGTCCCGTGGGACCGGCAGCATGTCGGCGCGCGACTTCACGAAGCTCGAAGGCCGAACTTCACTCGAGACACTTCGCGCATCGCGAAGGTGTCCTCTCACCGAAGATCCCACGTTATGTGGCAGCGGACCCGTGAACCCCGAGTCGGTCCTGTCGTACGGCGACGCAAAGAACGTCAGCGAATGCCCCGCGAGTTCAAGGCGCCGTACGGTCCCAGGGCCGCGCCGAAGCTACCGAATGAACGGCCTGGCCTCGCTCGACAGCGCGTCGAGGATCGGTTGACGATCGGCGCGCTGCACCTCGTCGATGATCGCGGGAATCTCGTCGGGCGTGAAGAAGCGCACCTCCAAGGTCTCGTCGTCGAAGCCACCCACTTGTCGCACCACGCGCGCCTCGAAGATCGTGTTCACGAACTCCGCCTGGTCGCCGTTGGGGTACGTGCCGCGCGTGATGTCCGGGTGCGAGTACACGCCGAGAAGCCTCACGATCTCGACTTCGTGCCCCGTCTCCTCCATCGCCTCTCGCACCGCCGTCTCCGCAACGCTCTCCCCGGGACTCACCCAGCCCCCGACGACCCCCCACAAGCCGTTGTCCGATCGGCGGACGAGCATCACGCGGCCATCCTCCGTTCGAGCGACGACGCCGCTGCCAGGCGCTTTGATGAGGTCGTGGCCGATCTTGGCCCGTAGACCGCGAATATAAGCATCCATGCGCGGCAGTCTACCCAATCCTCTTCTCAGCGCGTCGGCACGGCCACGAGCTTGTCGGCGAACGACGCGCGCAGCTTCGCGACCTTCGGCGAGACGACCGCGCGGCAGTAACCGTAGTTCGGATTGTTCTTGTAGAAGTCTTGGTGGTAGCCTTCCGCTTCGTAGAACGCCTCGAACGGCGCGACATGCGTGACGAGCCGCGCGCCGAACACGCCTTCGTGGTCGAGCTTGGCGATGACGTCCAAAGCCTCGCCTCGCTGCCGCTCGTCGTGATGGAAGATCACGCTGCGGTACTGCGTGCCGACGTCGGCGCCCTGACGATCGGGCGTCGTGGGGTCGTGCGTGCCGAAAAAGATCATCAACAAGTCGCGGTACGAGATGACTTCGTCGTCGAACTCGACTTGCACGACTTCCGCGTGACCCGTGCGGCCCGTGACCACCTGCTCGTACGTCGGGCGCGGCACGTGCCCGCCGCTGTACCCGCTCGTGACGCGCGTGACGCCGCGCACTTGCTGAAAGACCGCCTCCGTACACCAAAAGCACCCGCCGCCGAGCGTCGCGAGATTCATCATGTCGGTATTGTCGCGTGAAGCGGCGCGCTCAACTGAGCTGCTTCGCCCTTTACGAGAAGAACAGCAATCTTCCCACGACGGCAAGGACGATTCCGACGTAGATCACGCGAATGAAGGCGCTTCCGCGAAGCATCGCCAAGTGGGCGCCGAGGGTCGCGCCGAGAGCGTTCGCGACTCCCATGGGGAGGCCAAGCCAAAACACCATCTTCCCGCCGATCAGGAAGGCCACGAACGCCCCGAGGTTCGTGAGGAAGTTGACGACGCGGGCGTTGCCGCTGCCCTTCACGAAGTCGAAGTGCAAGAAGCGCACGAACACGAACATCAAAAAAGTTCCGGTGCCCGGCCCAAAGAATCCGTCGTACACGCCGATCGCGAGGGCGGCGGGCAAAGCGATCGAAAGCGTACGTCCCGTCAGCCCTTCGTAGCGGTTTTCCAAGCCGAGCTTCTTGTTCGTCACGACGAGGACGCCCACGAGCAAGATCAGCCCCGCGATGAGGTTGCGAAACAAATCGTCGTTCTTGAGGTTGGAGACGAGCACCGCGCCGACCGCGCTTCCGAAAAGCGCGAGGGGCGCCATGCGCAGCAGCAACGCCTTGTCGACGCCGCCCTTGCGCCAGAATTGAAAGCTGGAACTCGCCGAGCCGAAGATGGCGAGCAGCTTGTTCGTCGCGACGACTTGCCCTGGCGACAATCCCATGAAGTACAGCGTGGGAATGGTGATGACGCCGCCACCACCAGCGATCGCGTCGATGAATCCGGCAAGAAACGCGAGAGGCAGGCCGTACAGCAAGACGTCGGGACTCGGCACCGCGTCACCCTATCAGGTCGCGTGCGGACTCGCAAAGTTCGGCGGCGGCGACTGGTATTCTGTGCGTCGGAGGATTCTTGATGGCTACTTCCGTTCCTGCTCGTCGTGGCGCCAGCGCGTCCCGAGTGTTCCTTTGGCTCGTCCTCGTCGCTTTGCTCGCCCTGGGTACGCTGCTCACGGGCCTGGCCATTCGCAACAACCCCTTGGAGTCCGACGCTGCACAAGGCGGCGTCAGCAAGTGGCTGTTCCTTCAGCAGTGCCAAGAAAAGCTCGCCGAGCAGCTTCCGAAAGGCTTCACCCTCGTTTTCGCGCCGCCGGTGGAGCGCGTCAACGGCACGCGTCTGCAAACCGGCGGCGGCTGGGTTCACGAAAGCGTCATCACGGTGCGCGGCCCCGACGGGGACGCTCGCGCTCGCTACCAGTGCCTGTACGACAAGACGAAGAAGGCGACGGAGATCACCGGTCTCGCGCCGATCACCCAGTAACGACCAGGCTTCAAGGACGAGCGGGCATTCGGGCGGCACTCGAACGCCCGCTCGTCTTCGCGGCGGTCGCCACGCGGGCCAAGGCCGCCTCGGCATTCAGCAGGCCCGCGCCGCACGTCTTCAAGGGCGAGCGGACGTCGCACGCTCCGCCTTCGAACTTCGTCGCGGTGTCCTTGAGAATCGCCGTGACTTCGGCGGGCCTCAGGGTCGGCTTGGCCCGCAGCAGCAGACTCACGACGCCCGTGACGTGCGGCGCCGCGATGCTGGTGCCCATCTGACGCTCCGTTCCGTTCGGGGTGGACACATCGATCAGCGAAGCGGCCGTGCCGCCCGGCGCGGCAAGCGTGATCGTGGGACCGTAGTTGGCGTAGTTCGCACGCCGATCGGTCGCGTCCGTCGCCGTCACGGTGATGACGTCTCGGCAACCCGCGGGCGAATACCCGCTCGCGTCGCGGTCGTCGTTGCCCGCGCCCGCCACGACGATCACGCCGCGCGCCGCGACGGCACTCAAAGCGCTTTGCACCCGCGCGTCGCAGCGCGTGAGGGGAATGAAGTCGACGAAGAGGCTGAGGTTCACGATCTTCGCGGGTTTCGTGTTGAGAGGCACGCCCGTCACGGGCAAGCCAGCCGCCCAGCGCAAGCCGTCCACGAGGTCGTTGACCCGAATGTGGCCGTCGTCGTCGGCGACGCGAACGTGCACGAACGTCGCCGTGGGGTCGATGCTGGCGACGATGCCCGCCACCATGGACGCGTGATAGCTCGTCGCGCCGGTGTCGGTCGCGTCGGCGTCGCGGCCGTCGCCGTCGCCGGACGTGGCGGCGTCCGAAACGAAGTCGTAGCCGTTGACGACCGTTCCACGAATCGAGGGAACGGTCGCGTAGCCGGTGTCGAGGATGGCGATGGTGTTCGAAGTGGAGGCGGTGGTCGACATGGCGCCGAGCGAGACGGTCGAAATCGGCAGGTGAATGGCCGCCAAGTTCCACGGCAGGGAGGGTGGGACCACGGGAGATTGGGTCACGACGGGCGTGGCGCGAATGGCAGGCGCGACGCCCGCCAAGAAGGCGGCGGTCAAAAGCGAGAATGAGGCAAAGCGGCGCACGCGTCAGGATCGCACGAGGACCTGACGGGCGCCTGAGCACTTCTCTCGGTGCGCATGAGCGCGTCCTCGGCGGTCATCTCGGCGAACGGTCGTCCTCTTGTAAGTCGCGTCGTCCAAGTCGTTTCGCGAGCAGTGAATCGGCGGCGCTCGGTCAACCATGAGACTTGTACGGTCGATGTTGGTGGCATGCCCGCGAACACCTCGTCACCGTCGAAAATGCGCCGACCTCGTGGCGTCGACGAGCGTCGCCGGGCTGCGTGAGAAGCGGTCGTCCTCTCGCTTCCACGTTTCCGGCGAGCGACCGTTTTGCCGTGAGGTCACCTGAGCCGTTCTTGAAGCGCCGCCTCCCGTCAGGGCCGCTGTCGTACACTGACCGCGTGAGTCGTCTCCTCGACTTTCTCAACATCGCCAACACGACCCTCGACAAGCGCTTCGGTCGTTTCGTCCAGCAGCGCCGCAAAACGGGTCGTCTCGTGATCGTGGCGTTTTGCGGTTACGGCACCCCGACTCACGCGACTTTGCGCGGACGTGTCCTACGTCCGCGCACCCTCACGGAGGCGACCGAGCGAGATCCTCGCTGGCGCAACGCCCTCAACGTGGCTCGCCGCTTCTTGAGCCGCGAGGTGCACGGCGTCGCCGTGCACGGCACCTTGGCTGGCGTGCGCGCGACCGCCACGACGGACCAGGAAGGCTACTTCGACCTCACGTTCGCCTTCGACGCGCCCCTGAGCGGCGAGTGGCACGAGGCGGCCTTGACGCTCGGCTCGCCGGACTCTGCGGTGACGGCGCCCGTGCACGTCGTGCAAAGCGCGGCGTTCGGCGTGATCTCCGACCTCGACGATACGGTCGTGGAGTCGAAGGTGACGCGCCGCTGGCGCATGCTCACCACGGTGATGCTCGGCAACGCCCGCACGCGTCTTCCCTTTCCAGGCGTCAGCGCTTTGTACCGCGCGCTCGTCGGCGGTCCGAGCGGTTCGGCGTCCAACCCGGTCTTCTACGTGTCGAGCAGCCCGTGGAATCTCTTCGACATGCTGTGGGCCTTCTTGGAATACCGTCACATTCCCCTCGGGCCGATCTTCCTGCGCGACTGGAGCTTGTCGACGCTGCATCCCGTGCACGGCGACCACAAACTCGAGGCGATCGCACGCATCGTCGGGATGTACCCGACGTTGAAGTTCGTGCTCGTCGGTGACAGCGGCGAGCAGGACCCCGAAATCTACCGCGAGGTGGTGAGGGCGCACCCTGATCGGGTCTTGGCGGTGTACATCCGCGAAGTGACGGGCGCGCGGCGGCGGAGCGAGGTGATGGCGCTACGTCACGAGCTTCGCGCGGCGAACGTGGACCTCGTGCTCGCCACGGACTCGCTCGCGGCGGCGCACCACGCGTACGCGCTCGGCCTCATTCCCGCGTCGAGCGTTCGCGAAGTGGGCGAATCGGCGAGCCGCTGAGGGAAGGCGAGCGGCGCTTTGAAGCGCCGCTCGCCTTCCCTCGGTGTTCGGGCCCTTACCGGTCGAACTTTTCGTACCCGGCGGCTTCACGGCGTTGAGCGCCTCGCGCGAAGTCGAGTTGCATCTCGATGTCGTCGCTGCTGCCGTTCTTCAACGCCTGATGCGGCATCCAGTAGTTGAGCTTGTGCTCTCCGAGCTGGACCCACAGCTTGTCGCCCTCCTGATGAAACACGACGCGCTCGAAGTCGTTGCGTTCGGCCCACACTTTCACGATCTTCTCGGCGTTCGCGAAGTCCGCCGCGTTCTCGAGCAGCTGCCCGCGCTCGTCATGAAATTCGACTGTACTCATGAAAGGACCCCCTTTCCTTTTCTTAGCGTAGCGTAAGTGCCGAAGACCGGACCGTCAACGAGCCCGTGAAGTGAAGGGACGCTCAAGCTATGCTGTGTGCGTGTCCATCGAAGTCGCACCTCCTATTGCTCGCGTCGCCACCTTCAACGTGAACGGCTTGCGCTCCGCGTTGCGAAAGGGCCTCATCGAGTGGCTGGCACGCGAGCGTCCGCACGTGCTGCTTTTGCAGGAGGTACGCGCCGACCCGCATCCCGAGGTGTTCGCCGAGCTCGGCTACCACAGCGTGTGGGCGCCCGCCGTGAAAGCGGGTTACAGCGGCGTGGCGATCTTGTCGCGGCGCGCTCCGGACGAGGTACGAATCGGGCTCGGACACGAAGGCCACGACGCCGAGGGACGCGTGATCCTCGCGCGGTTCGCGGGCGCCTCCTTCGCGAGCGTCTACGTTCCCAGCGGAAGCAGCGGCGAGACTCGGCAAGCCGTGAAGGACGACTTCCTGTCGAAGTTCGAGTCGTGGACGCGCGCGCGACTTGCCGAGGGACCGGTGCTGCTGGGCGGCGACTTCAACGTGGCGCACCGCGAGATCGACCTCAAGAATTGGCGGTCGAACACCAAGAATTCGGGCTTCTTGCCGCACGAGCGCCTGTGGATGACGAACATGCTGCAATTGGGCCTCGCCGACACCCACCGCGAGACGCTCGGCGAGCGTGCGGAGTACTCGTGGTGGTCGAACCGTGGACGCGCTTATGAAAACGACGTCGGGTGGCGGCTCGACTACCTGCTGGCGTCGGGCCTCGTCGTGCGTCACGTGAGCGCGGCGCGGAGCGCCCGTTTGAGCGACCACGCCCCGATCGTCGGCGAGATCGTAGGGCCGTCTGAGATCGTACGCGCCCTCGTGTAGGGCTTTTCTTCACGTGCCACCACGAGTTCGGCTCGCCCGATGGTATACTGAACTCGCCACGAGAACGCGGCGCACGAGTGAGTCGCGTTCCGGCCAGAGCGGTCACGGTGCGATCGCACGAACGCGCGCCCACAAGGAACCCGAGGAGCGCGCCGTTCACCGTTCATGACATCAAGGTGCTGAATGCCGAAAAAGAAAGAGGACACCGCGGTCGCCGCGCAGAACACGAGCGACGAGACGACCGCCCCGACCTCGAGAAAGCAAAGCCGCAAGGCCGCCTCTCAGGTCAGCAACCCACCTCCGAAGGCGACGAAGGCGCGCAAGACACGTGCCAAGTCAGCCGAAGTCGCCGAGACGGCGTCCGACGTGCCCGCCTCGACGAACACGCCCACTGAAATTCAAGCGACGTCGCAGTCCGAAGACACCACGACGAAGACTCCAGCTGCGAAGAAGAGCGCGCGCAAGCCGTCTCGCCGTCAGAACCCCGAGGCGTCCGTCGACTCGGAGGTTACGGCGCAGGCGAGCGGGAACACGCCTACGGACGTGCCTTCCGCAGCGGAGGCGCCGGCCCTCGCCCTCGTGCCCGCGCAAGACGCGGACAACGCCACGTTCGAACCCACCCCTACCCCAGAAACGCCCCGCGACGCCGCCCTCCTGAGCGAGGAAACGGGCGTGACCATCCGCCCGAAGGCGAAGCGTGAACGCAAAGCCAAGGGCGCGGCGCCCGTCGCGCCCGCTGAAGAAGCGCCGCCCGCCGAACCTAAGCGCACGAACCGCCGCAAGAAGACGGCCGCGACTTCCGAGGCGACCTCGCCGAACGAAGGCGAGGTCTCGGCTTCCTCACCCGTCGACGGCGCGCCGAGCCAACTGCTCGAAGGGCTCGACGCGGACGAGACGGAATTGCAACCTCAACCGCGCGACGTGCCGCAAGCGCCGAGCGATCCGGTCGACGGCGTTCCCGCCCAGTTGCTGGAAGAGGCCGCCCCCGACCCCGTCGCTTCGGCGGACGCGAGCATGATCGAAGAAGTGCCGTCCGCGAAGCCGAAGCGGCCCCGCCGAGGCAAGAAAGCCGAGGTAACCCCCGCCGAAGCGCCTGCCGAGGTGTCACCCGTCGAGACGACGAGCGCCGCCGAAACGCCAACCGAAGTCGCTCCGCCCGCCAAGAAGCCTCGGCGCGGCAAGAAGGCCGCCCAGACCGAGGAAGACGCCCTGCCGGTGCCCATCGCGGAAGTCGTTACCACCGAGCCTGCCGCGCCCGAAGCGGCACCCAAGAAGCCCAAGCGCGGCAAGAACAAGAAGAGTACGGTCGAGGCGACCGAGGTGGTGTCGATGGGCGACGCCACGCAGGAAGTCGAAGCGCTCGCTCGGGAAGCCGATGAGGCGCTCGAACCCGTCGCGCCGTCGTCCGAGGCGGGCGCGTTCCTCGTGTCGTTCCTGCAACGACTCGGCCGCCCCGTGCACGTTCGAGACTTGGAGCGCCAGCTCACGCGCAAGGACCGCGAGAAGCTCGGAGCGCGAGGCAAGATCGAAGACTTGCTCGAAGAACTCGTGGAGCGAGGCAGCGTCGTTCGGACGCGCAAGCGCACGTACGGTCTGCCGGAAGCCATGAACCTCGTGCGTGGCCGCTTCCAGGCGACGCAAGGCGGGTACGGCTTCGTGATTCCCGACGCGGGCGGCGACGATTACTACATCGCGCCGGAAGCGACGATGGAAGCTTGGAACGGCGACACCGTCTTCGTGCGCGTCGAGGAACGCCCCGCCGAAGGGCGAGGCCGAGATCGAGAGCGGCGCGGCGAGTCGACCCGTGCGACTGTCGTGCGCATCGTCGCGCGCGCCTACCATCAACTCGTCGGCACCTTGGAGCACTCCAAGGGATACACGTTGCTGAAAGCGGACGATTCCCGCGCTCGGCACCGCATCCTGCTGCTGCCTGACGGCACCGAGAACGTCCCGACGGGCGCCCGCGTCGTCGTGGAGCTCTTCTGGCCGGAAGACACCGGTGAAGACGAAGTCTTCGGCCGCGTCACGCGCGTCTTGGGCGACACCGACGATCCCGAAACCGAAACGCAAGCCGTCATCGTGAAGTTCGGCTTGCGCGACGAGTTTCCCGAGGAAGTGCTGCGGGAAGCCGAAGCGATTCCGACGTCGATTCCCGAGGAGGCGTTCGAAGGTCGCCTCGACCTTCGCCACCTGAACATCTTCACGGTGGACGGACGCGACGCGAAGGACTTCGACGACGCCATTCACATCGAGAATGCCGACAACGGCAACTTCTTGATCGGCGTGCACATCGCCGACGTGTCCGCGTACGTGCGCGCGGGCACCGACCTCGACAAGGAAGCCTTGGCGCGCGCGACGAGCGTGTACCTGCCGGGCCGCGTTCTGCCGATGCTGCCCGAACGCCTCTCGAACGGCGTGTGCAGCTTGGTTCCCAACGAGGACCGCTTGTCGCTGTCCGCGCTCATCGAAGTGAACTCGGACGGAGACGCGCTGCGCGTGGAACTCACGCCGTCCGTCATCCGCTCGAAGGCCCGCCTCACCTACGACGAAGTGCAAGCCTACTCCGAGGCGAGCGCGGCCCTACCGGACTTCGCGCGCTTTTTGGAAGGCGACTTGCACCGCCTGCTCAAGATCACGTCGCGCATGCGCCAAAAGAGGTTGCGCAACGGCAGCCTCGACTTCAAGTTGCGCGAAGTCAAAGTGGACATCGACAAGGAAGGCAACCTCCAGCTCATCCCGATTCGCGAGGAAACGGCGCGCGGCATGATCGAAGACCTCATGCTGCTCGCCAACAAGGTCGTCGCGCGGCACATGCTGGAAAAGAACGTGCCCGCCTTGTACCGCGTGCACGAGGAGCCCACCCAGGGGCGCTTCGCGGAGGTCAGCGCGGCCCTCGCGAAGATGGGCGTGACGCTCGGCGACGAGCCGACGCCGCAAGCGTACCAAGCGGCCCTCAAGAAGGTGCGCGGTACGCCTCAGGAAACGGTCGCCAACACGTTGCTGTTGCGCTCGCTGAAGCAAGCGCGGTACGCCGGGGAGAACTTGGGGCACTTCGGCCTCGCGTTCGAGGAGTACTTGCACTTCACGTCCCCCATTCGTCGCTACCCGGATCTCATCGTGCATCGTGCCTTGCGCGCCCACCTCACGGGCGAAGGTGCGGGAAGCCTCGAAGCGCTGAGGGCCGAGTTGCCGAAGATGGGCGAGCACACGTCGGAGCGCGAGCGTGCCGCCGCCGAGGCGGAGCGCGAACTCACGAAGTACTACCAAGCGAAGTGGGCTCAGGCGCACCTCGGCGAGGACTTCGACGGAACGGTTTCGGGCGTCACGTCCTTCGGCGTGTTCGTCGTGCTGGAGAACGGCGTGGAAGGTCTGTTGCACATCAGCAACCTCGACGACGACTACTACTTCTTCATCGAGGACGCCCTGATGCTGCGGGGTCGCTCTTCGGGCCGCACCTTCCGCATGGGCGACTTCGTTCGCGTGCAAATCGCACAAGTCAATCCCATCGCCCGCAGCATCGACTTCACGCAGGAGACCGACATGACCGACCCCAACTCCAGACCGCGCGCGCGCCGCCGAGGCGAGCGCGATCAAGAACGCGACACGAAAACGACGCTCGCGCCGCGCACTCCGACGAGCGACGGTGGTGACGCCGGGCGCGTCGACGGCCGTCAAGAGAACCGTGAGGGTCGCGGCGATCGCGGGCGCGTCGGCAACCGCCACACGCCCACCGAACGCCTCGCGCCGCCTGCCTCGCGAGGCGGAAACGGGCCGAAGCGCCGCATCGTCACCATGGAACGCCCCCGAAACGAGCACAACCGTCCTATCGCCGTGACCGTGCAACGCATGTACTTCGGCGACTGGAGCTCGGAGAATCTGCGCGAAGACGAGGCCTCGGGCGGCAATCCCGGCTACAAGCAACCTCGTCCGTCAAGCCAGCAAAACGGCCGTGGCGCTTCCCAAAGCGAACGCCGCCCTCGCCCGCAGCCTCAGCAGGCGGCGGCTCAGCCCGCCGCACCGCAGCAGCAAGGCGACGCCAATGGAGGCGGCAACCGCCGTCGCCGTCGCCGCCGTGGACGCGGCAAGCCGAACGGCACGAGCGAAAGCTGATCGCGCCTCTCAAAAAAGCCCCTCTCCCTTGGTGGGAGAGGGGCTTTTGCTAAGTTCGGGCCCTCCGGGCTCTGCCTTAGGCTTCCATGCGCGTCTTCAGGAAGTTCGTCATGACGGCGCCGCGTTTGTAGAACGGGTTGTCCATGATCTTGACGTACAGCGGCACCGTCGTCTTCGGGCCTTGAATGACGGTCTCTTCGAGGGCGCGCTTCATTCGGCGTATGGCGTGATCGCGCGTTTCGCCGTGCACGATGAGCTTGCCGATGAGACTGTCGTAGTGCGGAGGGATGGTGTAGCCGCTGTACGCGTGGGAGTCGACGCGCACGCCCGGCCCGCCCGCGAAGTGGATGTTGTCGATCTTGCCCGCTGCCGGACGGAAGTCCTTATCGGGGTCTTCGGCGTTGATGCGGCATTCGATGGCGTGACCGCTCAAGACGACGTCTTCTTGCGCGAGGGTGAGGGGCATCCCGGAGGCGATTTCGAGTTGAAGTTTCACGAAGTCGAGTCCGCTGATTTCCTCGGAGACGCAGTGCTCGACTTGGATGCGGGTGTTCATCTCCATGAAGTAGAAGTTGCCGTCGCGGTCGACGATGAACTCCAAAGTCCCGGCGCCCGCGTAGTTCACGAATTTCGCGAGGCGCACGCCCGCCGAGAGGATCTCCTCGCGCAAGCTTTGCGGCAGCGTGGAAGGCGCTTCCTCGATGAGCTTCTGGTTGCGGCGCTGAATGGAGCAGTCCCGCTCGCCGATGTGAATGACGTGGCCGTTGCCGTCCCCGATCACCTGCACTTCGACGTGACGAAATTCTTCGAGGAACTTCTCCATGATGATGGCGGGATCGCCGAAGTAAAGGCGCGCTTCCTCTTGCGCTTGGCTGAAGGCCGTCCTGAGCTCCTCTTGGGTACGCACGACTTTCTGGCCGCGTCCCCCACCGCCCGCCGACGCCTTGAGAAGAACGGGATAGCCGATCTGCTTGGCGGCGAGCAGAGCGTCGTCGACGCTGTCCAGAACGCCCGTGCCCGGCACGACGGGGACGTCGGACTGCGCGGCGATTTCACGTCCGCCCGCCTTGGAACCGAGCGCGCGCATGCTTTCGGGGGTCGGGCCGATGAAGACGATGCCGTGATCGCGGCACATCTCGGCGAAGTCGGGGTTCTCGGCGAGAAAGCCGTAGCCGGGGTGGATGCCCTCCGCGCCCGTCATGAGGGCGGCCGAGAGGATGTTTTGCACGTTGAGGTAACTCTTGTTGCTGGGATACGGCCCCACGCAGACGCTTTCGTCGGCGAGCAGGACGGGGAGGCTGCCTTCGTCGGCTTCGGAGTACACGACGACCGTCTTGACGCCCATCTCCTTGGCCGTGCGGATGACGCGCAGCGCGATCTCGCCTCGGTTCGCGATCAAAATCTTCTTGAACACGGTTCAAATTCCCTTTCTACAAAAGAGCCCGACCGTTTCGGTCGGGCGTCGAGGCGGGCACGTTCGCCTCACTCGATGACGAAGAGCGTCTGGCCGTACTCGACGGGCTCGGCGTTCTTCACGAGAACTTCGCGCACGATTCCGGCGACGTCACTCTCGATCTCGTTCATGAGCTTCATCGCCTCGATGATGCACAGCACCTGCCCGACTTCAACGCGGTCCCCGACCTTGACGTACGGCGGGTTGTCCGGCGAGGGCGCCGAGTAGAAGGTCCCGACGATCGGGGCTTTCACGGGCGTCCCGGCGGTCTTGGCGGGCGCGGCAGGTTCGGGCGTGGACGCGGGCGCTTCCACTTGCGGCGCGGACGCGGCGGGAGCCGAGGCGGCCACGGGGGCAGACGCGGGTGGCGCCACGGTCACGGCGGGGGCGGCGATCGTCACGACTTCCGCGCCGCGCTTCACGGCGAGCTTGTACTCACCCGTTTCGAGGCTGAACTCGCGCACGTCCGCCGCCGCGAGGGCCTCCAGAATCTTCGCGAGCGCCTCGGGGTTCATCAGGCCCGCCCGAGGTACTCGCCGGTGCGCGTGTCCACGCGGACGTTCGTGCCTTGCTCGACGAACAGCGGCACTTGCACGACCGCGCCCGTCTCCAGCTTGGCGGGCTTCGTTCCGCCCGAGACAGTGTCACCGCGCACGCCGGGGTCCGTCTCCACGATCTGAAGCACGAGTTGGTTCGGCAACGTGATCTTGAGGGGCTTTTCGCGGAACATCTGCACTTCGACCTCGAGGTTCTCCTTGAGGAACTTCACCGCGTCACCCGCGAGGACGGGCGGCAGGGAGAGTTGGTCGAACGTTTCCATGTCCATGAAGATGTAGTCGTCGCCGTCCTTGTACAGAAACTGCATCGGCTTCGTCTCGACGAAGATGTCTTGCAGCTTTTCGCCGGAGTTGAAGGTGCGGTCCACGATCGAACCCGACTCCATGTTGCGGAACTTCGTGACGACCTTCGCGCCACCGCGTCCCATCTTGAGGTGAGAGTACTCGAGGCACTCCCAGAGGCCTCCGTCCATCTCGACTTTCGTTCCGTTGCGCAATTCCGTCACGCTGATCATCAGTTGTCTCCTGTGCAGCAGGGGCCTCAAGCCGAGCTGGGCGCGTCCTGCAATTCGGTGATCTCGGGTTTGAAACCCACCAAATGAATGTACCGCAGATACTCGTCTTCTGTCAGCGGTCGCCCCTCGCCGCTCAAAGCCACGAAGAATGCCTCCATGACGTTCGTGCCGAACGAGCGCCCGCCGATGCGCGGCGTCGTCGTGATCAGACGCGCGGCTCCCGCACCGCGCGCCCACTCGACGTCCTGCTTCGTGGTGGTGTTCGTCAAGATCGTCTTGCCGTCGAGGCGGCTGGGAGCGTAGCGGCGAATGTACAAGAAATCCCCGGCGATGACGTCGGCCTCGTCGTAGTACTTCGTGCCCGCTCCCTGCACGGTCTTCTCCTGCTTCTCGCCCGTGGGGTAGAACCACTGGAAAGGAAGGCGCGTGATGACGGGCAAGGAGAGGTACGCGGTGCGGCGAAGCGTGTCGAGGCTGCGAATCGGAATGGGAATGCCGAGGCCGAACACGAGATCGCCGAACATCACGCGCGCGCCCGCCTCGCTCAACGCCTCGGCCATCCCGAAGCGGTCCACGGCGTTCACCATCAAGGTCCTCCGGCCCTTCCAGCCCACGACCGGATCGAGCAGGCGAATCGCTTCGCGCTCCAAGGTGTGCTTGAGGCCCGATCCGTCGAGCAACGGAGTCGTCCTCGCGTTCGCCGCGAGCTTGGCGATATCGCGGAAGGTGTAGCGACGATCCCCGGCGACGATGTAGAGATCGGTGCCGCCGAGCCCGAACGCGTCGACTCGGCCGTCGAGCGCGCCGAGGAGGTCGCCTGCCTTGCGCATGTCGCCGTCCGTTCCGAGGCGTTCGAGAACGAACTTCTGCCCGAGCACCTCGGTCTCCTCGCGGGCGTCACGCTTGCTCGACCCGATGGAGACGCTCACGACGTGCTTGTATCCACTTGGCGCGGGCGTCCAGTTCGACAGCAGTTGTGTCATAACTCAGGATTCTAACGAGTCGAGTGACGAAGCGGTGAAACTCCTCACCGCTTGCCAAGCCGCAAACTTTCCCAGCTCGCGTCCGCGTACCAGCCGCCGTCCACGCTGAGCGCCACGCCGTTCACGAACGCGCTCTTGTCGGCGTCCGCGAGAAAAGCGATGGCCTCGGCGACGTCTCGCGGCGTCGCGAAGCGGCCCATGGGAACGCGGCGCTCGATGTCGGCGGACGTGTAGGCGCCGCTTCCGGCGTCCTTCTCGTCCATCTCAGTCTTCACCCAGCCGGGACACACGGCGTTGACGCGCACGCCCCGCCCGCCCCACTCGCCCGCGAGGGTGCGCGTCAAGCCGATCAGGCCGTGCTTGCTGGCGTTGTAGGCGGAGCGGTCCGACACGCCCGCGAGACCGGCGACGGACGCGACGTTGACGATGGCGCCTTCTCCACGCTCCAGCATGACGCGGCCGAATTCGCGCGAAAGCAGGAACGGCCCGAGAAGGTTCACGTCGAGCACGCGCCGAAACTGCTCGGTGGTGGTGTCCTCGGCGGGCACGATGCACGAGATGCCCGCGTTGTTGACGAGGACGTCCACCCGGCCGAACTTCTCGGTCGTGCGCGTGACGAAGCGCTTCACGTCCTCCTCGCTCGACACGTCTCCCGTGAGCTTCAAGGTGGACGCGCCGAAGTCGCCTTCGACTTCTCTCAAGTCGAGCAGGACGAGGGCGAAGCCTCGCTCGGCGAGCACGCGCGCCGTTTCGCGCCCGATGCCTTGCGCGGCGCCCGTGATGACGGCGACGCGCGTCACGCCGACAGTTCCTGGCGCAGCCACGAGCCCGCCTGATCCATGAGGGACGCCGCGGCGGGCGACAAGCCCGTCATGTTCGCGAAGCCGTGAATCATGCCCGGGCCGGGCAGCAAGGCGGCGCGCCCGCCCTCCTCGTTGATGGCGTCGACGAGCGCCGCGCCTTCGTCACGCAAGGGATCGAACTCGGCAGTCATCACGAGGGTCGGGGGAAAGCCTCGGAAATTCGCCGCGTGCAAAGCCGAAACGTGCGGATGCGAGCCGTGCGTGGGGTCGGCGAGATAGGCGCCCGCGAAGAAATGCATGCGCTCCTCGGTGAGGAAGAAGCCGTCGGCGTTTTCGCGGCGCGACGCGTAGCGCTCGGTGTTCACGAAGTCGGCGGCGGGGTAGATCAGGAGTTGCGCGGCGAGGTTCGGCCCGCCTTCGTCGCGCACGCGCTGAGCGACGGCGAGACAAAGGTTGCCGCCCGCGCTGTCGCCCGCCAGGGCGAAGCGCCGTCCGTCCGCGCCGAGTTCGGTCGCGTGTTCGGCGGCCCACAGCACGGCGGCGTAGGCGTCGTCCACGGCGGCCGGGTACTTGTGTTCGGGTGACAAGCGGTAGTCGACGCTGAGCACGGCCGTGTTCGCGTTCGCGCACAGTTCGCGCGTGACGTGATCGTGCGTTTCGAGGCTGTACGCGACGAAGCCCCCACCGTGAAAGAACAGGGTGAGGGGAAACGGGCCCGCTCCCGTTGGCGTGTACAGCCTTGCGGGTAACTCGGACGCCGGCCCGGGGATGGTCAAGTCACGCGTCCGGGCGACCTCCACGGACCGCTTGGGCGTACGCGCCGCGCTCGCGTGGACTGCGGCGCGCATTTCTTCGAGGCCGTTCGGTTGGGGAGCGGCGGCCATTTGCAGCAGGACTTCCTTGAGGTGCGGATCGAGCGGCATGAAATCGAGCCTCCTGAGCTTGGAATGCGAGCAGCGTACTTCATAAGGGGCCGAACGAAAAAACGCGCTCCCGGTCGGGAGCGCGTGCGAAAAGGTGCTTACGGGTACAGACCGCGCAGGGCGCGCGCCTCGAGGACGCGCGTGCACGCCACGATGTACGCGGCGGTGCGCAACGTGACCTTGTGACGCTCGGTGACGTCCCACAAGCCATTGAACGCCTCTTTCATGACGCGCTCCAAACGCGCGTTGATTTCTTCTTCCGTCCAGAAGAACGACGAGAAGTCCTGAACCCACTCGAAGTACGAAACGGTCACGCCGCCCGCGTTCGCGAGCACGTCGGGCACGACGAGGACGCCCTTTTCGCGTAGGATGTCGTCGGCGATCGGAGTGGTCGGGCCGTTGGCGCCTTCCACGATGACCTTCGCGGTGATCTTGGAGGCGTTCGCCTCGGTGATCTGGTTTTCGAGGGCGGCGGGAATGAGGACGTCACACGGCAAGCTCCAGAAGTCGTTGCGTGAGATTTCCTGCGCGCCTTCGAGGCCCGCGAGCGTGCCGTGGGCGCGCAAGTACTCCTGCGCTTTGTACGGATCGATGCCTGCCTCGTCGTACAAGGTGGCCGTCACGTCCTGAATCGCGACGATTTTCGCGCCGTGATCGAAGAAGATGCGGGCGGCGGCGTTTCCGACGTTTCCGAAGCCTTGCACGGCGACGCGGGCGCCTTCGAGCGGCAAGTCGATCTTCTGCATCGCCTGCGCGCCCGTCACGAACACGCCGCGTCCCGTCGCGTCGCTGCGCCCGAGCGATCCGCCGAGGCTGATGGGCTTGCCCGTCACGACGCCCGTGGCAGTCTTGCCGACGTTCATGGAGTAGGTGTCCATCATCCACGCCATGGTCTGCGGATTGGTGTTGACGTCGGGCGCGGGAATGTCCTTGTCGGGGCCGATGATGAGGCCGATTTCGGAGGTGTAGCGGCGCGTGAGGCGCTCGAGTTCCGACATCGACAAGGTGCGCGGATCGACGCGGATGCCGCCCTTGCCGCCGCCGTAGGGAAGGTTCACGGCCGCGTTCTTGACCGTCATCCAAGCCGACAAGGCCATGACTTCGCTCAGCGTCACGTCTTGGTGATAGCGAACGCCGCCCTTGGCGGGACCGCGCGAGGTGTTGTGCTGCACGCGGTAGCCTTCGAAGTGCGCGACAGAGCCGTCGTCGAGGTGAATGGGCACGTCCACCACGAGAATGCGCTTGGGCCGCTTGAGGGTCTCGACCCAGTAGGCGAGCTTGCCGAGGTAAGGCGTGACGCGCTCGACTTGCTCCAGATAGATTTCCCACGGCCCGAGGTGATTCGGGTCGAGGTACGAGGGCACGTCGTGGCGACGGGTGGTGGCGGGCAAGCTGGATTCGAGTTTCGTCATGGGTAGACTCCCCTGAGGGTCGTGGCTTCGTGCAGGCGGTTGAGGGCGAGGGCGTAGGCGGCCGTTCGAAGGTCCGTCCTCAGCGTACGTCTCGCCGTCAGGACTTGGTCGAGCATCTGGGCCGTGCGGCGCGAAAGGGCGCCGGAGATCTCGTCTTCCGCCCAGAAGAACGAGTTGGCGTCTTGCACCCACTCCAGGTAGCTCAGCGTGACGCCGCCGCCGGAGGCGACGAGGTCGGGAATGACGATTCCGGCGAGGTGCTCTTCGGCGTCGGGCAGCACGGCGCGGTTGGCGGCTTCCAGGATGTACTTGGCACGCACGCCGGGCGCGATGCCTTCGTGGATGACGCCCCAATCGGCGCTGAGGGCCAGCACGGTCACGTCGAGGGTCAAGAGGTGTCCGCTCTTGATTTCGGGCGCGAAGCCGAGGACGCTGCCCGTGAAGTCGCGGTGCGCGCTGAGAGACTCGACGTCGAGGCCCGAGGAGTCGTAAATGGCGCCGCCTTGATCGGCGACCGCCACGATCTTGGCGCCTTGCAGATGCAGACGTCGGGCGAGTTCGCGCCCGACGTTTCCGAAGCCGTGAATAGCGACGGTGACTTCGCCGTCGACGCCGTCCTCCTTGAGAACCCGCTCGGTGACTTGCGCGGCGGCGCGACCACGCGCTTCCTTCGAGCCGAAGGACCCGCCGAGGCCGAGGGGTTTGCCGGTCACGACGCCCGTGGTGGTCGTGCCAGTTTGTTCGGAGTACGTGTCCATCATCCACGCCATGACTTGATCGTCGGTGCCGATGTCGGGCGCGAGGATGTCCTCGCCCGGCCCGATGAAGTCGACGAGTTCGGACGTGAAGCGGCGCGTGAGGCGTTCGAGTTCCTTCTTCGAGAGCTTCTCGGCGTCGACGTCGACGCCGCCCTTCGCGCCGCCCAAGGGAAGCTCCATCACGGCGCACTTCAAGGTCATGATGCCCGCGAGCACTTCGCACTCGTGCGCGGTGAGACCTTCTTTGAAGCGCACGCCGCCCGTGGCGGGTCCGCGCGCGATGGAGTGGACGGTGCGGTATCCCGTGAAGACGTCGACGCCCCCGTCGTCCATTCGCACGGGCAGCGAGAAGCGCACCGTTCGCTTCGGGTACTTGAAATAGGCCAGCGAGTGTTCGCTGGCCTGGGTAAACGGCAAGGCACGCTCCATCTGGCGCATCAGACCTTGCCACGTGAGGGTTGTCGGTTGCATGTTCGACCTCCGGACTGAAAAGCATCCAGATTATACACACTGCAACCTAACTAACGTGCATTAGTTCGAAGATGCGTCGACGTGCAAGCTTAAGCGTCACTTCACGCGCTCAGCCGCGTTCATCGCGAGATCCTCGAGGGTGAGGCGTGCCGGAGAAGGCGCAAGAACATGCAGGGCGCCCACCGCCGTGCGCGAGCGAGACAAGATCTCTTCGCGCGTCCGCTCGAACGCGCCACTTTGAACGGCGAGGTCACGAACGCGCTCGACGTCTCCTTCCTGGCCCGCTCGGCGCTCCAGGATGTCGCGCACTTCCCGCGCGTGCTGCGACTCGAGCAAGTGCAGAATCGGAAGCGTCGCCTTGCCCTCGCGCAAGTCTCCTCCGATCGGCTTGCCGAGCGTTCCCACGTCCGACGCCAAATCCAAGAGGTCGTCTTGCATCTGGAACGCCAAGCCGAACTCCAAGCCGTACGTCGAAAGCGCCGCGAGCTCCTCGGGCGGCGCGTCGACGAGCAGCGCGGGCGCCCGCGCCGCCGTGCGCAGCAGCGCCGCCGTCTTGCCCGTGATGATGTCGAGGTAGTTCTCGTACGAGTAATCTCCGTACGCCGCCACTTGGAACTGCAACACCTCGCCTTCGCATACCAAGGACGCCGTCTCGCCGAATTCGCGCGTCAGCGTCGAGGGCATGCCTGCCAGCAACGACAGCAGTCGAGACAGCATGAAGTCGCCCGACATCACGCTCACCACGTTGCCGTAGCGACGATATGCCGCCGCCTTGCCGCGCCGCGTGTCGGCGTCGTCGATGAGGTCGTCGTGCAGAAGCGACGCGCTGTGCAGCAACTCCACGGCGACGGCGAGGTCCGTCTCGCGTGCGTCGACGCGACCGAGCGCCCTCATCGCCAGGTACACCATGTGCGGACGGAAGCGCTTTCCACCTGCCGTCACGAGGTCGTCACCGATCAGCTCGATGAACTCCACGCGCGAACGCAGCACCTCGCGCAGCCGGGCCTCGAACGCATCCATGGGAGTCATGAGCAGTGATTTCACAAGCACAGTATAGAGGCTGTAGTACGGCACACACTTGTGAAAAAACCCGCGCTGGCACAAGCGCGGCGCGCTCACTGCCGATCGGGGACAATTATCCCCGATCGGCAGTGGGCCAGGGCGTGCGTTGTCTCAGACGAAGGCGGCCGCGTTCCGCTTCACCAAGTGAGGTCGGGCGTGGTGGTGGCGCGGTCAGGCGGAAGGTCGGTAAAAAGGGTGTACGTGAGGGTGTACGTGCCCGCCTCCAAGCGGCCCAGCAAAAGCGTGTCGCCGTCGGCGCGAGGCGTGAGCGATTGACCGCCCGGGCCGCCGAGACTCAGAGGACCGCGCACCGCGGGACTGGTGCCGCCGCTCGGCAGGGGATCGACCACGCGAAGGTTGTCGATCACGCCTTCCGTCGTGATCTGCAGCGTCACGGCGTATCCGCCGTCCACGGCGACGAGCGTCTTCGCGAGGCGAGCTCGCGCGCCGAGGGCGGCGCGCGTGACGTTGGCTCCCGTGGGATTGCGCACGCGGGCGTTTCCCTTGGCGCTCAGGGCCGTGCCTTCGAGAGTCGCCTCAGCTTCGTCGCTGCGGCACACCCGGGCGGGAACGCGCAGACGAAGCGGGGTGGCGGCGCTGAGGTCACCGCGCAAGTTGAGCGGGTAATCCGTTTCCCAACCGACCGGCAAGGTCATCACGACGCTGGCGGGCAAGCGGAAGGGGAACTCCGTGCGCGCGAGCGCCGTCAGCTGCGTGACGTCGCACGCCTCGACGACGTCCGGAGCGGTCAGCAAGGTGACGTCGGCCCGCACGGCGTACTCGATGGTGACGCGGCTGTTGCCGCTGTCCGTGACGCGCGTCGGTCGCGCGGCGACGTTGGAGCCCGGCAAGGGCGTGGGATTCACCGTGTAGTCACCCGGAGCCAAGGGCAGCGTGAAGGGCGCGTTCTGCACGCGTCCACCCACCTCGATGGGAACGCCCGTCAAGGGAACGCGGGACGTTCCGAACGTCGCGACGACGTCCACGCTCAGCGTGCCCGAGGGTTGCCGCGCGACGAAGCGGACGCGTCCCGCGGGGTCACGCAACCGCACCTCTGTGCTGGACGTGACGTCGCCGCGCCCTTCGAGGACGCTGCTGCTGACCGGCACGAAGCCTTCGGGAAGGCGCGGGCGAACGACGTTGTCGTTGCCGACGGAGTAGGACGCGCCGGGAATGGGGCGGCCTTGCGGATCGACCACGTCCACGATCAGCGAGCGCGTGAGCGGCACGCCCGCCGGAGGGCTGAAGGTCGGGATGCGGGCGAGGGCCGACTCGGTTCCCTGCCGCAAGCGCAAGGTGACGGCGTTGGAGTACTGCTTGGTGGCAGGTTGCACGAAGGCGTACACGACCCACTCGCCGACGAGTTCCGGCGTCACTTGGATGCTGTCCGTGGCGAGCGCGAGGTCGCCGGAAACCGAGAGGGCTCGCTTCGTTCCGTTGGGCAAGTTGAGCTCGAGTTTGAGCTCGCTCGCTCCATCCCCGTCGTAATTCGACAGTTGAACGGTGCGTCCGACCCAATCGGACGAAACGGTGAGGCGAGCGGCGAGCAAGGGCGTGCCCACGCCACGGGCGTTCACAGTGAAGTCCGACGCCTGCAAGGAAAAACCGGGCGCGGTCCGCAAGGCGAAGGCGTTCTTGCCGTTGCCTTTCGACGTCACGCTCAAGGTGTACGTTCCCGCCGGGAGAGCGGTGGCAACGAAGCTTTCCCAGGCGTGCTCGCGCGAGGTGCCGTACGTGCGCTGCAGTACGACGCCGTTGGGACCGCTGAGGGTGAAGGTCGTCTCGAAGGCGGCGCTGCGGTCGTAAAGTTCGTCGCCGTAATAGCCGGTCGTGGCGCGACCGTCGGCGTAGTCGGCGAGGTCGAGGGCGGGGCTGTAAACTTGCAAGTTCACGGGCGTGTTGGCCGCTTCGGGCGGCACGACGAGCGTGTACACTTCCTGCGGCTGATTCCAGCGAAGTCCGTCGCCGACGGACACGAGGGGAAGCTCTCCGCCCGCTTGCGCGAGTGCCAATCCGCAAGAGACGGCGAGGAAAGCGATGGAGGCGGTGGCAAGGCGACGCGCGAGCATCATGTTCATGATCGAGCTGAATTGTAGGTGAAGCGTCATGAGAACTCGCCTCAAGGATGTCACGGCCAAGGGCTCGGCTTTATGCTGCTTCTATGTTGCCTCGCGCCGTCGCCGAACTGCTTCCCCATCACTTGCGGGCGAACATCCTCGCCTTGTCCCGCTTCGCGCACGCTCCCGTGCTGCTACCCGTGAAAGCCAACGGGTACGGGCACGGTCTGCGCCTCGCGGTGGAGGCGACGCGCGACCTCGCGTGCGTGTGGGGATTCGCGGTCGCGACCCCGACGGAAGCCGTGGACGCCGTCGAGGCGTCCGGTGGCAAGCCCGTCGTGCTGCTCACGCCGTTCGCCGCCGAGGAAGGAGCGGAACTCGCCGCCCTCGGCGTGCGCCTCACGGTGAGTTCACTGCAAGACGCCGCCTCGCTGCCTGAAGGCGCCCGAGTGCACCTCAAGGTGAACACCGGCATGAACCGCCTCGGCGTGTGGTGGGAGGACGCGGCGGACGTCGTCGCGGCGCTCGCGGAGTCGGGACGCTTGGAAGGCGTGATGACGCACTTCTCACGCGCCGACGAGCCCGACCTCTCGCATGCCCGCGAGCAGCTGCGGCGCTTTCAAGCGGTCGTGGCGGACGTGCCGACCGGCGTACTAAGGCACGCGAGCAACTCGGGCGCCTTGCTGAGCTTCGGACCGAGCGCGGCTTTCGACCTCGTGCGGCCCGGCATCGCGTCCTACGGCTTTCCGGCAGAGACGCACCTGAGCAACGTCGTGCCTCTGCGTCCCGCGTTGCGCGTTCGGGCGCGCGTGACGCACGTTCAGACCGTTCGGGCGGGCGAAGAGGTGAGCTACGGCGGGTTGTGGCGAGCGCCGCGCGAAACTCGGGTCGCCACCGTCGGCATGGGGTACGCGGACGGCTTGCCGAGGCGCGCTTCCCTGAAAGCGCGCGTGATCGTTCGCGGGGAGCCACGAACGGTTCTGGGACGTATTTGCATGGATCAGTGCATGGTGGACGTGGACGGCCTCGACGTACGGCCGGGCGAGTGGGTGGAGGTTTTCGGAAGCGACCTCCTCACCGCCGAGGCGTGGGCGGAGGCGGCGGGCACGAACGTGTACGAGGTGTTGACGCGCCTCGGGGAGCGCGTGCGCCGCGAGGTGGCTCCTTTGCCTGTACGCCCCTGATTTTCAGTGCGTAGCTCGGGCGGGCACCTCGCCGCGCGTCCACGCGGCGTAGCGTTCCAGCTTCTCCCACGCGGCCCCGCTCGACAAGACGTCGAGCGCCAACGTCACGCCGCCGCGCAAGTCGCTGGCCTTGCCCGCCAAGTACAATCCCGCGCCCGCGTTCAAAGCGACGACGTCGCGTTGGGCGGGCGTGCCGTGCCCTTGCAAGATCGCCTTCGTGATTCGGGCGTTCTCGTCGGGACCGTTTCCAGCGAGCAAAGCGGCGTCGTGCTGCGGAAGGCCCACGTCCTCGGGGTGCAGCAGAAAGTCGCGGACGACGCCGCCACGCAATTCGGACACCGTCGTGGGCCCGCACACGGTGAGCTCGTCGAGCCCCGCGCCGTGCACGACCATCGCGCCCGACGTGCCGAGCAAAGCGAGCACCTCGGCGAGCTTGCGCGTGAGACTCGGCGAAAAGACCCCCACGACTTGATGCGTGGCGCCTGCGGGATTGGTGATCGGTCCGAGGACGTTGAACACCGTGCGCGTCGCGAGTTCCGCGCGTACGGGCGCCGCGAAGCGCATGGCGGGGTGGTAGTTGCGCGCGAACATGAAGCCGATGCCGAGCTCGTTCACGGCGGACGCGATGACCTCGGGCGTCGCCTCAATGTTCACGCCGAGCGCCTCCAGGAGGTCGGCGCTGCCCGCCCGCGAGGACGCGGCGCGGTTTCCGTGCTTGGCGACGCGCACGCCGCCCGCCGAGACGACGAAGGCGGCGGTCGTGGAGATGTTGAAGGTATGGGCGCCGTCACCGCCCGTTCCGCAGGTGTCGAGCAGGACGCCGCCGCGCCGAACGGGAAGCTTCACGGCGAATTCGCGCATGGCGGTCGCGAAGCCTGCAATCTCCTCGGGCGTCTCTCCGCGCACGCGCAAGGCGGCCAGGGCGGCCGAGAGACGCACGGACGTCACCTCGCCCGCCATGACGGACCGCATGAAATCCGCCGCCTCGCTTTGCGAGAGGGTGTCGCCGTTCATCAACTTGCCGAGGATCGTCAAGATACCGCTCCTTGCGCCGTGGTCTTCGAGGGGGAAAATGGTGCGAGAACGAGTTCTTGGTGTGATATCACACGGGCGCGGCCTTGGGAAGCAACGCCCGTTCGGTCGTGAGGCGCAGGAAGTTCGAGAGCAGATCCATGCCCGCCTCGCTCGCGACGCTCTCGGGGTGAAACTGCACGCCGAAGGTCGGGAAGTCGCGGTGCCTCAGCGCCATGAGGGTGCGTGACCCGTCCGCCTCGGTCGCCCACGCCGTCGGCACGAGGACGTTCGGAAGATCCTCGACGACGAGGCTGTGGTAGCGCGTGACGCGAAGGTCGTTCGAAAGGTTCGCGAAGACGCCCGAGCCGTCGTGCTCGATGACGCTCGTCTTGCCGTGCATCGGCGTGCGGGCCCGAACCACGCGCGCTCCGAAGGCTTGACCCATGCTTTGGTGTCCGAGGCACACGCCGAGCATGGGAACGTCGGGCGCGAAGGCCTCGATCACGGCGATAGAGCGGCCCGCCTCCGTGGGCGTGCAAGGCCCGGGCGAGATCACGATGCCGTCGGGCGCGAGCCGCGCCACGTCGGCGAGTTCGAAGGCGTCGTTGCGCCATACCGTGAGGTCCGCGCCGAGCTCACCGAGGTACTGCACGAGGTTGTACGTGAACGAGTCGTAGTTGTCGACGACGAGGATCCGGGTCATGACGTCCACCTTTCAAAGCCCTTCGCAGGCGAGTTCGACGGCTTTGATGAGGGCGGCCGCCTTGTTCTTCGTTTCCTGGTACTCGCTGTCCGGATCGGAATCCGCGACGATGCCCGCGCCCGCTTGGATGTGGACGTGTCCGTTCGTGATCACCATCGTACGCAGCGTGAGGGCCATGTCGAGCGCGCCCGTGAAAGAGATGTAGCCGAAGGCGCCGCCGTAAGGACCGCGCCGCGTCGGCTCGACTTCCTCGATGATCTCCATCGCGCGGATCTTCGGCGCGCCCGACACGGTGCCCATCGGCAGAACGCTCGCCAAAGCGTGCAACGGCGTCTTGCCGGAAGCGAGCGTCGCCTTCACGGTCGAGACGAGGTGCATGACGTGGCTGTACCGCTCGACGCTGAAGGCGTTCTCGACACGAACCGAGCCGTACTTCGCGACCCGCCCGAGGTCGTTGCGTCCCAAGTCGACGAGCATGAGGTGCTCGGCGCGTTCCTTCTCGTCGTTGAGCAGTTCGTCGGCGAGCGCGTCGTCCTGCGACGCGCTCGCGCCGCGCCGTCTCGTTCCGGCGATGGGTTTCGTGACGATCTCCGCGCCGTCGGATTTCAAGAGGCTCTCGGGGCTGCTCGCCACGAGAGTGACGTCTCCGAAGTCCAGGAAGCCGAGGTACGGGCTGGGGTTGAGCGAGCGAAGCGCGCGGTACAAGGCGAAGGGGTGCGCCGTGAGCTTGGCGGTGAAACGTTGGCTCGGCACGACTTGGAAGACGTCGCCCGCGCGGATGTACTCCAAGCACGTCTCGACCGCCGCCGAGAAGCTCTCGGGCGTGAAGTTGCTCGTGAAGATCGGCTTCGAGGTGGGACGGTCGCCCGGCACGCCGGGCAGCGGGCCGCGCAATTCGCGCGAAAGGCGCTCCACGACCTTGTCGGCTCGTTCGGGGTCCTCGTCGACGGCCACGACGAACAGGCGGTGCGCGAGGTGGTCGAAGATCACGAGTCCCTCGGGCGCGACGAACAAGGCGTCGGGAAGGTTCAACTCGTCGGGGTTGAGGCTCGGAAGGTCTTCGTACGAGCGAATGAGGTCGTACGCCGTGAACCCGACGGCGCCGCCCACGAAGGCGGGCAGACCGGCCGGAACGTCCACGGGCCGCACGATTCGGTCGTACAGGGCGGCGAGCGGATCACCGCTGTCGAACGCGCCTTCCCCGAAGGAGCCCGAAAGGGTCACGCGTCCACCTCGGTACTCGAAGCGGCCTCTCTCCCCTACCCCGATGAACGAGTAGCGCCCGAGCTTCTCGCCCGCCTCGACGCTTTCGAGCAGGAAGGATGGAGATCGCGCGACTTTCAGGTAGGCGCTCACGGGCGTGTCGAGGTCCGCGAAGAGTTCTCGCACGCGAACAGTCGGTTTCGTCAAGGTCGTCATGGATCCTCCGGGGAAACGAGAAAGCGCCCAGGCCTCTCGGCCTGGGCTGCGAAAATACGACGCGGCGATCCCAGGCTTAGCTGGGCCACCACCACGTCGCGATGAAGCGCATGAATTCAAGATAGGCGGGCGGCGAATGAGGAGCAAGACGACTTGTCTAGGAAGCTGTCGAGCCGTCGTGACCGTCCGGCGTCCTGCACGCTTCTTGCGCTCCTTCGATCGCTGATAGCTTGACGTCATGAAACGCTGCTCGGTCGCCTTGCCGTTCTCGGACGGTCGCGTGTTGCTTGGCCTCAAGAAGACGGGGTTCGGCGCGGGAAAGCTCGTGGACGTCGGGGGAAAGATCGAAGTCGGCGAGACGCCGAGGGAAGCCGCCATTCGGGAACTGTTCGAGGAGACGGGTCTGCGCGCCTTGGAGTTGCGCGACGCGGGCGTCGTCATGCACGAGTTCGCGGGGCGGCCGTCGTGGAGTTTGTGGGTGCACGTGTTCGTCGTGACGCGCTGGGAAGGCGAGGCGACCGAAAGCGACGAGGTCACGCCCGAATGGCACGCCGTGGACGCCTTGCCCTACGATCGGATGTGGGCGGACGCTCCTCACTGGGTGCCAAGCGTGCTGCGCGGCGAGACGGCGGCGCTCCACTTTCAATTCGGTGAAGACGGAGAGAGCCTTCAAAGCGTGCGGGCGCTTAAACTCGACTCGTGAGCCAACTCTTCTCGCCCCTTGCCCTGCGTTCCCTCACGTTGCAAAACCGCCTCGTGGTGTCGCCGATGTGCATGTACTCGTCACGCGACGGCTTCGCGAACAACTTCCATCTCGTGCACCTCGGCCAGTTCGCGCTCGGCCGAGCAGGCTTGATCTTCACGGAGGCGACGGCCGTGAATCCCGAGGGGCGCATCTCGCCCGACGACCTCGGCTTGTGGAAGGACGAGCACGTCACGAACATCGCCGAGATCTGCGATTTCGTGCATCAATTCGACGGATTGATCGGCGTGCAGCTCGCCCACGCGGGTCGCAAGGCCAGCACCGCTTCTCCGTTCAAAGGGCGGGGCGGCGTGCCCGACGAAGCGGGCGGTTGGCAGCCTCTCGGCCCGTCCGACGAGCCGTACCACGGCACGTACCGAACGCCGTGCGCGATGACCCGCAACGACATCTCGGACGTCATCGACGACTTTCGGGCGGCGACGAAGCGCGCGATCTTGGCGGGATTCGACGTCGTGGAAGTTCACGCGGCGCACGGTTATCTGCTGCACGAGTTCCTGTCGCCCTTGTCGAACACGCGCGAGGACGAGTACGGCGGCTCGTTCGAGAACCGAACGCGGCTGCTTTTGGAAGTGACGAGGGCCGTTCGAAGCGCGTGGCCCGACCACCTGCCGCTCTTCGTACGGCTCTCGGCGTCCGATTGGGTGGAAGGCGGGTGGGACGTCGAGGAGACGGTCGCCGTGAGCCAGTTGCTGCGAGACGAGGGCGTCGACGTCGTGGACGTCTCCTCGGGCGGCCTTTCGCCTCTGCAGAACATCCACGTCGCCGCCGGGTATCAAGTTCCGTTCGCGGCGCGCGTCAAGGCGGAAGCGAACGTGGCGACGATGGCCGTGGGACTCCTGACGGACCCCGCGCAGTGCGAGGAAGTGCTCACGTCCGGCGCGGCGGACCTCGTGGCGGTCGCACGGGAATTCTTGCGAGATCCACACTTTCCCCTGCGGGCCGCTCGAATGCTCGGGGACGACCTTTCCTGGCCGTTGCAGTACGACCGCGCGAAGTGACGATGAGAAGGATCAAGCGAGTGTGAAATAGGTCGCGCAAAAACCTCATGACTGGGAAGTTTCATGCAGCGTCATTCAATCTTGAAGCTTTATGCTTTTCACATGACGGTCGTTTTTCTGGTACAACGTGACGGCGAGCCGGAGCGTGTCACGCACGACATCGAAGAAGCCGCGCAAGCCATGCGTCAAGGCAACCGCGTGACGTTTCGCGTGCCGGGCAACGGCACTTTGTCGAACGCCCGCACGATCCTCACGCCCGCGTGGGTGACGTCACTGCGCGACCTGACGCGCCGTTCGCCCGCCTTCGTCGCGACCGCCGACGCCGTGTAACGCCCCGAGAAGAGGGCGGAGCGACACGCCGCTCCGCCCTCTTCTCGTCTTCAGAAGCTGTCGGCGCCGCCGACGCGAACCGCCTCGTAGTACGCGTACGCCGCCGAGTAGCACGCGGGGCGCGCGTACCAAGACTTCGCCGCGCAAATCGCGTTCATGTTGACGCGAAACACGTCGTCCGTCGTCTTGCGATTGGCTTCCGTCCGCTCGTACACCTTCAAGTTGCGGTAGCCGAAGTCGTGGACGTTGCACGCGGGCCGGAAGTCCTCGCGGTACCCGAGTCCGAGTCCGCTCGGCGCCGAACAACCGTCGCGCGTCCAGTCGAGGCCGGGATAGCGGACGTTCACGGCCGCTTGATTCGCGTACTGCGCGTCGTAATTGACGACCGTGCCCCACGCGACGCTCTTGATGTACGCGAGCCGATCCGACGCGAGGTCTCGCGCCCGCACTCGAGGTTGAGCGGGCAGCGTGGCCGTGACGCGCGCCCCGCCGTACGCCTGCTCGACGTTGGCGAGGAACTCGGGGTCGTGGCCGTACATCCTGATGAACGCCTGCGACGTCGCGTCCTCCAATTCGGGCTGAGCGGCGAGAAACGCCGCTCGCTCCGACGGCGTCGCGGACGCGATGGGCGACTGCCCGCAAGCGGCAAGAAGGGACGCGAGCCCAAGGGCGGACATCAAGAGACGCTTGTGCATGAACACACCTCAATTTCAAAGTCGAGCGACTCCCGCAGTCTACAGGGCGCCTCCTCAGAACATCATTCAAACCTTAAGAATTTCTTAACTACATGACAAGCGGTCCAGTCTCCTCGAAGTCGCTGTTCTTGAGGCACGCTCTTTTGATCTGGCGGCGCTCGAACGCCCATGGACCGCCCCGACCATTCGATCTCCGTCCTCGCCCCTGACTCCTGGCCTGCCAACGCCTTAAGTGTGCGAATCGGGCGTGCCCGATTCGCACCCGT
Organism: Deinococcus yavapaiensis KR-236; assembly: GCF_003217515.1. Lineage (NCBI taxonomy): Bacteria > Thermotogati > Deinococcota > Deinococci > Deinococcales > Deinococcaceae > Deinococcus > Deinococcus yavapaiensis. Next base: position 40,454 of record NZ_QJSX01000003.1, on the reverse strand, counting down.
GAGAGTACGTCCACGTTGAATGGGATGCCGACCTTCTCGAACAGCCGATCTCGCGCGGCGAGCCCCGCCGTCCGTCCTCGTTACTTGCCGCCGATGCCGATACCGATGCCGATTCCCACGCCAATACCGACGCTCACCCCGCCCCCCGCACTGCCGGTCGCCGGAGGGCCGCTCGGTTCACTCGCCGCAGGTGCAGTCGCGTCGCTACTGCCTTGCACTTGCACACCCTGACTCAAGTTCACGAGAACGCTCAAGAGGGGGGTCGCGCCATCCGTTCCTCGGACGTCGAGGCGTTCCACGTTCAAGCGGCCGTCGGCAGCGAACGCGACGCCCGACGCGAGATCGTAACGAAGCCGCTGGCCGCTCTCGAGAAGCACGACGACCGCCGTCGCTTGCCGCAGGTCGGCGGAAGCTCGCACGTCGCCGTTCGCTTGGATCGAGCCGACGACTTGACCTGTGGCGTCGACGAACGAAACGAGCTTGCCGCGCAGTGCCTGCGCCACGTCCACGCTCGTTTGCACGCTCGCCCCCAGCTCGCTTTGGATGGCTTGACGCAAGGACGTTTGCACCCCGGCTCCTTGGACCAAGATGGTGTCGAGGCTGGCGCGGCTTTGCGCTTCGAGGCGCTGTGCGAGTTGGAAGGTCTTGCTCGCGCCGTTGGTGAACGTCACGCGAACTTGCGTCGCCGCGCTCACGGTGGTCGACGTGACGACACGTCCCGCTTGGTCGATCGTGCCGACGAGGTGGCCTTGGGCGTCGAGCAAAACGGCGGCGCTCAGTTCGGCGCGCGCTTGAGAAGTGACGGACGTGGTGTTCGAGACGCCACCCTGGGCGAAGGCGGAACCGAGAAGCAGCACGCCGATGATGCAAGTCGCCTTGAAGTTCATAATTATTTTCCTCCAGTTTGCCGCGTATATTGAGCGGTCAACAAAAAGTTAATCTCGCAAGCTTATTTGTTTATGACGTCTCGATATTTAAAACGCGAGCCAATTTTATATCGTGACTCGTTTCCGATCCGATGTGCTTCGACGATGTAAATGCCACGAGCAAAGCCCGGCCTCGCTTCACAAACGATGTACGCGGGGCGGACGTGATCGGATTGCAGCACGCGATCCTCAAAAAAAACACAAATGCCTTCGATAAAACCAAAAAAAGGGACCGGGTTCGCCCGGTCCCCATGCTCCCTTCGACGTCTCAAGCTTCGCGAAGCTTGTAGCGGCGTTCGAGTTCGCCCGCCAATTCGTCGAGCGGCGCGCCCTTGCGCTCGCCCTTGCCGCGCTCGCGCACGGAGAGTTGGCGCGCCTCCTGCTCCTTGTCGCCCACCACGAGGATCACGGGAATCTTGGCGAGTTCGGCGGTGCGGATCTTGGCGTTCATGCGATCGTTCCCGTCGTCCGTTTCGGCGCGCAGTCCTCTCGACTTCAACGCGCCTTCGACTTCACGCGCGTAATCGAGGTGACGGTCGGCGATGGGCACCACGACGACTTGACGCGGCGCGAGCCAGAACGGAAAGTCTCCGGCGGTGTTCTCGATCAGGAAGGCGGTCATGCGCTCCATGGTCGAAATGACACCACGGTGAATCATGATGGGGCGTTGACGCGAGCCGTCCTCGGCGACGTACTCGAGGTCGAACTTCTGCGGCAGCAGGAAGTCGAGCTGCACGGTCGAGATCGTCTCGTCCTTGCCGAGAGCGCTGCGCACCTGCACGTCGAGCTTCGGACCGTAGAAGGCCGCGTCGCCGGGCGATTCGTAGTAGGCGAGGCCCATGTCGTCGAGCGCTTGACGCAGTTGGTTCTCGGCGCTTTCCCACATCGCGTCGTCGGGGTAGTACTTCTCCTTGTCGTTCGGGTCACGCAAGCTCAGGCGGTACAGGTACTGCTCGAAGCCGAGGACGTCGTACGCGCCGCGAATGAGGTCCACGACCCGCTTGAACTCCTCTTGCACTTGATCGGGACGGCAAAAGATGTGCGCGTCGTTGAGCGTCATGGCGCGCACGCGCGACAAACCCGTCAGTTGGCCGCTCTGCTCGAAGCGGTACATGGTGCCGAGCTCGGCGATCTTGATGGGCAGCTCACGGTATGAGTGCGGCTTGTGCGCGTAGATCTGGATGTGGTGCGGGCAGTTCATGGGCCGCAAGACGAGTTCTTCTTGGTCGATTTTCATGACCGGGAACATGTCGTCCTTGTAGTGATCCCAGTGCCCGCTGATTTTGTACAGCTCGCTCTTGGCCATCGCGGGGCTGTACACGTGCTGGTAGCCTTGCGCGAGTTCGAGGTCCACGATGAAGCGCTCGAGTTCGCGGCGAATCGTCGCTCCGTTGGGAAGCCACACGGGCAAGCCCGGCCCGATGACTTCCGAGGTGAAGAACAAGTCGAGGTCCTTGCCGATGCGGCGGTGATCGCGGCGCTTGGCTTCCTCCAAGAGGTGCAGGTACTCGTCGAGTTCCTTTTGGGTAGCGAAGGCGACGCCGTACACGCGTTGCAGCATGGGGTTCTTTTCCGAGCCGCGCCAGTACGCGCCGGAGGTGCTCATGAGCTTGAACGACTTCGGCAAGACGCCCGTGCGAGGCACGTGCGGCCCGCGGCACAAATCGGTGTAGTCTCCTTGGCTGTAGAGGGTGATGGGCGCGGAGTCGGGCAGTTCGGAGATCAATTCGACCTTGTAAGGATCGTACGAGAAGAACTTTAGGCCCTCTTCCCTACTGACTTCCCGCCGAGTCACGTCGAGGTTCGCGTCGAGGATGGCGGCCATGCGCCGCTCGATTTCGGGCAGGTCCTCTTCGCGCAGCGGCTCGGGAAGGTCGAAGTCCTGGTAGAAGCCGTTCTCGATGACGGGGCCGACGCCACGCTTGACGCTTTCGGGCGCGTGGCCTTTTTCCTTGTAGTACTGGCCGACCGCTTGGCTCATGACGTGGCCGAGGGTATGCCGCCAGACTTCCTCGGCGTCGTTCATGTTCTTTTTCGTGACGATGCCGATCTGCGCGCCTGAAGGCAGCGGGGTCATCAAGTCGTGCAGGATACCGTCGACGCGGGCGGCGATCGCGTCTTGGGCGAGGCGCGGACCGATGGAGCGCGCGACGTCCATCGCGGTCGCGTTGTCGGCGAGGTCGAGCTGTTTACCGTCGGGCAAGGTGACTTGCATAAGCTGAAGTATAGCCTCCGTTTCTTTTCGCTCCGCACGCGGAGCGGTCGAGCGTTCACGACACGGCAAAAGCCAGACGAACGGCACCATCGCCGCGTCTGGCTTCAGAACGTTCGCGTGACTTGCTCGAAAGCAGCGCCGAGCCTCACCAACGGTTGTCGGGGCATCAGGCGCTTCATGACAAGGAGTGTAGCGGCTGCGATCGGGAATGCCAATAGGCGAAATGGAGAAGAGGCGAGCCCCTCCACTGAGGCTCGCCTCTTCGTATCAACGGCTCTTACCGTCCGAAGAACCCGGTGAGGGTGGTCCTGGCGATGGTCGACCCGTCGAGGTTGAACCCGACGATGGCGGGCGCCGAGTTGGCAGGAATGTCGAGCGTGCGGTTCAGCGCGTACAGAGTGAAGACGTAGCGGTGCGGCGGATCGCCCACGGACGGGCACGGGCCAAGGTAGCCCACCGTACCCGCGTCTCCCGCGCCTTGACGAGTCCCGGCGGGCAGGGCCGTGCCTGAAGCGGCGCCCGCACCGAGCGACAAACTCGTGGCCGTCGCGGGAATGTTGTACACGATCCAGTGCCAAAAGCCACTGCCGGTGGGCGCGTCGGGGTCGTACATCGTCAAGGCGAAACTTTGCGTGCCTGCCGGAGCGCCGCTCCACGTCAAGGTAGGCGAGACGTTGCCGCCCGTGCATCCGAAGACGTTGGCGGATTGCTCGTTCGCGATGCGGCCGCCGTTCGCGAACTGCGGGCTACTGAGGGTCAACGTGCCCGCCGAGACCGTTCCGCCGGGTTGCGCCACGCTGAGGCGCGCGCCAGCAGGATTGCCGCCAAGGGTGAGCGTCGGGGCACAAGCGGACAGCAAGGCCGCGAGCGTGGCGGCGGGCAGGACACGGTGGGTGAGAGCGTTCGACATAAAGTTCCTCCCTTTCATCTCGTCCTCTTTCATCACGTGCCGAGGACGTGGTCGTCATGACCGACCGGTGGCTTGCTCGACGGCCCGAATCCGTGGCGGTCGTCCGTGATCACGCGGTATTCGGCCTGCAAAAGGGTGCTTCCTGGCGCTCCCAAGCGGTTCGTCGAGGGGGAAGCCGTGCATCGGGGCCGTGGGCGGTCCACGAACGTGGTCCAAGAAGTACACCTCGATGTCCTGCCCGTTCTCCCGGCCGACCTTGACGTACGACATGGCGCTCCTTCCGAGGCAAATGTCTTCGCTTCCCCCGGAGCGTATGAGGCGAAGACCCCAAGCACGTGAGGCGAGCGTACAGAGACCTTTCTCTCTTCGATACTCTCTTCGGCGAGCATCACGATTTTCCTTCTCGGAGCGCTTGTGCCCAGATCGAGAAACGTGCGGTAACGTACGTCATGACCATTCCGGAACTCATCGAAAAGAAGCGGAACGGCGGTGAGCACTCGCGCGAAGAATTGAACGCGCTTGTCGGCGGGTTCGCTCGCGCGCAAGTGCCCGATTACCAAGTGGCGGCCTGGCTGATGGCGGTCTTCTTGCGCGGCATGACGCCCAGGGAAACGACGGACCTCACGCTCGTCATGGCCGAAAGCGGCGACGTGCTGGACCTCGCGGGGCTCCGCGACACCGTGGACAAGCACTCGACGGGCGGCGTGGGCGACAAGACGAGCCTCGTCCTCGCGCCGATGCTCGCCGCCCTGAACCTCACCGTCGCGAAGATGAGCGGACGTGGCCTCGCGCACACGGGCGGCACGATCGACAAGCTCGAAAGCATCCCCGGCTGGCGCGATCAGCTCAGCGACGAGGAATTTCTGAGTCAGGCGCGCGAAGTGGGCATCGCGCTCGTCGGGCAAAGCAAGAATCTCGCGCCCGCCGACGGGCTGCTGTACGCGCTGCGCGACGTCACGGCGACGGTGGAGAGCGTGCCCCTCATCGCGTCGAGCATCATGAGCAAGAAGATCGCGGCGGGCGCCAAGACGATCGTGCTCGACGTGAAGGTCGGCGCGGGCGCGTTCATGAAGACGCCCGAGGACGCCGAGAAGCTCGCGCAGGCGATGGTGGAGATCGGAACGCTGGCGGGCCGAAACGTCCGCGCCCTGCTGACCGACATGAGCGCGCCGCTCGGCCACATGGCGGGCAACAGCCTCGAGGTGATCGAGGCGATTTGGACGCTGCGCGGCGAGGGGCCACGCGACCTGCTCGATCTGTGCCTCGCGCTCGCGGAAGAAGCGCTCGTCGCGCACGGCGAGACTCCGCGTCGAGCCGAGGAGCGGGCGCGGAACGTGATTCGCGACGGATCGGCGCTCGCGAAGTTGCGGGCGTTCGTGGCGGCGCAAGGCGGTGACGCCAGCTACATCGACGATCCCTCGAAGTTCGACGTGGCGCCCGGACGCGCCGAGGTGACGGCCGAGTCGAGCGGCTTTTTGAGCGAGGTGGACGCCCTTGCCGTGGGACGCGCGGTTCTCGCGCTCGGAGGCGGACGCGAGCGCAAGGACGAGGCGATCGATCACGGCGTCGGCGTGGAAGTGCTGCACAAGCCGGGCGACGAGGTCGAGGCCGGTGAGGTCATCGCGCGCGTCTACCACCGCGAGCGCGGCGTGGAGCGCGCCTTGACGCTCCTGCGAGAAGGGCTCGGGGTGGCGAACGAGCCGCCGAGCGTGCCGCCGCTCGTCCTGAAGCGCGTCGGCGCTTGAACCCGGTTCAATCCCACGTGATCGAGACGGCTAGAATGCCGAGATGAAGTGAAGCGGTCGTTCGTTCGAGTCGCTCGACGAATCGTTCGGCGCGACGACCGCTCACAAAGGAGACACCGCTTTGGCCCTCGACAAGTTCTTTCGACGGAAGAAACCCGTGCAGGCCGCCGAGAACGACGTCCCGGAGTTGTGGACGAAGTGCGGCGCGTGCAAGACGAACATCTACAACAAGGACTACGAGGCGAACGCCTTCGTGTGCCCGACGTGCGGCAACCACTCGCGGCTCGGCGCCGACGTGCGCGCGCGCGTCCTGCTCGACGAGGGCAGCTTCGTGCAGTTCAGCGGGCACGTGCGGCCCCTCGATCCCCTGAATTTCGTGGACACCGAGCCTTACACGGCTCGACTCGCCCGCGCGCAGCAGAAGACGGGACGTCCCGACGCGATTCTCACCGGGACGGGCCGCGTGGAAGGCATCTCGGTCGCCGTGGCCCTGATGGACTTCGAGTTCTCGGGCGGATCCATGGGCAGCGTCGTCGGCGAGGAAATCGCGCGAATCACCGAGCACGCCGCGCGTGAAGGACTGCCGTTGATCCTCGTCGCCGCGTCCGGCGGGGCGCGCATGCAAGAAAGCGCGCTGAGCCTCATGCAAATGGCGAAGACGACGGTCGCCCTCGAGCACCTCTCCGAGAAGGGCCTGCCCTACGTCTCGATTCTCACGGATCCGACGACAGGCGGCGTCACGGCGAGCTTCGCGACGATCGCGGACGTCATTCTGGCCGAGCCGGGCGCACTCATCGGCTTCGCGGGGCCACGTGTCATTCAACAGACGATTCGTCAAAGTCTGCCCGAAGGGTTTCAACGCTCGGAGTTCTTGTTGGAGCACGGCATGGTCGATCTCGTCGTGGATCGCCGCGAGCAACGCGCCCTTCTCGTGAAGCTGCTCGAAAGCTTCACGAGCGCCCGAACCGAGACGCCGAGTCCGGTCGCCGCCGGAGGCGCGTGATGGCCGACATCCGCCGCAATCTGGAACGTCAAATCGGCGACTTGGAAAAGCTCGCGCGGGAAACGGGCGAGAATTTCGAGACGGAACTCAAGGTCCTGCGCGACCGGCTGCTGCGCGTCGACCGCGAGCGCGAACCGGACTCGCCGCGCTGGGCGCGCGTGCAACTCGCGCGCACGCCCGGACGACCGACGGCGCTCGACTACGTCGAACGCCTCGTCACGAACTTCGTGGAGCTTCACGGCGACCGCACCTTCGGAGACGACACCGCGTTGATCGGCGGGCCCGCCAAGCTCGGCGAGCGGCACGTCATGCTGCTGCTGCAGCAAAAGGGACGCGACACGAAGGGGCGCGTGAAGCGCCGGTTCGGCATGAGCAACCCCGAGGGGTACCGCAAGGCGATTCGCCTCATGGACCTCGCCGACAAGTTCCGTCTGCCCGTCGTGGCCCTCATCGACACGCCGGGCGCCTACCCCGGCATCGACGCCGAGGAGCGCGGCCAAGCGTGGGCGATCGCTCAAAGCATTCAACGCATGGCGCGCCTCACGGTACCCGCCGTGTGCGCCGTCATCGGTGAAGGTGGATCGGGCGGCGCGCTCGCCATCGGCGTCGGGAACCGCGTCTTGATTCAGGAGAACGCGTGGTACAGCGTGATCTCGCCCGAGTCGTGCGCTGCGATCTTGTGGCGTGACTCCGCGCAAGCGCCGAAGGCGGCCGAAGCGCTTCAGCTCACGGCGCCCGATCTCCTGCGCCTCGGCATCGTCGACGAGGTCGTGCGCGAACCCGACGGCGGCGCCCACACGAACGCGGACGAGGCATCGAGGCTCCTTGGGGCGTCTCTGGAGCGCCACTTGAGCGAGTTGAGCGCCCTGAAGCCCGAAGAGCTGCGCGCCGGCCGTGCGCGGCGCTTTCGTGAACTTGGCGTGTTCGAGCTCGTCTAAGCAAGACTTCGTAGCACTTGCACGAATCGCGACCCCATGCTAACCTTCTTCTCGCTGTGAGCAACAGCGATATTCGGCAGTAGCTCAGCGGTAGAGCGTCCGACTGTTAATCGGATGGTCGTAGGTTCGATCCCTACCTGCCGAGCCAACAGAGAACCCCGTCTAGGACGGGGTTCTTGCTTTTGCCGAACGAAGCGCCATCGGCGTAGACCTTGCCCCCGATGGCTCAAATGCTCGCGGGCAAGCGGCCAAAAGGTGGCACGTCAGCGTCAAACTCGCCGACCGAAAGGCGACTTCGCGTTTCGCAGACGAGCGAGGCGACGAAGCCCTCGGCGGGCGTCCAAGTCACGCTGGGCCACGTGTGCTCCTCGGGCGACGCCTGCCCTCCCACCAATCCTCGCCCCGTCGCCTTGACGCGCGCTTCGTGCTGCGTCCACAGCTCGAAAAACACTCGCTCTCGATCGCGTGCGTCGGTGGCCCTCAGGAGGGCCGACGCCTCCTTCGTGAACAACGAGGACGCCACCGCCAAGGCGTCCGGAAAGGGGCGGACGCCCTCCAAGTCGATCCCGACGGGTTGGGTCGATACGGCCACGAGCGCGAGGTTCGCGCAGTGCGAAGCGTTGAATTGCACGCCTCGCACTGTCGGCTTTCCGGCGGCGCCGTACTCGAAGGACACTTCCCGCGGTGAGAGGTGCAGGTAGGCCGCAAGAATGCGGCGCAGCGCGGCGCGGGCGACGACGAAGCGACGGCGGTCGTCGGAAAACGCGTACGACGCCGCGCGGACTTGCTCGTCGGAACTCAGCAAAAATCGAAGGTCGCGCGCCTCCACGTCGAGGTTCACGCGCCACACGTGGACGTCGCCGAGTTGGAGGGGCGAAACGGTCGGGGCCGTGCAAAGCGTCATCACATCCGCTCCTTTCTGGGCGGCAGGCCCGCGATCAACAGCCACAAGCCCACGAGGTACGTGCCCTGCACCAAGACGGACTGGTGCGCGAGGCCCGAGAGGGGAACGGGCAGGACCCAGCGGTTGAGGGCGAGGAGCGTGTCGGACAGCATGAACAGTCCCGACCCGGCCAGCATGACGTATGACCAGGGATCCCGCCGAGTGACGAGCGCGCGAACGCTCGCGCAAGCGAAGACCGTCGGATGTACCAGGGAGTAGATGACGACCGTCCAGTACAGCGACGGCTCCAGGCGCGGCGCGACGAGGTGAAGCATGCCGAGCGCCACGAGCAGGGACGGCAGCGCCACGAGCAGTTGCCGCGCGGGATGGGCGCGCGTCACACCCATCGCGGCGATTATCGCCGCGTGCGTTCCCAGCCACAAGGCCGTGCCGAGGTGAAAATCGACGACGATCACGGCGCCCGCGACGAGCGCGAAGGCCAAGGCGACCGTCGCGCATGCCGCCGTGAACCGGGAGAGGCGCGGCGCCCGAGCGAGGGCGACATCGGCGAGCAGGACGAGCACCGGGAGGCTTTTCAGCAGCATGAACACGCCGGGCCCGGCCGCCTGCGCCGACCAGAGCGCGGCGGCGGCGGCCAGGATGTACGCGCCCGTCCAACCGTTCGCGTGAAGCCGCAGGACGCTTCGCATGGTCGGGCGCTTCGAAGGAAGGCGCGGGGCGAGCGCGGCGCGCGTCATGCCAGCACCGCCTCGGGACGCGCCGCCGGAAGGAATCCGGAGTGAACGAAGTACCGGAAGTACGCGCTCAGCAACGCCTGTGGGTTGGGGCACGCGATGCCCGAGTCGGCGAGAAAGGTGGAGGTGTTCGCGGTGTCGAGGTCGGGCATGCGGCACTGCTGCTCGTGTAGGGCCTTGAGAAAGTCGCTGTACGGGTACAGGGCGTTGTCGCGCCGACCCAACCCCGCGAGCAATTCCTGCTTCCAGTCGTCGAATGAAACGACACGCAGCGGGTATCCGGCCTGACGAATGAAGCGCGTGATCTCGGCGGCGCGCACTTCGTCCGGATGCTTGATGTGAAAGGCCTTGCCGAGCGCGCCGGGCTGTTTGGAAATGTGCACCACGGCGCGGCTCACGTAATCGATCGGCACCAGTTCGACTTCCGTGTCCAAATCTGGAATGGCTTGCAGTTGAATGCAGCCCTTGATCATCGCCGTCAAAAACTCGTCCGTCTTGTTGTACACCCCGGTGCGGCTGTCACCCGTCAGCATTCCGACGCGGTAGATGGCAGTCGGGATGCCACGCTCTCGGGCGTGCTGCACCATCCGGTCCGCGACCCACTTGCTTTGTTCGTATCCGTTGGCGAGCCACGTGCAGTGCTCGAGCGGCGCGTCCTCGGACACGCGCTGTCCGGCGGGGTACGCGCTCGACATCAACGCGCCGAGGGTGGAGATGAAGTGCACGGGCTTCACGTGGCCGTGGGCGGCGAGCCGCAAGACTTCCTCGGTGCCGCGAACGTTCGCGCCGCGAAGAACCTCGTAGGGGTACACGAAGTTCACCCACGCGCCGTTGTGGTAGATGACGTCGATCTCTTTGGCGAGGGCCTCGAAGCGTTTCACGCCCACGCCGAGGTGAGGTTGCGCGAGGTCGCCGGGAACGGCGCGGATTCGAGCGGCGTCCTCGTGCTGCCACAAGCCGTGCGTTTCGAGGTTGCGCCGAACGCGCCGCAGCCCTTCAGCTTCGCTGTCGGCGCGAACGAGGCAGGACACGGTGAGCGACGTCCCGTCGAGGAGTTCGCGCAGCAGGAACGCTCCGAAGTACCCGGTGGCGCCGGTGAGAAGCGCGTGGCGAGCGTCGCCGAGGCGAGGCGGCGCGTCGGGCCGCGCCACGATGGCGGGGTCGAGCGTCACTTCCCCTTCGAGGGACGCGAGCGCCGCGCTCGGCGTGAGGCTTCGTCCGGCTTGCAAATCCGTGATCGCGCGGGCGAGTTCCGCGACCGTGGGGCTGGCGAGTTGCGCCAAGGACAAGTCCACGCCGTGATCGCGGGAGATCCTGGCGCTGAGGGCGGCGCTGCGCAACGAATCTCCTCCCAAGTCGAAGAAGCTGTCGTACAGCCCGACGGGCTCCACGCGCAGCAATTCGCTCCATCCCGCCGTCAGGTCCTGCTGAAGAGGTGACCGCGGCGCGACGTACGGAGACGACAAGGCGGGGCGGGCGCGCTTTCGCGTTCCGATCGCGGCGAGAATGCTTTGCGCGCTTCGCGTGTGTCGGGCCACATCGGTCCACAGCCCCGCGTCGCCCGTGCGAACGTGACGCGTGCGAACGGGCGGTCGCGCCTCGGGCGACGGCGACGGCGTCTCCCCTTCGGGGGCGGCGAGGCGCGCCTCGACTTCGTGGACCGGAAGGGTGAGCGTGAAGCCGTCGCCGTTCTCGTCACGACCGGCGGCGCCGAGACTCTCGAGAAAGGCCCGAGCGGGAGTGTTGCGGTCGGAGGCGCGGAACTCCAAGCGAAGGGCTTGGTGACCGTGGCGCGCGGCGTACTCGGCGAGGTGCTGCACCAGCGCGTGTTCGACGCGCTTGCCAAGCACGCGGCAACTCAGGAGCAGCGAGTCGACGGTGAGGCACGGTCCTTCGGCGTGCACGGTTGCGGCGCCAACCAAGCCGTAATCGCCGAAGCGGTCGCTCACGTGAACGGAGAAGCATTGCCAACCGCCGTCCAGCAAGGCTTGCAAGTCGGGGAGGCGCCGACGCCGCGTCGTGGTGTTGAACTGGTTGGTCTTCTGGGTGAGTTGCGCGACGCGTTCGAGCTCGCCCGCGACGACGGGAGCGACGCGCACGCGCAAGTCGAGGGCGGCGAGGAAGTCGTCGAGCGTGACCGAGCGCGCTTCGACGGCCGCTCGCTGGCGGTTTTGGCGATACGACTCGGTGCGGGCGCGGTCCTCCGCCGTGACGGTGACGCGGTCGAAGGCCCAGTGGTGTTCGAGGAAGGCGGGAATGTCGTGCGGGCGCGAGGGAAGCGTCACGCACAAGACGTCCGGAAGGGCCGCCTGCACTTCCGCCACTTCCAGCGGATTGTCGTCGATGAAGACGAAGCTGTCCAGCCCCAAGTTCAGCTCCGCCGCGAGCGACTCCAGGTTCTCGGACTTCCGCTGCCAATTCACGCGGTGCGCGACGACGTGACGCAACGCCAAGGGCATCTCGTCGGCACGCTCGCGGAAGACGGCGAGCACGTCGGCCTCGGCATTCTTGCTGCACAGCGCCACCAGCGCCCCGCGCGCCTGCTGCTCCACCAAGAAGCGCTGCAGGGCCAAGTACGGCTCGGCGAATTGAACGCCACGCGGACCGTCTTCTCCCACGACGCCGCTCCACAAGGTGTTGTCGCAGTCCACGACGATCACCTTGCACGCTTCGCGCTGCGTGGCGCTCACCGTTCGCGCGAGTTGCGTTCCCAAGGCGGCGTAGTACTCGCGGGTGAACGGCATGTGCCCCAGCGTGTCGCCGCGCTCGTCGTACACGTCCCGGACGCCGTACCGCCGAGCGGCCTGAACGGCGGGCACGGCGATCACACCGGGAATCGCGTCTATTTCATGGCCGAGTTGCTCGGTCACGCTTTCGAGGAAGGCGAGGTGCTCGGGCGTTTCGTCACCCGCGACCGACGGGCACAAGCCGACGAGGAAGCGGGCGTTCACGCGCGTCGTGGCGACACGCAAGGCGCGGACGAACTCGGCGGTGGCGTCCCGAACGCGGTCACGGCCCTCTCGAGTGAATTCTTCGCCGCGCATCCAGTCGGCGACACGAACGAGCACGATGTTCACACCGCCCGCGTTGCGTCCCAACGTGCCGCGAGGATCGAGGAGTTCCTGAAACACCTGCCCGTACGGCGCGAAGCGGACTTCGGTCGGCATGCCGACGTGCGAAAGCCAGTGGGTGAAGGCGTCCGAGACGGGCTCGGCGGTGAACGTCGCCGCGAGCGCCACCTGCAACTTCGGGCGGCGCTCGGCTTGCGTCCGCTCGCGTTCGAGCAAGATCACCTCCCGCAACCCCGCGATCGTCGGGCCGTCCACGAAGGCCTCCAGGGAGAACGTCACGCCGAAGGTTCGCTCCAACTTGGCCTTGAGCTCCATGGACTGCAGCGAGTCCAACCCCAGCGCCGTCAGCGGTTCCGTGACGGTCACGCGGTGAGCGGGCGTATTCAGAAGCCGCGCGATGGTCGAGCGCAGCGCCTCGTCCACGAGAGCGCGCGCTTCGGCGAGGTCGGCTTGCTCCAAGCGCGCGAGGAAGGCGGTGTCGGATTCGTCGCTCGGAGCGTCCGGCGCGGGCGTCGCCGCTTCGCGCGGTCCGTCCTCCGGTCCGCCAGGATCGTTTTCCAGCCACTGCTCGACCACCCGCAAGCGTGCGTCTTGGAAAGCCGCCTTGCACGCGTGCCGCTGAATCTTTCCGCTCGACGTCTTGGGAACGCTGCCGAACGCGACGAGGGTCACGGCGTACACTGGCAGGCCGTGCTCTTCGGCGATGGCGCGCCGCACGCGCGCGATGACGTCGCCGAGCTCGCCGCGCGGCGCGTGGCGGTCCACTTCTGCGATCACGGCGAGGCGTTCTTCGCCGCGCACGTCGAGCGAGAACGCCGCGCTGCATCCGGGTCGAACGTGCTTGCCGGCGTGTTCGACGGTCTGCTCGATGTCCTGCGGGTAGTGGTTGCGGCCCCGAATGATGACGACGTCCTTCATGCGGCCCGTGACGAACAATTGCCCGTCCTGCACGAAGCCGAGGTCGCCCGTGCGGAGGAAGGGGGTGTGCGGGTCGTTCGCGAGGTGCGCTCGAAAGGTGGACTCGGTGAGGGCGGGGTTGTTCCAATAGCCTTGCGCGACGGAGCCGCCCGAAACCCAGATCTCCCCGATCTCGTCGTTCGCACACACCTCGCCCGTTTGGGGACGAACGATCTCGACTCGCTGCTCGGGGCTCGGAACGCCGCAGCCCGTCAGCACCCGCGCTCCGTCCTCCCCGGGAAAGGCGGAGCTCACGCGCCCGTGCTGCAACGCGTCCGCTTGCACGCTGCGCACCGCCGGAAGGGAGCGGGCGGGACCGCCGGACACGAACAGCGTGCCTTCCGCCAAGCCGTAGCAGGGAAAGAAGGCTTCGCGGCGAAATCCGCACGGCGCGAAGGCTTTCGCGAAGCGGGCCAGCGTGTCCGCGCGAATCGGCTCCGCGCCCGTGAAGGCCACTTCCCACGTGCTGAGGTCGAGCGTGGCCTTCATCTCGTCGGTGACTTTTTGCGCGCACAAGTCGAACGCGAAGTTCGGTCCGCCCGCCGAGCGCCCGCCCAATCGGGAAATCGCGTCCAGCCACCGCAGCGGACGCTGCAGGAAGTCCGTGGGAGACATCAAGGTCGCGCAGAACCCGGAGTACAAAGGTTGCAGCACGCCGCCGATCAAACCCATGTCGTGGTAGAGCGGCAGCCACAAGACCGTGTGGCGGTCCTCGTGGTTGCCGAAGCCCCGGTGAATCAAGCGGGAGTTGTGCAGCAAGTTTCCGTGCGTGAGCATCACGCCTTTGGGAGCCGCGGTGGAGCCCGAGGTGTACTGCAAGAACGCCAAGCTGTCCTCGCTGACGCGCGGCGCCGCCCAGCCCGACGCCCCGTCCGGCGCGTCGGCGGCTTCCCACTGCATCCGCGCGAACTCGGGCGCGTCGGCGAAGAGGATCGGTGTGGCCCCGAGCAGCGTGCGCGTCGTGAGCGCCACCTTGGGCTTGGCGTCCGCGACGATGGTGCGCAATCGGCCCAGGCGTCGCTCGCCTCGTCCCGGCGCGGGCGGATAGGCGGGCACCGCGACCGCCCCGGCGTAGAGGCAGCCGAAGAACGCGGCGATGTAGTCCAGGCCCGGCGGAAACAGCAGCAGGACGCGCTCTCCCGTCGCCCCCAGTTCTTGCAGGCGCGACGCGACGGCGCGGGCGCGCTCGTCGAGTTGCGCGTACGTGAACGTGGCCTCCTGCCGTTCCCCGTCGATCAGGAAGCGGTACGCGACACGGTCGGGCGTGCGCTCGGCACGGGCGTGCAGAAGTTCGACGAGGGTGCGGGCAACGAGCTGAGTCATAAGGAAACCTCCGAGGCGTGAAAACCACGCGCCGACGAGACCGTGGCGGTGCAGAGGGGGAAGGGCCGACCGAAGCACGTCCGTCGAGTCGAATGACCGTACCGAAGCAGTCGGGAGCGCCTTCTTGGCGGGGCGGCCCCTGCGGAGCGAGCGGGCCGAAGGAGGCTCGGCGCTCGTGCGCGGCAGGGGACGCACGCAAGGGAGAGGCGGAGGGTCAAGTCATGCCCGAGGCCGAGGTGCGGAGCGTCAAGGCACGAGGTCGAGCTTGATGGCGAGGCCTTGAGCCGGGGCGGTGACGGTCGAGACGTTCTGCCCGTCCTTGGTGTACCCGCCCGCCAAGTCGCCCGAACCGTACTGTCCGTCGCCGTCCAAATCCTTCCAGGCCAAGAGGTTGTACTGTCCGCCGCCCAATTCCTCCAGCCGGAAGTTCGCCTTCGCGCCTTCGGTGGTGATGACGACGTACCGCACGCTCGCCGTGTTCTCGCAGCCACCGTCCACGGGGCACGCCAAGACCACCACGCCCTTCGCCGACTGCCCGTTCGGCAAGCTCACGGTGCCGCTCACCGCTTGGCCCGCGCGAGGGTCGCTTTGCGGACGGCTCGCCGTCGTCGTGCTCGCCGTGGTGGCGGGCGCGCCGCCATTGGAGCGCAAGGTCGCGTAGGGTTGCCCGTTGGCTTGCGTCAGCGTCAGCACCTTGCCGCCGGGCGTGGTGTCGCTGGCGGCCACGCGGTAATCGAGGGTCTTGACCTTCATGATGTTCGGGTCGTCGCTCACGTCCTCCTTGGTGTCTTTCCCCGAGCAGGTCGCCCACTGGCGAAGGCTGGCTTTCAACGGCTTGAAGGTCAGCTTGCCGTTGGCCGCCGTGACGGTTCCTTCCGTGAAGCCGAAAAAGCCGGTGTTGCAGTTGTACATGGCGACGTTGTGGTAGGCGCCCTCGGAGTAATGACCGTCCGTCGTGAAGGTGAAGGTGACGCCGGTGCCGCTGGGCCCGTTGGTTTGTCCTCCGGACGTGACGTAGTACGTGTCTCCGACGCTGGTGGTCATCCACTGGCCCAGCAGAGGAGCGGGCAGGGTCGCGGCGGCTTGCACGAACGGCGAGAGGGCGAGCGCGGCGGTGGTGGCGAGAACGGCAGGCAGTGTCTTTTTCATCTCGGTCTCCTTAGTCCTGCGGCGTCGACGCCGGGCAGGTTCGTACGATCCGCGCGGTTGGCGCGAACGGGCCAGCGGGGTCGCGCCCCGCGTGGAAAGAATCGATGCGTGCACCTCGTCTCCAGGAACCGGCAGGTCACCCGAAGGCTCGTCTCGGGGTTTTGCTTCCCGGGGTGACGGCCTTCACGGTAGGCCCTGTTCGTTCGCTGCACATCGTCAGGGTGGAGGAGGTGCCGTCGCGCACGATTCCCCGGCGCCTCGTCAAGTCGAACCAACGCGTCCACGACGCGGCCGACAAGGCGTGAATTCCTTCGGCGCGTCGCCGAGAGCGGGCGGCGCGCGCAAGGGCGGGCGTGAGGAGGCGCGGGGGTCCTTCGATTTAACGATGCCAAGTGATCGTTCGGGCCGCTAGCTTGAGGCCATCTTTCCAGCGAGGAAAGCAAGGAGTGACGCCATGTCCGAAGCCGGTCCGCCTTCACAACTCAACCATTCCGACGAGTGCCTCACGCTCACCTTGGGAAGATGCACGCTCACGTTTCGCGGCACGGCAGAAATGACGCGGGGCGCGTGGTCACTCTTGGAAATCGGCTTGCCGGGCGGCGAGTCGCTCGCCGGTCCGCATCGGCACGCGGGAACGCTGGAAGCCTGCTTCGTGCTGGAAGGCGCGCCGACCGTGCAATTGGACGGGCAAGCGCGGCAATTGCGGCCCGGCGGCCTGCTGGTCATTCCTCCGGGCGTGCACCACGCGTACCGAAACGAGACGGCGCAAGCCGCCCGCTTCCTGCTGCTGCTGACACCGCCAGGTCACGAGCGGTCGTACGAGGAGTTGGCGAGCCTGCTCGTCCGCTCACCCGACGGGCGAACGCTCACCGCCGAGCAGCACGCTCACTTGCAGACCTTGTTCGACTTGAGCGTCGCGTTGACGCCGGGCGTTTCGAGTTGATCCACGCGTTCAGACGAGGCCGTGATCGAAGGCCCAGCGGGCGGCGGCGGTGCGAGAAGGGACGTTCAGCTTGTGCAGGATGGAGCGAACGTGCGTCGCGACCGTGACGGGCTTCACGTCCAGCTCGCGCGCGATTTGCGGATTGGTCTGCCCCGCCGCGATCAGACGCAGCACGTCCAGTTCGCGCGGTGACAGTTCGACGGGCGGCCCCGAGACTTCGGGCGCCGCGCGAACCTCGCCGCTTTCCGCGAAAGGCGCGGCGCCGCTTCGAAGACGCTCGGCCGCGCGAGCGCCCGACGACAAGCGGCCGCGGGCCTGCGCTTGCTCGAAGGCGCTGGCGAAGGACGCGCGAAGCGGCGCGAACAGTTGCGCGTACAACGCGTCCTCGGTGGGCGTGACCGCCACGAAGCTCTCGGCGCGGACCGTCTGCGCCGAGCCCAGCCACTCTCCGGCCGCGGCCACGTGGCCGCGGCCCGCTTCCAGCACGGCGAAGCCCTCCAGCACGTACGCCAAGCTGCCTTGGTCTCCGGTTTCCAAGGCGAAGCCCAGAGCTTCTCGCAAAGCTTCCTCGGCCTCGTCGTGACGACCTTGAACGCTGCGCACGAGGGCGAGGCACTGCAAGCTGAACGTCAGGTAGTACCGTTCGCCCGATTCTCGGGTAAACGCCACGGCCCGCTCGGCGAACGAGGAGGCCCGTTCGATCTCACCGTGCAAGAGTGCCATGCGCGCTCGGCCCAATTCCACGTAGCCGACGCCCCACGCCGAACCGAACGCCTCGTACGCCTCGGCCGCTTCCCGAAGCATCTGCTCGGCCGCGTCGAACGCGCCTTGGTACATCGCCATGGTGCCTTGCGCGGCGAGGTAATGCCCGATGCCCAGCAAGTCCCCGGAGCGGCGCATGGCGGGCAAGCCGCGCTCGGCGCACCAAGTCGCCCATTCGAAATCGCCGAGCAGGTACGCCATGCCGCCCGCCGCGAACAGGGCGCGCGCCCATTGGAACTCCGACTCGAACTCCTGTTCGAGCGCGGCACGCAAATCCTGCAGTCCTTGAACGTGACGGTTGCGCTGCCACCAGTAGTACCAAAGCCCCCACGCGAGGCGTCCCACCACGTCGGGCGTCCGCGCCTCCAGCGCCCGCGAGATGACGGCTTGGGTGTTGTCGTGCTCGGCGTCGAGCAGCGGCAGCCACGCCATCTGGGTGTGTCCTCGCAAGTGGGGCTCGGCCCGTTCCGCCAGCGAGACGTAGTACTCGGCGTGGCGTTGCAGCGCGGCCTGCTCTTCCCCACTCGCCGCGAGTTTCTCGCGCGCGTACTCGCGAATGGTCTCGAGAAGCGCGAAGCGTGACGTGGCGTCCGGCGTTCGCAGGGAGCGCACCAGGCTTTGCTCGCTGAGCGCGGAAATCTCGTCGAGCACATCCGAGGAGCCGCTCACGACCTCGGCGGCGTCCACGGTGAAACTTCCGGCGAAGACGCTCAAGTGCGCCAACAAGCGCTGTTGCGAAGCGGTGAGCAGGTGAAAGCTCCAGTCGAGCGTCGCTCGCAACGTCTTTTGTCGTTCGGGCGCGTCCCGAGGCCCTCCGCGAAGCAGCGGCAAGGGCCGCGCGAGGCGCGTGAGCATCTCTGCCGGAGGCATGAGCCGGACACGGGCCGCGGCAAGCTCCAAGGCCAAGGGCAGGCCGTCGAGTTGCCGCGTGATCGCGGCGATTTCTCGCGCGTTCTGATCGGTGAGTTCGAATTCGGGCGCCACGGCACGCGCGCGGTCGACGAACAACTGAACGGCCTCCACGTCACGCAGCGTCTCGGCTTGCCAGGCGGCGTCCTTGTCGGGCAGCGCGAGAGGCTCGAGCGCGTACTCCCACTCGGACGTCAGCCGCAAAGGCGCGCGGCTCGTCGCGAGGAACTTCACGCTTGGAGCTTGCGCCGTCAGGTGCGCGATGAGCGGCGCGGCGCCCAGCAAGTGTTCGAAGTTGTCCAGGACCAGCAGCAGTTGCCGCTCTTTGAGAAAGGCGGCGAGGGCCGAGGCGGGATCGTTGCCCAAGTGCTCCACGCCCAGCGCGGACGTCAACGCGAACAGCACTTGAGCCTCGGCGCCCACCGCCGCCAAGGGCACGATGATCGCCGGCCACGGCGCCCGTGCGGCGACGGCGGCGGCCAAGCGCGTCTTGCCCACGCCGCCCGGGCCCGTCACGGTGACCAGCGAGACGTCGGGGCGTTCCAGTAGGGACCGCACATCGTCGACTTCCGCCGCTCGGCCGACCAGGGGCGTGTTGGCGACCGGCCACGAGGACGGCGGTGAGGAAGGAAGGTTGGTCGCGAAGTCGGAAGAAGTCATGGAGGCCTCGGCTTGAACGGTGGGGAGAGTCGTGAGAAGCGCCGGGTGGACGTCGGGCGATGCTAGGAAGCGTCGTGCGTGACGGCCCAACGAGCGGCGGCCGTGCGAGTCGTGACGTTCAACTTCGAGAAGATGGTTCGCAGGTGGGCGTTCACGGTGACCGTGCGGATCCCGAGCCTCGAGGCGATCTGGGCGTTGGACAAGCCGGTGGCGACCAAGCGCACAACGTCCCATTCGCGCGGCGAGAGGTCCGTCAAGTCGTCACGCGACCGCGCCGAGGAAGCTTGAACCGAGGAGGGCGCCGCGCCGCGAGCAGGTGCCTCGCGCGCCTCGTCCAGCCACGCCGAAACGATCGGCACGGCCGCTTCCAAAGACGCGTTTTGCAAGGGCCCCGCGCCGTCCCCCGAAACGCTCGGCTCGAAAAGGAAGCGTCGGTAGATGCACGCTTCGATCGGCGTGACCGCCGTGCGGTGATCGTCACGCCAACGCTTCACGTGCTCCATGACCGTTCGGCTCAAGGAGTTCGAGCGCGCCGAGGCGAGGACGGCGGCGGTCTCCAAGCCGTACGCCAAGTGCAGCGTGTTGCCCGACGAGGCGGAGAGTTCCAAGCCTTCTTTCAAGGCCGTTCGTGCGGTGACGGCGTCGCCTCGCGCGTGGGCGCACAAGGCCTGCGTGTACAAGGCGAAGTCGAGCGTGTTCACGTCGTCCTGTTGACGGCCCGCTTTCACCGCTTGCTCCATCACTCGCCAAGCGGCTTCGTCCTCGCCCAAGGCGAGGTGCAGACGTCCTTGGGCGTGCAGCGTGATGGTGCGGTACGACAGATTGGGAGCCTCGAGGCTCCACGTCAACGCCGCCGCGAACGCTTGTCGCGCCTCGTCGGCCTTGAGCAAATTCATCGTTGCCGTGCCGATTCCGAAGCGCAGCAAGAACTCCACGGCTTGAAGTGCGGGCGCGAGAGGCGGCGCGAGGTGGCGCAAGGCTTGCAAACCGCGAATCCCGGCGTTCCAGGCGTCTTCGTAGTGGCCGAGGCGGCACTTCACGCTGCAGTCGGTGAGCAAGGTGCCGGCCAGAAGCGGCGGCGGCAAGGTCTCGGCGTGCCGAAGCGCGGCTTGCACCCATTGCTGCGCCTCTTGGTGAGCGCCCCGCATCCACCAGAAGTACCAAAGCGCGCCGCACGCACGAGCGAGCGTGACGCCGTCCGCGCGCGCTTGAGCGCCCGAGAGAAGCGCGTGGACGTTTCCAGCCTCCTGCTCGAGTCGCGCCATCCAGCGGGTTTGATCACGCCCCGTCAAGTGGGGCGCCGCCGCTTCCAACAGCTGAAGCGTGTACGCGTCTCGGGCCGCGGCGGCTTCGATGGCGCTTCCTTCCAAGCGTTCGAGCGCGTACTCGCGGATGGTCTCCAACATGCCGAACCGCGCTTCGAAGTCGTTTTGACGGCGTACCAGCAAGCTTTTTTCCAGCAGGGACGCGAGAAGGTCCAAGACGTCTTCTCGGCCCGCGATGGCTTCCGCCGCGTCGAGCGAGAACCCTCCGACGAACGGTGAAAGTCTCAAGAGCACATCCTGCTCGTCGGCGTCGAGCAGACCGAAGCTCCAGTCGAGGGTGGCGCGCAGCGTCCGCTGCCGAGCCGGAAGGTCGCGCGGTCCGCCTCCCAACAAGGCGAGCTTTTGTCCGAGGCGCGCGTGCAGGGCCTCCAGAGAGAAGATCCTGAGACGGGCCGCGGCCAGTTCCAAGGCCAAGGGCAGGCCCTCGAGTTGCCGTACGATGTCGCACACGGTGTCCACGTTGCCCGCGTCGAGTTCGAAGGCGCGGTTCACCGCCTTGGCGCGCAGCGTGAACAGTTCGACCGCCTCGGATGCCCGCGCGGCGTCCAAGCTGGCGCCTTGTGCCGGAAGGCCGAGCGGAGACAGCGGATACTCGTGTTCGCCCGTGAGGCGGATGGGCGCGCGGCTCGTGGCGAGCAGGCGAACTCGCGGCGCGTGCTGCAGCAGGTGACGCAGCAGCGGCGCGACGGCGGGCAGGTGTTCCAAGTTGTCGAGCACCAGCAGCATGTCGCGGTCGCGCAACGCGCCCGTCAAGGCCACGAGAGGGTCCTTGCCGTCCGGCTCGATGCCCAACGCCTCGTTCATGGTCGGAACGATCTGCTCGAGGGTTTGAACGGCCGCCAGCGGAATGAAGGCGGCACCGTCCGAAAACGAGGCGTGTACGAGTTGCGCCAAGGCGAGCGCCAAGCGCGTCTTGCCCACCCCGCCGGGCCCCGTCAGGGTCAACAGGGGCACGGATGGACGCCGCAGCAAGACGCTGCAGGCGTTCAGCTCGTGCTCACGGCCCACCAACGCCGCACTCGGTAGGCCGGTAGGACTTCCCGCCGCGCTGAATGGTTGTACGTAGGCCATCGTCTCCAGCATCGCCCCGGCTTCCTTTCCTAAAGGTCGCTTCATTATAGCGCCGCCTTCGCGACGCGCGGTGACCGAATCGAGCGCTCGGCGGCCCGAACGCCGACGTCGCGGAGGCGCAAGGCCATCGTGAAGGAGCAGCCCCGGAGGTTGCCGCTCGCTTTGACGCGGGCTCGTGCGAGAACGGTCGATCGACCCTCGAGTGAGAGGAGGCCCACGCTTTGCGCGTGGGCCTCCTCTCACTCGTCATGCACGTCAACGGTCGTAGCGGCCGTAGTGCGCTTCGGACTCCTTGCCTCGCAGTACCATCACGTCCTTCCCGACCGTGTTCTTTTCGAAGTGCAGCGTGTACGTTTCCGGGTTGATCTGCGTGGTGTTCCAACTGTTCGACGGCTTGCAGGTGTAGCCCTTGTTCACGCCTTCGCGTGGCTGGTACGTGAGGCGGTCGCCGTCGATCTTCACGGTGCCCTTTTCGTAGATGAAGAGCTTGGACGTGCAGTTGAACGTCGTCAGTGACAGCAGGCGGGTTCGCTCGTACGTGCCGTCGGCGCGGTACGTGACGATCTCGGACGCGCCGCTGGCGTCTTGCCATTTGTTCGTGCCCCGGTCGTAGTACTCGATCGGCGAGAGTCGGCCGTACAACCAGCTTCCGACCATGACGGACGGGACGGCGGGCGCGGCCGAAGCCGCTCCGATCAGCGAGACGGGCGTGACGAGCGAGGCGAGAAGGAAGAAGCGGCGCAGGGAAGGTTTCATGAGGGCCTCCTTTCGAGGTGATCCGAAGGTACGACCACGGCCCTGATCGGCCCGTGATCGCCGAACGCGGCATCAGGCCCTTGGTCCGGGCCTCGGCTCGCTTTACCGATCACGCCCCGATCAGGGCGAGCTTCGTACCGTACGAACGCCAAGAGGCAAGGAGGTCGTCATGAACGCCAGGAATCAACTTCAGGAATCCGATGCGCAACGCCCCGTTCTCGTCGCGGGAGCGACGGGCGCCGTCGGCTCGCAAGTCGTGCGGGCCTTGTTGGAACGCGGCGCGTCCGTGCGCGTCTTCGTCCGCTCGCTCGACAAGGTCGACGCGTTGCCCGCGCACGTCGATCGCGTCGTCGGAACGCTGGAAGACCGTGACGCGGTCGCCCGCGCACTTCGGGGCGTGCGGTCCGCGTTCTTCGTGGCACCGCACGACGCCGACGAGGAGCAACTCGCCGAGAACTTCGTCGCCGCTTGCGAGCGCGAGCAGACCCGTCTCGTCTTCTCGGGCGTGCATGCGGGCGGCGCCAACCGCTTCACGCGTCTCGCCATGCGAACGCTGTTCGGGCGCATGATGCCGCATTACATTCCGAAGCTTCGAATCGCCGAACGCGTGCGAACGTCACGTACGACTTCCGTCGTGCTGACTCCCGGCAACTACTTTCAGATGGACGAGCTGATTCGCGAGGAGTTGCTCGCGGGCCGCTTCATCCTGCCCATGGGGCTCGTGCCGCGCGTAGACACCCGCGACATCGGCGACGCGGCGGCGAGGGCCCTGCTGGACGGCTCGGTGGCGTCGGGCGCGTACTCGCTCGTCGGCCCGACGTCCCTCACGGGCGAGGAGTCGGCGGCCGCTTGGAGCGTGGCCCTCGGGCGTTCCGTGGCGTACGCGCCGGATTTCGAAGCCGCCGCCCTTCTCTTCGAGCGGTTGTACGGCGGGCGTAAAGCCGTGGATTTTCGCGAAAGCTACCGTTTGCTGGGCGGGGTGAAGGTGAAGACGTCGCCGCGTGAAGTCCAAGAGACGACGTTCCTGCTGGGCCGTCCGCCGCGCCCGTTCGCTCGGTACGCTCTCGAAACCGCGGCGCGCTGGCAAGCGCCCGCGATGCCGACGGGGGCGAATCTCGTCACGAGTCGTTGAGCGGTTCGGCGGTTGGCGTGGAACGCTCGGGGTCGGCCGAGGGAACTTGGAAAGCTTCCTGGCGCATGAGGTGCAAAAATGCCTCGGCGACGCGCGGATCGAAATGCGTTCCGGTCGTGCGTTCGATCTCGGCGAGCGCTTCCTCGTGCGTCCACGGGCGTTTGTACGGGCGCTTGTCCGTCAGGGCGTCGTACACGTCCACGAGGGCGAAAGCTCTTGCCGCGAGCGGAATGGCTTGACCGCTCAAGGCGGCGGGGTAGCCGGTGCCGTCCCAGCGTTCGTGGTGGTACAGCACGATGTCGAGCGTCTCGCGCGGCAACGTCGGAATGTGCCGAAGCAAGTCGAAGCCGAGTCTTGAGTGGCGCTTCATGACGTCCCACTCGTGCGCGTCGAGCTTGCCGGGCTTGAGGAGGATCGCGTCGGGAATGGCGATCTTGCCCGCGTCGTGCAAGTACGCGCCCCACCTCAACGCCTCCAAGTCGCTCGGACTGAAATCCAGAGCGCGACCGAGGCGGTCGGCGAGCCTGACGACGCGGTCCGTGTGGCCCGCCGTCTCGTAATCGCGGTACTCCAGCACGAGGCCGATGGCGCGCAGCGTTTCTTCGCGCGAGCGCTGCAGTTCGTGCAGGTGGTCGTTGCGTTCGATCGCTCGACTCATCTGCTCGGCGACGCTGGCGAGCAGGCGGCGCGTCTCCTGGCTGACCTTCACGGCCTCGTTCGTTCCGAAGGCGAGGAAGCCTTGCGCCACGTCCTTCACGACGACCGGCAGGAAGGCGAGCGAGGTCCATACGGCGCGCGGCAGGGATTCGGGCGGCGTCAGGACGGGCACGTCGTGATCCAAGAAGATCGCCTCGTGCGTTCTGGAAGCGTGTCCGATCACGCCTTGGCGGTGCCGATGAACGAGCGGCAAGGTGTAACTGAGCATACGCTCGGCTTGCTCTCCGACGAACATCGGTTCGGCCAAGGCGTCGCCGAGTTTCGGAAAGTAAACGCCGTACTGGTACTCGGTGAGGTCCAGGCAGCGCCGTAAAGCTTTTTGAACGATGGAGGTCGTGGAGTGTTGATCGGCGAACTCGCTCGTGAGCGCGACGAGTTGCTGAAAGCGGCGCAGTTGGGCGTGCACGGCTTCCTCGGCGAGTTTGCGGGGCGTGACGTCGCGCGAGTGGATGATCATGCCGTCGACGTCGGGGTCGTGCAGCGAGTTCGTGCACGTCGACTCCAGCCACACCCAGCGGCCGTCCTTGTGGCGAAAGCGGTACGTCGCGAGAATCGTCGCTCTCGGCTCGGCGCAGACTTCGCGGAACAGGTGAGCGATTTCCTCGACGTCGTCGGCATGGATGCCTTCCAAGGCGTCGTGACCGAGGCGCTCGTTGGCGGTGTACCCGAGGATGCGTTCGATGGACGGACTTTGGTACACGATCGTGCCGTCGGCGTCCACGAGGGTCAAGATGTCCGAGCTGAACTCGGCGAGTTTGCGGTAGCGGCGTTCATGTCGTTGCAAGCGGGCGTTGAGCTCGGCGCGGTGCAGCGCTTGCGCACATTGAGCGGCGACGACCCCGAGGAAGCGCCGCCGCGTTTCGCTGAACGCTCGGTCTTCGTGAAAGGTCAAGGTGAGCGCGCCGATGACCTTGCCTTCCGTCTTCAAGGAAAGCACGGCGTTGCTGCCGGTGCCGTTGGAGCGCGCGTGACGCAAGTGCGGATACTGCACGTTCCAGTCCTCGACCGTGAGGAAGAGGTCGCTTCCCGTACGAACGGCGTCCGCGACGGGAATGGCCGCTTGAAGACTGAACCTCCGAAAGGGACGTTCGATTCGCTCGGGGTACCCGACCGTTCCGAGGACTTCGCCGCGCGACTCGTCGTCCATGCTCACGAGGGTGACGCCGCCCGCGCGCGCGCCGATCGCTTCCAAGCCTTCGTGCAAGATGGTGTGCACGACCTCCTCGGTGTCACGGGCGCGGGTGAGGGCGTTCGTGAAGTGCTCCAAGGCCTTCGACCGCTGTTCGGACTGCACGCGTTCCGTGACGTCGTGCCCGCTGAGCAGCAAGCCACGCACGGCGGGCTCGTTCAGCAGATTCACGACGGTGCCCTCGAACCAACGCCAGTGGCCGCCGCCGTCTTGCACGCGAAAGGGCGACAGGGGTGTGGTGACGCCGAGCAGCAAGTTGCGCAAGGTGGGTTGCAACCGAACGCTGTCGTCGGGATGCACGAGGTCCAAGACCGATATCCCATCGTCTTGCCCTGGTCGAAGGCGGGCGAGGTTCGCGTCGCCGAAGAAGCAGCGCGCGGCCGCGTTGAAGTACCGCACGTGGCGGTGCTCGTCGATTAAGGCGTACATCTCGGCGCTGCGTTCGATCAGGACCTTGTACAGCGGGTCATCGAGCGCGGGCGGCGTGACGAGTGAATTCGGTTGAGGAGGGTGAGTCACGAAAGCCTCGGGAAAACGAAGGGCGGGAGATGAGGAGCGCGGCGCGCTTGCCAAACGTGGGTACGGCGAATTCACACCATTCTTACTTCAAGGGTCTATGAAGCCCCGTACAGTGTACCGAAGATCGAGGACGATCACACACGGTCGCCCAAACGTCGCACTCGTGCGCGGTCGAGTTTGCCGGAAGCGGTGCGCGGCAACTCGGCAACGAACGTGACCTCTTTTGGCCGAAGGGCCTTCGGCAAGAGGCGGGCGAGGTCGCTTCGCAAGCGAACGGCGGCCTCGGGAACTTCCGGGGCGGACACCACCAGCATCCCGAGCACTTGGCCGTACTCCTCGTCGGGCAAACCGAACACGGCGCACGCCCGCACGTACGTCAAGGTCTCGACGCGAACTTCGACGGCCTCGGGCGAGACGTTCTCCCCGCCGCAAATCAGCAGGTCGTCGAGGCGTCCCTCCAAATGCAACCAGCCCGACGTGTCGAGCCGACCGATATCGCCGGTAGCGACTTCTCCCCCTGAAAGCGAGGACACGACGAGCGGGCTTCGCACGACGACTTCACCGAGTTCGCTCGGCGGGGCGCACGCTCCGTCGCGCCGCCGAACCGACACACGCACCCCCGGCAAGACGCGACCGACCGAATCGGGCGCGGCGAGCAGCCGCGAAGGCGTGGCGAGGGAAACGAGGCCCGCCTCGCTCGAGCCGTACAAATTGAACAAGACCGGGCCGAAGTGTGACAGGGCGCGCCGCGCGAGGGCGGCGCGCAACGGCGCCGATCCGCACACGATCGCGCGCAGTTCGGGAGCCCGCGCGTCCACGTCGATCAGACGGTGCAGGATCGTCGGAACGAGGACGAGCACCTCGATGTCGCGCTCGGCGAGCACCCGGGCGAACGCCTCGGTCGCGCCGCGCTCGAAGACGTGCAAGGGAGCGGCGAGCGCGAGGGCGCAGGCGAGCGCCGCGAGACCGTGCCCGTGGAACATCGGGAGGGTCAGCAGGGTCGGCGCGTGCATTCTCAGCGGCAGGTGAGACGCGAGGTGCGCGAGGATCGGGAGGACGAGCAACGACTTCGAGCGTCGCTCGACCGCCTTGGGAGGTCCCGTGCTGCCCGACGTGAGAACGACGAGGCCGCTCTTCGCGCGCCGCGCGGCGCGGCGCGGCGTATCGTCGCGTCGCAGGGCACGCATCTCGGAAGTGGACCAAGCGGGCGTGTCGTCTTCGCGGCGCTCGCCCGTGAACTCGTCGTCGGCGAGCAGCAGTCGAACGTCGTGCCGCTCGCACGCCTCGCGCACCTCGCGGGCGGACCACGTCGTGTTGAGAAGCACGACGCGCCGCCCGTCGCGCTCGCAAGCCAAAAGGGCCTCCACGAACGTCGCGTGGTTACGCATCAGCAACCCGACCGTTCCGTTCCCGGAAAGGCGGGCGGTCAGCGCGTCGGCGAGCACGTTCGCTCTCGCGACGAGGGCTCGGTACGACGTCGATCCGTCGAGCTCGACGAGCGCGGTTCGGTCGGGAAAGCGCGCGGCCGTCCAGGCAGCGAGAGCGTACAAGTTCGGGCCGTGCCGAAGCGCGACCCTGACGGCTTGACGCACCGCGCTCACGGGCCGGCTTCTCAACAGACCCGTCGAAGCGAGCGCCGCCAGCACGCTCACGGCGTCTTCCCCGATCCGCCGCTCGCTTCACGGCGCCGCTCGTACGCCTCGGCGCGGCTCAGCGCCGCGTTCACGACGCCGGGCAGCAGCAGCGAGACGAGTTCCTGCGCGCCCAGCCACCACGGGGCGACGCGGCGACGCGGCGTCACGACGGCGCCCGCGACGACCCAGGCGGCGTCGAGCGGCGTGAGGGCGGGCAGTCGGTCGTACAGACCGCTCGCGGCGCTCATGCGCGTTCTCACGAGCGGCAAGTACACGCTGGCAACGCGCACCCCGAGCGGTTCGATCTCCCCGGCGACGCTGCCGAGCCACACGTCGAAGCCCGCCTTGCTGCCTTGATACGACGCCCATCTCGGCGCGGCGGGAGGCTTGGCGGACACCGTCGAGACGTTCACGATCCGCCCGCCGCCCGCCGCGATCATGCTCGGCAGCAAGGCGAGGAGCAGCGCGGCGGGACTCGTGAAGTTCACGGCGAGCGAGCGTTCGAGGTCGCGCCGTTCACGGGCGAGGAGGGCCGAGCGCCGAATGGACTTCCCGGCGTTGCTGATCACGACGTCCACCCGTGGATGCAGTCGCAGCAACGTCTCGACGAAGGCGTCGACGTCGTGCGGACGCGAAAGGTCGAGCGGCAAGACGGTCGCGCGTCCGCCCGCCGCTTCCACGGCGCGCGCCACCTCGCGCAGCCTGTCTTGCGTGCGCGCCGTGAGGACGACGTGCGCGCCCGCCGCGCCGAACAGCTTGGCGGTGGCTTCGCCGATGCCGAAGGACGCGCCCGTGATCAGCACCGTCTTTCCGCGCACGACCCGCCGCAACGACGTCAAGTCGCGGCAGCGCGGCGGGGACAACAAGAAGCGTGCGAAGGTCGACACGTCAGCTCGCCCTCAAGCCGTCGGGAATGCCTCGCCGACTCGCCGCCCACGCGCCCGGCAAGGCCGCGAAACCGCCGATCAGGACGCTGACGACCGAGACCGACGAGACGACGCTCCAAGTCGTCACGGTGGCTCGCACGCCGAGCGTGACCTCCGTGACGAGGCCGAGCGCGAAACTCAGCAGACAACCGGCCAGCAAGCCCGCCGCGCCGCCCGCGCACGCGAGCAGCACGCCGTCCAAGACGATCAGCCCTGCCGCTTGGGCGGGCCGCAAGCCGAGGGCGCGAAGCACGGCGAGCTCGACGCGGCGTTCGAAGCTCGCCATCGTGATCGTCGTGAGGACGCTCAGGAAGCCGACCAGCAGGGCGACGCTCGCGAGCGCCCACTGCGAGGCGTCCACGCCTCGCAGCAGCCGAGCGACGACTTCACGTGCGGCGCGCTGCGTGTGCACCTCGGCGTCGACTCGCTCCGTCAGCTTTCGCGCGACGAAGGGCACGTCCGCGTCGCGGGCGACTTCCACGGCGACGAGCGACACGAAACCCGGAACGTCCAAGGCGCGTTGCAGAGTGCCGAGCGGCGCGATCACGAAGGCGTCCGTGAGGGTGGAAGTACGCTCCATCACGCCGACGACGTTCACGCGCTCGCGCACCGTGAGATCCACGGCGTCCCCGACGCGCACCCCGAGGCGGCGAGCGACGGCGTCGCCGAGCACGACGACCGAGGCGTCTTCGTCTTCCGGCCGCATCATTCGGCCGCTCGCCGCCCGGACGTAAGGATAGACGCGCTGAAACCCTGCCGACGCCGGAATCCCGTAAAGGGTGACGTGAAGCCCGCCGCGCTCCTGAGGCGCCAAGATGACGGGCGTGACGTGCGTGAGCTGCAACGACGCTCGTTGCGCCTCGACTTGCCGCACCACGCTCTCGCTCATGTCGGGCGGCGGCGCGAGGGACTGCAACAGTCCCGCCCGCGAGACTTGCAGTTGCGGACGGATGCTGTTCACTTGCGCGTTCACGGCGGCGCGCAAACCGACGGCGAGCGACAAGAAGACCGTGAGGCCCGCCGTGGCGACGGCCACGGCGACCATCGTGAGGATCGAACGCACTCGCCGCGCCCGCAAGCCGCGCCACGACAAGTGCACGAAGTCTGCCGCGCTCGCCACGATCACCTCACCGCGGCGAGCGCGCCCACCGCGAAGCGAGTTCGGGCTGGGCGCGCTCGCCGCGGTGAAGGAATGGAAAGGCGGAGCATCCCCATCATTATAAAGGTTAGATGAAGCCTGACATTCGAGATGCTTCTCCTGACGCGCGCAGGTCGTTCACCTTCAGGCGAATGGCGCGCGGAAGTGGTACGTTGCCGCCTATGACGACTTCGGCTTCTACGAACCTGTTGTTGATCGTGCCGCACCCGGACGACGAGGTATACGGCGCGGCGGGCCTCATCATGCGCGCGACGGACGCGGGCGAGCGCGTCGCGCTCGTGACCCTCACGCGCGGCGAGAAAGGTCGCACGCTCGGCCTCGCCAACTCGCCCCAGGAACTCGCCGAGCTTCGCGAAGCCGAGCTTCGCGCATGTCTCGGCGTGCTCGGCGTGCAGGAACACCGTCACCTGACGTACCCGGACGGTGGCCTGAAGGACGTGGACGTCTCGGAGCTCGCGGGCGTCGCGGCGAACGCCATTGGCGAGTTGCGGCCACACGTCGTCCTGACCTTTCCTCCCAACGGCAGCAACGGCCACCCCGATCACGTCGCGACGTCCGCCGCCGTGCGGCGAGCCTTCGAATCGCTCGACGAGCGGCCCGAGTTGTGGTTCTACGCGGGCCCGCCGCCCGAGGATCCCAAGCTTTTGGAGGCGTACCTGCCGCCGAACGTCGAGATGGACGCGTCGCCGTACTTGGAACGCAAGCTCAAGGCGATCGCGCAGCACCGCACGCAAGCGTTGTCCACCGTGGACTTCATGCGCAAGTTCCCGGGCCGCATCCTGCGCGAGACGTTCCACCGCGTCGAACGGCCGAGCTGATCGGCTCGAATTCTCGACGGCCGTGAAGTTTCCCGGTCGAGGCGCCTCAAGACTTTGTTAAGCTGAATTGTGATCCAAGAACGAGGAGTGCTTTCGTCCGGCGTGCGCGGCGACGGGCAACCGGCCGTTGTCGTGCGCGGACTCAGTAAACGTTACGGGCGCGTTCCCATTCTCGACTCCATCGACCTCACGGTGAGCAGCGGAGAAGTCTTCGCGCTCACCGGACCCAACGGCGCGGGCAAGACGACGCTCATTCGCTGCATCACGGGCCTCGCGTTTCCCTCCAGCGGCGAAGTCACCCTCATGGGACGCAACGTCCACGAGGAAGGCAGCCGGGCGCGCGCCACGCTCGGAGCGGTCGTGGAAGCGCCCGCGAAGTTCTACACGCGCTTCACGGGGGCCGAGAACTTGCGACTTCACGCGCGTCTCGCTTCGCAAGGTGCGCGCGGCGCGCGCGTGAACGACGCGCGCATTCGTGAAGTGCTCGCGCTCGTGGAGCTCACGCGCATGGCGGACCGCCGGGTCGGCGAGTACTCGCTGGGGCAGCGGCAGCGGCTGGGCGTGGCGAGCGCCATTCTCGCGCAGCCGGAAGTGCTGATCCTCGACGAGCCGACGTCGGGACTCGACCCGCTCGGAATCGGCCTCATTCACCGCATCGTGTCGGACCATGCCGCGTCGGGCGGCGCCGTCATCTTGTCGTCGCACCACTTGAGGGAAATCGCGGCGTACGCGCACACCGTCGGCATCCTGGCGGGCGGGCGTCTCGTGGACACCGTGGACTTGAGCGCGCGCCACAGCGCCTTCCGCTTTCGTGTCGACGATCCGAGCCGCGCGGCGTCGATCATGAGCACCCTCGATTTCGTCAACCGCGCGACCGTTCGCACTCCGTACGCCGTCGCGGAGCTTCGCGACGAAGCGTTCGTGCCCGACGTTCTCGCGCGGCTCGCGTTCGAGGGCGTGCGCGTGCTGGAAGCCGCGCCCGACTTGTTCGACCTCTACGAGTACTACCGCGAGCGGCTGGAAAAGTGACCCGGGGAAAGGTGACGTTCAAAAGGTGAAATTCGTATGCTGAGCTTGATCGCGTTGGAGTACCGCAAGCTGATCGGCTTTCGCTCCGTTCGGCTCGCGCTGATCGTGGCGGTGCTTCTGCCGTGGATTTGGAGTTTCGCGCCGAGGTTGCAAGACGTGTACAACCTCATTCTCGTGAGCGGCTGGCAAGTACCCGCCCTCGCCCTCATCACCGCCGCGCAATTCCTGCTGCCGATCTTCGTGGCCGTCACGAGCGCCGAACTGATCGGCTCGGAAATCAGCAGCGGCACCCTCGCGCCGCTGCTGCTGCGTCCCTTGAGCCGCAGCAAGCTGCTCGCCGCGAAGCTGCTCACCGCCCTCACGTATCCGCTGCTGCTCGTCGGCGTGCTGCTGCTGGCCAGCCTGCTCGCCGGGGCTCGCTTCGGTTTCGCCGAGTTCGCGGGTGGAACGGGCTTCGGTGCGACCGGGTTCGTGGGGCAAGGTCTGTTGTCTCCGAGCGCCGCCCTCGGCGACATCGTGCGCGGCTTCCTGCTCGCCGCGGCGACCTTGATGCCGATCGCGGCCCTCGCCTTGCTGTTCGGCGTGCTGTACCTCAACACGGCGGCGGCGGCCCTCGCGACCATCGCGACGCTGCTGCTCATGCGGCTGCTGGTGGTGTTCCCCATCAACTTCCAGCAACTGCTGCTCACGACGCACCTCGACGCGTACGTGCAGCCCGACCCCAGCGCAGTCACGCGCTCGCTCATCCTGCTCGCCATCTACACGGTCGGCTTCGGCCTGCTGTCCGTGTTCACCTTCGAGCGCAAGGACGTCTGACATCTCCTCGCAAGCGGGAGGCCCGACTTGGGCCTCCCGCTTGCGTTCAGACAAGCTGTTTATAGTGTCCTCGTGACGACGTTCCTTCCTTGGCCGCGCGGCGTGCTGTTCGATATGGACGGCGTGCTGACACACAACAACGCGTTTCATCGCCTGGCGTGGCGCGAGGTGGCGCGCGAACTTTTGAAGCTCGACCTCAGCGATCACGACCTCGACACGAAAGTCGACGGGGGCCGCAATCCCGAGATCATGGAGCGCCTCACGGGACGCGCGCCGTCGGCGGCCGAGGCGCTCGCCCTGCACGTCGCGAAAGAGGAGCGCTACCGAGACCTCGCCCTGGGCGCCCTGCGTGAAGTGACGGGCCTCGGCGCGTACCTCGACTTGCTCGACGACCGAGGCATTCCGTACGCCCTCGTGACGAGCGCCGACGAGCAAAACGTCGAGTTCGGTCTCGACGCCCTCGGCCTCACGGGACGCTTCGAGGCGCGCGTGCTCGGATCGGACGTCGAGCGGGGCAAGCCGCACCCCGAGCCGTACTTGAAGGGCGCGGACCTGCTGGGCTTGCCGCCGACCGTGTGCCTCGCGCACGAGGACGCCATCAGCGGAGTGAGAAGCGCGGCGCAGGCGGGTTGCTTCGTGTGCGGCATCACGACGACGCAAAGCGCGGACGCTCTCGTGGACGCCGGCGCGACATGGGCAGTGCCCGACTTCGCGACATGGCTCGCCGTCCTTCCCTTTCGAGACGACGCTTGAAAGGTGCGGACGCCGAGGACCTCGCCTTGAAGCACCTGCTGGACGAGGGACACGAGTTGCTCGCCCGCAACTTTCGCGTGCCTGGCGGTGAGCTGGACCTCGTCACACGGCAAAAGGGCGTGGTCGTGTTCACGGAAGTCAAGCACCGCCACGCCACGTCGCACGGCGCGGCCGCCGAGATGCTCACGGCGCGCAAACTCGCCTTGCTGCGTCGCACCGCCGCCTTCTTTCTCCACAAGACCTTCGGGCGCGACGACGTGCCGTGTCGTTTCGACTTCGTCGCCATTCAAGGCGACGTGTCGCGAGGAACGCTGCTTCACTTGGAGAACGTGGAGTGAAGAGCGCTCTGAAGCGTATGCTGCGGCCATGAGCCAACCCTCGGCTGTGCTGGACCGATTCGAAGCGAACCTCGCGCTCGTCCACAACTTGTTCGACGACGTGACCGAAGAGCGCCTCAAGGAAGAGCGCGTGCCCGGCAAGTGGAGCGCGCACGCGAACCTCGCGCACCTCGGGCAGTTCCACGACGCGATGCGCGAGCGCGTCGGGTGGATTCTTTCGCAGGACGACCCGAAGTTCACGCGCTTCAACCCGGACACGCATCCCGACACGGCGGTGTGGACGGCGAAGTCGAAGGCGCAGTTGCTGCAGGATTTCGAGGCGGAGCGCCGCAAGCTTCTCGCGGAACTGCGCGCCTTGCCGCCCGAAGCTTGGCAGCGAATCGGCACGCACGGCGTGTTCGGTACGAAGACGCTGGCGGGCTGGCTGGAGTTCTGGCTGCAGCACGAAGGGCACCACCTCTACACCGCGCTCGTGCGCGCCAAGACCTGAGCGGCCACGCCGCACGATACAGTGGCCTCACATGAGCACCCCGAGCGCCGAAATTCCGACGCGTGCCGTCAACCACTTCGCCTTGTCGGCTTTCTGGTTCGGCACGAGCTTCCACTGGCTGTTGCTGCTGCTCATCTTGATTCCCGCCAACGTCTCGCATTTCGTCGGTGACGCCGCCAAAGGCTCGTACCTCGGCTTGCTGCTCGGCACGGGCGCCATCGTCGCGCTCGTCTTGCCGCCCATCGTCGGAGCGTACTCCGACCGCGTCGGCAAGCGCATGGCTTTGCTGCGCGCCGGCATGCTGATCAATGTGCTCGGGCTCGCCGTCATGGGCGGCGCGTCCATACTGCTGGATAGCTTCACGGGCTACGTCGTGTACTTTCTCGGGTACATGATCGTTCAGTTCGGCAACAACCTCGCGACGGCGCCGTACACCGCCCTCATTCCGCAACTCGTCGCGCCCGAGCAGCGCGGACGAGCGAGCGGCGCGATGGCGTTCTTGCAGGCGAGCGGGCAACTGCTCGGAGCGATCGCGTTCCTCGTCGTGAGCGCCTTGAAGCTTCCGGCGCTCGCGTCGTTCGCTTTGGTCGCCGTCGTGCTGTTCGTGGCGGCGAGCATCACCGTGCGCTTCGTGCCGGAACCGCCTCCCGTGCAGCGCGAACAAGGCGAGAAGTTGTCGGTGTGGCAATTGTTCACCTTCAACGCCTTCTTGTGGGTGTTCGTCACGCGCGTCTTCTTCAGCCTCGGGCAGTACAGCGTCCAGCCGTTCATCCAGTTCTACATGGGTGACGTCCTCGGACAGCGGGCGAACGCGGCGACGCTCACGAGCGTCATGCTGGTGTGCATCATCGCCGGAAGCGTCACGACCGCCCTCACGGCAGGCCGTTTCGCCGACCGTTTCGGCCGCAAGCCCGTCATCTACGTCGCGGGCACCCTCATGGCGACGTGCGCCTTGCTGTTCTTGGTCGCGCCGAACCTTCCCGTCGCCCTCGCGCTCGCCGTCGTGTTCGGCTTCGGCTTCGGGGCGTTCAACTCCGTCGATTGGGCGCTCGGCGCGGACGCCTTGCCGAGCGCGAAGAGTTACGCACGCGACATGGGCGTGTGGCACGTGGCGGCGGTCGCGCCGCAACTGTCGAGCGCGCCGCAAGGATTCTTGCTCGATTGGGGGAACGGGCGCGGCGACAACCTCGGCTACGTCCTCGTGTTCGGCTTGGCGGCGGCGTTCTTCATGCTCGGCGTGATCCTCGTGCGCAACATCAGAAACGTTCGTTGAAGGAACGGCGATAAGGCGCGGTCAGCTCCTCGGCGTCCAAGCGGGAGGCGAGATCGAGAAATACATCGTCATGCGCGGGATTCGTCCAAGACGGCGACTGCACGAGCAGCACGGCCTCGACGCTCTCGGCGGGCGGCAGGGCGTCTCCTCTGCTCAAGGCCACGAAAGGCGCGACGTCGGGCCGAGCCTGCTCGATCTCGCCGCGCGTGCGACCGAGGTCGAAGCCCTCGGCGACCCGCACGTTCTCGTGCCACGCCGGGTAGACGCACGTGTAGCGCGTGACGAGCTGGCGCTTCAGGGCGAGGCCCGCCCAGTTGCCGGGCCGCACGCGCTCGGGATCGCCCGAAGAGCTGTACAAGTCGTGGTGACTGTCGAAGTTCACGACCTCGCGCCGCGGAAAGCGTTCGAGCCACGCCCAAGCGGAAGCGTGACTCCACGCCACGAAGGTCGGTCTTCCCATGTACCGCGAGAGTCCGGTGGGATCGCCGTGCAAAGGGAAGTCTTCGGCGAGCACCTCCCAGTCTGCCCCGCCCCGCTTGCGCGCCCGCGCTCGCCACGCCTCGACGCGGTCCTCCTCGCGGTCGCGCGAACCCCAAATCGGCGCGTCGAACGTGTGTTCGACGGTGCCGCTGTAGTAATCCCAGTCGACCGACAGCAGCATCTCAGCGCGGAGCGAGGCTGCCGCCTCGCCCGAGACGCGCGAAGGGAATCGTCACTTCGACCGCGCACGGAGCGGCGACGTGCGGCACGTACGTCGGCCACAGAGTCACGCCGTCCTTCGTCAGGAAGGCGCGGTAATCCTCGAAGGTCACGGCGGCTCGATTCGAGAGCGTCTCTTCGCACGGCGGCTCGCCCTCTTGCTTGAAGCCGCGCCTGTACTCCGCGTCGAGCGACTTCGCGGTGAGCGTCGGCCACAAGTCGGTGAGTTTCAAGGCGCGGCCCGTCCGCACGTTCAGCGTCAACCCGTCGATGTAGGCGTCGGGGTGGGCGCCGCCGCAGTAATAACCGACGTCCGAGCGTACGCTCAGCAAGGTGGCCGAGCGGTAGGTGATGGTGACGTCTTGCTCCCAACCTTCCTGCAAGTCGATGTCGCTGCGCTGGCTCAAGTCAGACAGGCACGACAACGCGTATTGCACGTCCTGCAGTTGCCGGTCCTGCAAAGCCGCGTTCACGGCCGCGCCGCTCGGCAAGCGCGGGTACGTTACCCCGGAGCGAGGCTCGCGCAGCCACGTCACGTCGCCCGCACGCTTGGCGACGACGAACGCGCGGTTCACTTTGACGAAGTTGTACGGATCCTTCGCTCGCAAGGCCAACAAGCCCGGCGAGGACGGCAGCGCGAGGGGAAGCGTCGCGACGTTCACGCGCTTCAAGGTGAACGGCAAGGTCCGCTTTCCGTCCGTCGTGCTCCACGTTCCCCGAAACGAATCGCCGCTCAAGGTGCCTCGAAAGGTCGCCGTGGCCTTGCGCTCGTCCGCCCCGAGTTCGAAGGCGGCATATTCGTTCACGGTGACGTTCGAGCCGCTTCGCCGGTACGCGAGGGGAACGTCGAGTCCCTTGGAGGTGTAGAAGTACGTGCTGTTCG
Source organism: Deinococcus yavapaiensis KR-236 (assembly GCF_003217515.1). NCBI lineage: Bacteria > Thermotogati > Deinococcota > Deinococci > Deinococcales > Deinococcaceae > Deinococcus > Deinococcus yavapaiensis. Next base: position 3,778 of record NZ_QJSX01000003.1, on the reverse strand, counting down.
ACACGCTCCAATCGGACGTCGGCTCGTCGAGCTTCATCACGACGTCGAACGAGCCGACTCTGCCCGAGAAGACGCCCAAGGGGGCCGCGAGCGACGTGCCGACGAGGAGGACCGAGCTCAAGGCGAGAAAGCGCATGATTCAGTGTAGCGGCGAAGCGAAAAGCGAGCGCGGAGCGACTCGTACTCTCGCTCCGCGCTCGCTTTTCGCTCTTCTCAGTGCTTGCCGAAGTGACCGAGTTGCGGCACGTTCGGACGCCAATCGACGAGGCTCGTCACCTCGCCGTAGAGGTCGTACTCGTCGGCGTCCTCCACGCGAACCTTCACGATGTCGCCGATCTTGACCTGCCCGGCGAACTCGCCCGCGTACACGTACACTTGCCCGTCGATGCCGGGCGCGTCACCCTTCGTGCGACCCACGAGCTTCGTGCCGGGAAGCTCGTCGTCCTCGTCGTCGTTGAACTCGTCGACGATGACGTCCAGCTCACGGCCGACCTTCTCCTGCAGCTTTTCGGCGGAGATACGCTGAGCGACTTCCATGAACCTCGCGAGGCGCGCTTCCTTGACGGCCTCGGGCACGCGGCCTTCGAAGCGCGTCGCGTCGGCCTCCTCGACTTCGGAGTAGGTGAAGGCGCCCACGCGGTCGAGGCGCGCTTCCTCCAAAAAGTCGAGCAGCATCTGGAAGTCCTCCTCGGTCTCGCCGGGAAACCCCACGATGAACGTCGAGCGGATGACGAGGTCCGGGCAGATGTCGCGCCAGCGCTTGATGGTCTCGAGTTGCTTGCCCGCGCCCGGACGGCGCATCGCGCGCAAGACGTTCGGCGAAGCGTGCTGAAGGGGCACGTCGAGGTACGGCAAGATCTTGCCCTGCGCCATGAGCTCCACGATCTTGTCGACGTGCGGATACGGGTAGACGTAGTGCATGCGCACCCACGCGCCCATCTCGCCGAGCTTCACGGCGAGGTCCGTGAGGTGCGCCCGCACCTGCTCGCCTTGGAATTCGCTGTCACGGTGACGAATGTCCACGCCGTACGCGGACGTGTCCTGGGAGATCACCATGATCTCCTTCGTTCCCGCGGCGATCAAGCGAAACGCCTCGTACAAGACTTCGCCCGCGTCACGCGACACTTGCAGGCCGCGCAGCTTGGGGATGATGCAAAACGCGCACTTGTGGTTGCAGCCTTCGGCGATCTTGAGGTACGCGTAGTGGCGCGGCGTGAGCTTCACGTCGCCGGGAATGAGGCTCGTGAAAGGATTCGTGTCGGGCGGAATGAGATCGTGAATGGCGCTCATGACGCCCTCCACGTCCTGAGAACCCGTGATGGCCGCGACCTTCGGGTGACGCTCCAAGATCTGCTCGGGCCGCTCGCCGAGGCAGCCCGTGACGATGACTTTCCCCGTCGCGTCGAGCGCTTCGCCGATCGCACTGAGCGACTCTTCCACGGCGGGCGTGATGAAACCGCAGGTGTTCACGATGACGGTGTCGGCGTCCTCGTATGTCGGCGCGATTTGGTACCCTTCCGCGCGCAGTTGCGTGAGGATGCGCTCCGAGTCCACGAGGGCCTTCGGGCACCCGAGGCTGATGAAGCCCACCTTCTTGATGTCGTTGTTCGTCTCGAAAGAGGCTGGAACCTCGGGAATCGCCGTCATAACCAAAGGAGGATTGTACTAAGGTGAAGGCACGGCAAAGGGCGTTTCGGACACCTTACGCCGCCAAGCCAAACGGCCTTCACCATTGGCGCGCGGTCCTCAACGTCGAGGCGTGGGCCAAGTGGTGCTCGCCGTGCCAAGCGTACAGTTGCACCAACTCGTCGAGCGTGTACGAGCGGCGCGACTCGGGGTGAACGAACGTGCGCGCCCAAGCCTCGTCGGGAAGCGACCTCAGCAAGGAGGTCCAACGCTCGTGCAGCGCTTCGAGCAGTTGCAAGGAGGGCTCGATGGGTTTCACGCTGTCGGGCAAGTTCGCCCAGGCTTCCTCGTTGTACGGCTTGATGGTCGGAGCGTCCTCGGTGAGGGCGAGCTTCGTGCGGACGTACGCGTTGAGGTGACTGTCGGGCACGTGATGCGCGAGCTGCCGCAGCGTCCAGCCGCCCTCGCGGTAAGGCGCGTCGAGTTGCTCGTCGCTCAAGTCACCCAGCGCGGCTCGAAAACGGCCGGGAAGCTCGGCGATCCGGTCGATGCAGGCCGTTCGCCCTCGAGGCGTCAACGCGCTCGTCAAGTTCGGTCGGCCGATAGGATAGCGAGGATCACTCATCGGCGTCCTTGCGCGTCCAGCGGTCCTTGTCGCGCGTCTCGAACTTCGTCATGACGCGGTCGAATCCACGCTCCAGGCTCAAGCCGCGCTCGTTGGCCATGCAGATCATCACGAACAGCAAGTCGGCGAGCTCGGCTTCCAAGTCGCCCTCGTCCTCGCCGGGCTTCGGTGTCTTGCCGCTGAAGTGCGACACGACGCGCGCGACCTCGCCGACTTCCTCGGTGAGGCGCGCCAGCATGAGGAGCGGCGGAAAGTATCCTTCCTTGAACTGCGAGATGTACGCGTCGACGCGCTCGCCGGCATCGCGGAACGTGAGGCTCATGCCAGCGAGTGTAACGCGAACGACGACCGCCTCGTCGGGCGGTCGTCGTCGAACGTACGGTCAGCGGATGGTGAAGAACGTCTCGGCGACGTCGCGCTGCGACGCGCCGACGGGTTGCAGGTACGTGTCGGTGTACGTCCGCCAGCCGTTCTGGTCGTAGCGCCCGCTGAACACGATCTGCGCGGTGGCACGATTCGTGGTGAAGATCGCGCGCACGCGTTGAACGCCGCGCGGCGGCGTGAGGTCGAAGGTGAAGGCGTCGCTCGGGCGAGGAAACAAGGTCGTGCCCGCCGGAACGTACGTGTCGCGCACGAGGACGTTGCCGTACCCGTCGGGATCCAGGGACACGAGCGTGACGTAGCCGGACGCGCGCGTCGTGAAGCGGAAGCGAACACGCTCCCCGACGAAGTAGGTGCTGCCCTCGCCGCGGTCCGGTTGCAGATCGGCGATGAGGTTGCTGCTCGAAGCGGTCACGGACACGCCGGGCCGCACGGCGACGGTACACGCGCTGAGAGCCAGCGCGCCAAGGGTGAGAAGCATAACGTTCTTCATACGGTCAGCGTACGAATGAGGTCTGACGCGTGACTGACCACTTTCTGAAGTGTTCTTCGCCGGAACGTTCACCTAAATGCAAGAGGTACGAGTTTCACCTCGCGCGGCGCGTACTAGCATGAAGGCATGCGTGAAACGCTGAGATGCGTCTTTTTCTTCCTGCTGCTTTTGGGCGCGGCGACGGCGCAGGCACCGTACACGGTCGGCGACTTCCTACGCGACTTGGACGCGGGCCGTGTCCAATCCGTCACCCTGGACGCGCTCGGCAACGCCAACGTGCGAATTCGGGGCGCCGACCGCGAGGAGAACATCGCGGTGCAGGCGACGCCCAACTTGCTGCAGCGAATGCGCGCGGCGGGCGCGGACGTCGTCGTTCGGCGCACGGGCAATTCCCTTTCGTGGTTGACGTCTTTGTTGCCAATCGTCCTGCTCGGCCTCATCCTCTTCGTGTTTTGGCGCTCCATGCGCGGCGGCGCGGGCGGCGGCGCCAACAACAACTTCGGTCGCTCTCGCGCCCACGTTTTCACCGAAGGGCAAGTCAAGGTGACGTTTTCAGAGGTGGCGGGATGCGACGAAGCCAAAGCGGACTTGGTGGAAGTCGTGGAGTTCCTCAAAAACCCCGAACGCTTCCACTCGCTCGGCGCCCGCATTCC